>CALSBN010000048.1:0-25985 GCA_943373185.1 Opitutus sp. GAS368 | reverse complement strand
ATCGAGAATCGAGTTACCGAGCGCAGCGACAGGGCAGCATCCAAAATCGAAAATGCGATCGACGCCTTCGTTCTCGCCCGTCTCGCCGCCGAAAAACTCGCCCCGTCCCCCGCCGCCGCACCCGAGACTTGGCTGCGTCGCGCCAGCTTCGATCTCACCGGCCTCCCGCCCGCCCCCGCCGAACTCGATGCGTTCACCGCCGACGTAAAGAAACGCGGCGAGCCCGCCTTCGCCGCCGCCGTCGACCGCCTGCTCGCCTCGCCCCACTACGGCGAACGTCAGGCCATCGAGTGGCTCGACGCCGCCCGCTACGCCGACACCCACGGTTTCAACAACGACTCGTCCCGCACCATGTGGCGCTGGCGCGACTGGGTGATCGACGCCTTCAACGCCAATCTCCCCTACGACCGCTTCATCACCGAGCAGATCGCCGGCGATCTCCTCCCGCAGCCCACCCTCGAGCAGCGCATCGCCACCGGCTTCGCGCGCAACCACGTCATCAATTCCGAGGGCGGCATCATCGAGGAAGAATACCGCGTCGAATACGTCGCCGACCGCGTCCGCACCCTCAGCACCGCGTGGCTCGGCCTCACCATGGAGTGCGCGAAATGCCACGACCATAAATTCGATCCGGTCACCCAACGCGATTACTACCGCCTGTTCGCTTTTTTCAACCAGACCTCCGAGCGCGGGGAAGATGGCCGCGTCGCCAACGCGGTCCCGATGATTCCGGCCCCGACCCGGGCCCAACAAGCCGCCCTCGCCGAGCAAGCCCTCGAACTGGCCGCCCTCGACGCCCAACTCGCGCCCGCCCGCTCCGCATGGCAATGGCGCCCCGCCGATCCGGCCCGCCTTGAGTCGGTGCTCGCCGCCGCCCGCGCCAAGCTTGCCGCGGACCCCGGCGTCGCGCTCCTCCCCACCGAGACCGATCCGGCGGGTATAGTCGGTTCCGCGTGGCGCCCCGATCTGGCCCAGCCCGCGCCGAAGCTTGCGGCCACCGCTTTTGATTTCCGCGCGAAGTCCGGCCTCACCCTCGCTTTTTGGCTCAACCCGGACGCCGCCAATCCCCGCGACGTCGCCCTGTTTTCCGCGATCAATTACATCGGCTCCGCCGACGACTCCACCTACGGCCGCGGTCGCGAACTGCGCCTCATCGACGGCGAGATCGAACTCCGCCTGAGCGAACGCTTCCCCGCCTATGCGGTCGTCGTGCGCACCGTCGGCGCCGCGATCCGTCCCGGCCAGTGGCGCCACGTTGCCGTGGTTTACTCGGGCGGAAAGAACGCCGCCGGCGTGCGCTGCTTCATCGACGGGCAGGAGCAACCGGTCCACGTCCACTTCGACGGGCTGCCGGGTGAGCCCAAGGCCGCGGAGTTTCTCCTCGGGGCCGACAACGCCCCGGCCGGATCACGCTGGCGCGGCGCGCTCGACGAAGCCCGCAGTTTCCCGCGCACGCTGGACGCCGCGGCCGTCCGCGCCCGCTTTCAATCCGAGGCCCTGCCCTATGCCGCCGCCCGTGCCGCCGCCGGCACCGCCGATACGGTGACGCTCGGTTGGCTGCGCGACACCTTGCTTGCCGACGCCGATCCGACCCGCGCCCTTTCCGCGCGCCGCACCGCTTTGCACGAAGCGCATCTCGCCCTCCACCGCAGCCTGCCCACGGCCATGATCATGGACGAACTGCCCGAGCCGCGACCCACCTTCGTGTTGAACCGCGGCACCTACAACGCCCCCGGCGAACCCGTCACCGCCGGCGTGCCCGAGGCGTTGCTCTCGACCCCGTGGCCCGCCGATGCGCCCCACAACCGCCTCGGCCTCGCCCGCTGGCTCACGCAGCCCGATCACCCGCTCACCGCCCGCGTGGTCGTGAACCGTTTCTGGGCGCAACTTTTCGGCACCGGCCTCGTGAAAACCCTCGAGGATTTCGGTTACCAAAGCGAATGGCCGAGCCACCCCGAACTGCTCGACACGCTCGCCCGCGACTTCATCGACGGCGGTTGGAACACGAAAGCGCTCCTCAAAACCATCGTCCTCTCCACCACCTACCGCCAATCCAGCGCGACCACACCCGCGCTCACCGCGCGCGACCCGGAGAACCGTCTCCTCGCCCGCGGCCCCCGCGTCCGCCTCCCCGCCGAGCTCATCCGCGACCAGGCCCTCGCCGTCTCCGGCCTGCTCACGCCCCAGATCGGCGGCCCGAGCGTTTATCCTTATCAACCGGAAAAACTCTACGAAGGCATCGTGGTCGACGCGCCCTACCCGAGCACCAAATGGGGCGTCAGCACCGGCGCCGACCTCCACCGCCGCAGCCTCTACACGTTTTGGAAACGCACGATCCCGCATCCGGCGATGACCACGTTCGACGCGCCCGACCGCGAGTTCTGTTCCGTCCGCCGCGCCCGCACCAACACCCCGCTGCAAGCCCTCGCGCTGTGGAACGAGCCCGGCTACTTGGAGGCCGCCCGCCAACTCGGCACCCGCATGTTGCGCGAGGGCGGCACCGACGATCCCGCCCGCGTCGCCTTTGCCTTCCGCCTCGCCACCGGCCGCCGCCCCAAGCCCACCGAGACAGCCGTGCTCACCAAGACCCTCACGCAACTCCGCTCCGAGTTCACCGCGAACGGCTCCGACGCCTACGCCTTCGTGAAGATCGGCGCCTCCCCGATGGACCCACTCCTCCCGCCCGCCGAACTCGCCGCCCACACCGCCGTCGCAAACATGATCCTCAGCCTCGACGAAACGATCACGAAGAACTGACCCCCATGTCCTGCCACAACTACCAACAGTTCCACTCCCGGCGCGAATTCCTCACCAAGACCGGCCTCGGCCTCGGCACCGCCGCCCTCGCCCAACTCCTCGGCCGCGACGCCTTCGCCGCGTCTCTCTCTCCCTCTCTCCCTCTCTCTTTCTCTCCCTCTTCCTCCAGCGTCAACGGCGCCCTCCCCGGCCTCCCTCACTTCGCCCCGAAAGCCAAACGCGTCATCTGCCTCTTTCAATCCGGCGGTCCTTCCCACCTCGACCTTCTCGACGACAAACCCGTCCTTCGCCAGCGCTTCAACGAAGACCTCCCCGACTCCGTCCGCCGCGGCCAACGCATCACCGGCATGGTCGCCTCGCAGTCCCGCCTCGCCGTCCAGCCCAGCAAGTGGGACTTCAAACGCGGCGGCAAAAGCGGCACCGTCATCAGCGACCTCCTGCCCCGCACCCGCGACATCGCCGACGAGATCTGCGTCATCCGCTCGATGCACACCGAGGCGATCAACCACGATCCCGCCATCACGTTTTTCCAGAGCGGCAGCCAGCTCCCCGGCCGCCCCAGCATGGGCGCGTGGACCGACTACGGCCTCGGCCGCCTCAACGAAAATCTCCCGTCCTTCGTGGTGATGCTGTCGGTCAACAAAGCCCGCGCCGGCCAAGGCCTGCTCGCTCGTCTCTGGGGCAGCGGCTTCCTCCCGAGCCAACACCAAGGCGTGCAATTCCGCGCCGGCGGCGAACCCGTCCTCTACCTCAACGACCCGCCCGGCCTCACCCGTGAGCGCCGCCGCCTCATGCTCGAAGGCATAGCCGATCTCAACCGCCAGCAACTCGCCGCCAGCGGCGACCCCGAGATCGAGACCCGCATTGGCCAGTTCGAAATGGCCTACCGCATGCAGCGCAGCGTCCCCGAGCTCATGGAACTTTCCGGCGAGACCAACGCCACCCTCGAGAGCTACGGCGCCGACGTGAACGAGCCCGGCTCCTTCGCCCGGAACTGCCTGCTCGCCCGCCGTCTCGCCGAGCGCGGCGTGCGTTTCATCCAGCTCTATCACCGCGACTGGGATCACCACGGCGGCCTCCAAGAACACCTCCCGCGCCTCGCGGCCGACGTCGACCAAGCCAGCGCCGCCCTCGTGAAAGACCTCAAGCAACGCGGCCTCCTGGACGAGACCCTCGTCATCTGGGGCGGTGAATTCGGCCGCACGCCTTACGCGCAAGGCGACGCCAACCGCGACAAATACGGCCGCGACCACCACGGCAAAGCCTTCTCGATCTGGATGGCCGGCGGCGGCATCAAGGGCGGCATGACCCACGGCACCACCGACGACTTCGGTTTCAACGTCGTCGAAAATCCCGTGCACATCCACGACCTGCAGGCGACGATCATGCACTGCCTCGGCATCGACCACACCCGCCTCACGTTTAAATTCCAAGGCCGCCAATACCGCCTCACCGACGTCCACGGCGAAGTTGTCAAAGCCATCCTCGCATGATCCGCCTAGCACTCCTCCTCGCCGCCCTCGCCTCGTCCGCCTTCGCCGCCAATCCATTCTTCGCGATGGACAACATCGCGCGCGGCGGCCCCGACATCGCCCCCGCGATGCTCAAAGAACTCGGCTACGACGGCTTCGGCGGGCGCGTGCCCGACGAGACGATGCTCCCCGCGATCAAGGCCCGCGGCCTGAAGTTTTTCAACGGCTACCACGTCCTAGATCTCAACCCCGCCCAACCCGCGCCCAACGACGCGCTCCGCCGCTGGCTCACCGCGATGCGCGGCCAAGACGTCGCCCTCTGGCTCGCCATCAACAAGGTCGCCCGGGCCGACGGCACACTCTACCCGATCTCGTCCCCCGAAGCCGACGCCTACGTCCTCACCCAGCTCCGCGCCATCGCCGAAGTCGCCCATGCCAACGGTGTCCGCGTCGCGCTCTACCCGCACACGGCGTTCTGGTTGGCCCGCGTCGAAGACGCCCAGCGCCTCGCCGACCAACTCAATCGCCCCGATGTCGGCGTCACCTTCAACCTCTGCCACTGGCTCAAAGTCGAAGGCACCGAGCGCGACCCCGAGCCGGTTCTCCGCGCCGCCCTGCCGCGGCTGATATTTGTCACGATCAGCGGCGCCGACACGGGCGACACGAAGGCGATGGGCTGGGACCGTCTCATCCAGCCGCTCGACGCCGGCACCTTCGACCTTGCCGCCTTCATGCGCACGCTCCGCACCGTCGGCTACACCGGCCCCGTCGGCTTCCAAGGTTTCAACATCAAGCTAGAACCCCGCGAAGCCCTCGCCCGCAGCATGGCTGCCTGGCGCAAATTCACCGCCGACTAGTCGGGAAGGAAATCCGTTTGTCCCGCCAAAAATCCGGTCCCTCGCCGGACAGGTATGACTCAAACTGAAAAAGAAAACGTCACGACAAACGGCCCGAGAAACAATTCGGCCGATGTTCTCAAACCGACGAAAGAATTGCCTCGCGCGTCGTATGCTTGGCGGCGGCAACATCGCGAAGGATGCTATTGAGCGTGCCGATGCGCAGAGGTTTGTGATCCGGCACCGAAAGACGGTGATGCCCAGGCGCGTCGGTCTGCAAGATGATGTGGCTGCCCATTTGATTTACCTGCCGATAATCCCAGTGCCGGCACAACGCCGCCGCCAGCTCGCGGCCGTAAAGGTCGCGCGGCAATTTCATGCGAGCACTTCGTCGCGGACGAGGTGCAGGCGCACGCGAGTCGGGGCAGGGCGGTCAAAATAAAATGCCGCGACCGCTTCACGCACGTTGCGACGGAGCTCGTCCCACGAATCGGCTTGGGTGAATATGCTTTCTCCGAGCGCCTCGGCCACAAACCCACCGTCTCCCTCTTGCGTGACCGTGAAAACCAGTTCGTTCATGGCTCGAAGTTGAGCGAATGAACCAGCTATCGCAAGCGCACGCAATTTCTGGCTGCATCAGCCAAGACTCCGGGGCGACGATGACCTCGACTTGGTTCGTCCCAAATCTCCGCACCGTCGGCTAAATCGACCCCGTCGGCTTCCAAGTTTACAACATCAAACTGGCACCACCGCCGTCCTCGCCCGAAGTATCACCGCGTAGCCAATGTTTACCGAGTCGCGGCCCGTCCCTTCGCTTGCCAACCCCTCCCCCTCCACCAAAGCCTCAGCTCTAGACCCCTCACCCGAGCCCCGAAACCGGGAACCCATTCCCACCCAAAATGCGCCGCTCCCTCATCTTCTCTCTCTTTTGCTGCCTGTTTTCTTTCTCCCTCTTCCCCAGCGCCCAAGCAGCGGCCCCCGCTCTTCCGCCGAAAGAAAACTTCCATCTCTTCCTCCTCGTCGGCCAATCCAACATGGCCGGCCGCGGTGTCGTCGCACCCGCCGATAAACTCCCGCGCCCGCGCGTCCTCATGCTCGATAAATCCGGCGCCTGGGTCGCCGCCGTCGATCCGCTCCACTTCGACAAACCCTCCGCCGGCGTCGGCCCCGGTCGCTCGTTCGCCGAGGCCATCGCTGCCGCCACCCCCGGCGTCACCATCGGCCTGATCCCCTGCGCCGTCGGCGGCTCGCCCATCGACGCATGGACTCCCGGCTATTACTATCAACCCACCCAGAGCCACCCGTGGGACGACGCCCTCCGCCGCGCGCAACTCGCGCTCCCCGCCGGCACGCTCAAGGGCATCCTCTGGCACCAAGGCGAGTCCGACTCCAACCGCGAACTCGCTCCCGCCTACGCCACCAAACTCCACGCCCTCATCGCCCGCTTCCGCGCCGAACTCCGCGCGCCCAACGTCCCGTTTATCGTCGGCCAACTCGGCCGCTTCGCTAGTGCCCCGTGGAACGAGTTTAAAACCGAGGTCGATCGCGCGCACCGCGAACTGCCCACCAAGATTCCCCGCACCGCCTTCGTCAGCGCCGAGGGCCTGACCGACATAGGCGACAAGACCCATTTCGATTCCGAGTCCTGCCGCGAGTTCGGCCGCCGCTACGCCGAGGCTTACCTCAAGCTCGCCCGCTAGCGCCACCCAGCTTCCCGCTCGTCAGCTCGTCGCCCTCAGGGGGCACGGACGCCCCGCCCGTGCGGCGTGCCGTCTCGATGTGGAAAATCGTCAGTCGAAAGTGTGACGCGGGAATTGTGCTCACCCGCAAACGTGCCATTTCTCTTTCCCACCACAACCCCGCGCGAGTTCCCCCGTCCGCGCCAAACCCCATCCTGCCATGCCCCCACGTCTCCTTCGTCTCTGCGCTGCCGCCTCGCTCGTCCTCCTCTCGCCGCCCGCCAGCCCACTCCTCGCTCAAAGCGTCCCCGCCCCCGCTTCGTCCACTTCCGCCGCGCCCGCCACCACGTCCTCGCCCAACCCCGACGACGCCGTTGTCCTCTCCCCGTTCGAGGTCTCCACCTCCGGCGACGTCGGTTACCTCGCCACCAGCTCCCTCGCCGGCAGCCGCCTCAACTCGTCGCTCAAGGATACCCCCGCCATCATCGACGTTTTCACCAAGGAATTCCTCACCGACATCGGCGCGACCAACCTCGAGCAGGCCATGGTTTACGCCAACAACAGCCAGATCGACGACGGCGACACCCTCCGCGTGAACAACGGCGGCACCCAGACCGCCGCCGGCAATTCCTTCAACTTCCGCTCCCGCGGCATCCTCGGCAACAGCACCCGCAACTACTTCGAGACCCGCCTCGGCACCGATTTCTACAGCACCGAGCGCCTCGACGATTCCCGCGGCCCCAACTCCGTCCTCTTCGGCATCGGCTCCGCCGGCGGTATCGTCAACAACTCCCCCAAACGCGCCCAGTTCGGCACCGCCTTCGCCGAGACCCAGCTCCAGACCGGCTCCTTCGGCCAAGGCCGCGCCACCTTCGACGCCAACCTCCCGCTCCTCCCGCGCAAATTCGCCGCCCGCCTCAACGTTCTCTATGACCACAAGGGCAGTTGGCGCGAATACCTCGCCTCTACCCGCCGCGCCGCGACTCTTGCCGTCACGGTCCGCCCCTTCGCCAAAACCGAAATCCGCCTCGACGCCGAGAAGGGCGAACTCCGCGGCACCCTCGGCCGCAACTACCCCGTCGTCGACAGCATCACCCGCTGGTGGAACAACGGCAGCCCCACCTTCGCCACCGTCGCCAACGTCGCCCCCACCGCCGCCCAGACCGCCGTCGGCATCACCCGCCCCCTCACCGCCAACCGCCTCGTCTACGTCGAAAACCAGAACTTCATTCTCAACGCCAACAACGCCTTCTCCACCACCCTCGACCTCCCCTTCACGCCCGGCCTGATCCGCGATCCGGTCCGCGTCCCCTATGAGGCCAACGCCGCGGGCCCCGGCGGCCGCACGCTCCACGATTTCGAGAACATCACCGCCATTGCCGAGCACCGCTTCACCGCCGGCCTCGTTGGCGAAGTCGGTTTCTACCATGAGCTCGGCACCTGGACCAACTACGACGTCGGCGGCGAAAATGTCTCCATCCGCGGCGACCCCAACAGCCTCCTCCGCAACCCCACCTTCCTCCAATCCCCCTCCGGCTTCCGCCCGACCACCGACAGCGCCGGCAATTTCATCAACCCCAACTCCGGCGGCACCTACCTCGAGACGTTCTGGCTCCGCCGCTTCGCCCGCACCGAAAGCGAGAACTACCGCGGCACCCTCGCCTACGAGAAAAACGCCGGCCGCTGGGGCCACCACCGCATGGCCGGCCTCGCCCAACACCAGGTCGAGGACAGCCTCGCCTACACCGATCGAGAGGCCTGGCTCGGCGCTCCCTTCAACCTCGAACCGACCAACGACAACAACGCCGTCTGGCGCCGCGCCTACGTCACCCTCGGCGACGCTCCGTCCCAGCGTGTGCCTGATCCCCTCGCCACCGGTCCACTCACCGCCACCGTCCCCGGACGCACCGCCCCGATCACCAGCGGCTGGGTCCAGAACGGCGGCACCAAGAGCACCCGAAAAATCGACAGCCTCATGTTCGCCATCCAGAGCGATTTTTGGTCCCGCCGCATCGTCACCACGCTCGGCTACCGCCGCGACGATCTCACCCAGACGCGCACCACCCCGTCGCGCGACACCACCGGCATCTGGGCCGGCACCGCCGGCACCCAGGTCTTCAACGCCGCATCGCCCACCACCGAATACTCCTTCTCCGGCAGCACGACCACCGCCGGCCTCGTGTTCCATCCCCGCCCGTGGCTCTCCTTCTTCGTCAACCGCTCCAAGAATCTCGGTCTCCCCGATTTCTCCCAACGCGTCGGCGCCGATGGGGGCGTGCCTCCTGCCCCCAAGGGCCGCGGCTTCGACACCGGCATCACCGTCAGCCTGCGCGAGGATCGCATCGTCGCCCGCGTGAGTTATTTCACCACCGAGGTCACCGATCAGGTGGCCTCGATGGGCGTCAACAACGCCTTCGCCCCCCGCTACAATCAGATTCTCTCCATCCTCGACGACCCCAACGGCGACCTGAGCACCGCCGACCGCCTCTACACCTCCGCCCAGCTCGCCAAATACTCCGAACTCCGCCCCCGCGCCCTCGCCAACGCCGACTCCATCGACAACGCCAACGAGGGCATTGAATTCCGCGTGACCGCCAACGTCGGCGACAGCCTCCGTTTCATCGTCAACTACTCCTACAACCTCCAGGAACGCGCCAACGTTTACAAACGCACCACCCTCCTCTTCGACCAACTCGATCTCTTCGTCGCCGACCTCGTCCGCGCCAACCCCGCCGCCAACGTCCTCGGGGCCAGTGGCACGCAGGGCACCACCGTCGCCGACCTGATCGCCGTCAACCGGGCCGATCTCGACGGCCGCCGCCTCGACTTCGAGGGCGCTTTTGGCAACCGCACCCACAAGGCCAATTTCTTCGTCAACTACACCTTCAAGCAGCCCCGCCTCACCGGCTGGTCCGCCGGCCTCGGCGGCCGCTACCTCAGCCCCATTCTCGCCGGCCGCGTCTCCACCGCGCCGGGCGTGCCGCCCATCAACTCCGGCAACAACACCGGCGTCGGCACCGACGGCCCCACCGTTTTCGGCGACGACAGCCTCCGCTTCGACGCCATGCTCCGCTACCAGCTGCGCGGAAAACTCCTCGGCCGAAATGTCCGCGCCAGCTTCCAGCTCAACGTCCGCAACCTCCTCGACGAGCACGGCATCGAGCGTCGCCGCTACAAGAGCGACGGCCTCACCCTCGACCGCTTTGTCTTCACCGACCCCCGCGAGTTCACCCTCTCCACCACCCTCCGCTTCTAAAAAAAGTAGGGCGCGGTCTCCGACCCGCCCTCCCAAGCCGAGCCCAAGCCACGCCCTCGCCCACGACCCGCCCTCCCACTGCCCACGCCCATGCGCCCCGCCCTCCTCTCCCTCGCCCTCTCCCTCGCCCTCCTGCTCCCGTTCGCCACGGCCACCCTCGCCCAGCCCGCCCCCGCGCCCAAGCCCAACATCCTCCTCATCCTCTCCGACGACCACAGCGCCCCCCACCTCGGGGCTTACGGCCACCCCGACGTCAAGACGCCCCACCTCGACCGCCTCGCCGCCCAAGGCCTGCGCTTCGACCGCGCCTACGTCACCACCCCGCAGTGCGTCCCGTCCCGCGCCAGTCTCATGACCGGCCGTTCCCCCGTCGCCATCGGCATGACGCGCTTCTCCGCTCCGCTCCCGCGCGACATCAAAACCTTCCCCGAAGCCCTCCGCGCCGCCGGCTGGTTCACCGGCGTCGCCGGCCGCACCTACCACCTCGAGGGCGCAGCCACCACCCCCGAGTCCCGCGTGACCTTCGAGAAATACAAACTCACCACCTTCCGCGACCGCCTCGACTACGTGAACCAAGGCGGTGAAAACGCCGTCGGCCTCGCCCAGTTCCGCGAGTTCCTCGACCTCAAGCCCCGCGAAAAACCCTTCTTCCTCCAGCTCGGCTCCAGCGATCCTCACCGCCCGCTCACCAACCGCGGCCCCGTCAAACACGACCCCGCCAAACTCACCCTCCCCGCCCACTACCCCGATACGCCACTCGTCCGCGCCGACCTCGCCGCCTACTACGACGAGATCGCCCACCTCGACGTCTGGGTCGGCGAAGTCCTCGCCGAGCTCGAAAAACGCGGCCTCGCCCAGAACACCCTCGTCGCCTTCATGGCCGACAACGGCGCCGCCCAGTTCCGCGGCAAAGGCACCCTCAACGAATTCGGTATCCATGTGCCGCTCCTCGTGCGCTGGCCCGGCGTCGTCAAGCCCGGCTCCGCCTCCTCCGCTCTCATCAGCGGCGAAGACCTCGCCCCCACCTTCCTCGCCGCCGCCGGCCTGCCCATCCCGCCCGAGATGACCGGCCAAAGCTTCGCGCCGCTGCTTCGCGGCGCGCCCTTCACGCCCCGCACCCACCTCTTCGCCCAACGCGGCCCCCACGCCTCCGGCCTCCCCGGCACCTCTGCCAGCTTCGACCTCGGCCGCGTCGTCGTCACCCCCACCCACAAGCTCATCTACAACGCCATGGGCCAGCTCCCCTACTGGCCCGTCGATTTCGCCGGCCAGCCGTTCTGGCAGGAACTCGTCCGCCAAAATGAAGCCGGCAAACTTGACCCCAAATTCGCCGCCCTCTATTTCGCGCCGACTCGCCCCATGTTCGAGCTTTACGACCTCAAAGCCGACCCCGCCGAACTCACCAACCTCGCCGGCCGCCCCGAGATCGCCACCCTTGAACGCACCCTCAAAGGCTACCTTCAGGAATGGATGATCTTGGAGCGCGACTTCATCCCCCTCCCCGTCGCTCCCGAACCCGCCGGCGGCGGAGCCGGCAAAAAAGGCGCCAAGAAGAAAGCCACCGACAAATAGCCCCGCGCTCCTCCCATGCCCTCCCGCATTCTCGCCACTTTCCTCCTTCTCATCCTCGCACTCTCCGCCGACGCCGCCCAACCCGCCGCACCCGCCCGAACCGGCGCCGGCGAAGAGGTGGACGCCGCCGCCGCCGATGCCGCCGCCCACCTCAAGCCCGACCGCATCGTCCCCTACAAAACCGTCGGCCAAGTCACGCTCAGCGTCAGCATCTTCAACCCACCGGGCCACGACCCCAAGAAACCCGTCCCGGGCATCGTCTTCTTCCACGGCGGCGGCTTCAACATCGGCGCCCCCTCCAACTTTTACGCCCAGGCCCAATACCTCGCCACCCGCGGCCTCGTCGCCATTTCCGTCGAATACCGCATCCGCTCGCGCCACCAGACCACCCAGCGCGAAGCGATCATGGACGCCTTCTCCGCCATGCGCTGGGTCCGTCAACACACCGCCGAGCTCGGCCTCGACCCCAAACGCATCGCCGTCTCCGGCGGCTCGGCCGGCGGCTTCCTCGCCGCCGCCGTCACCACGCTCAGCGGTCTTGACGAGCCCGGCGAGAACACCGCCACCAGCACTCGCCCCGACGCGCTCATCCTCTTCAATTCCATGATCGACCGCGGCCCCGGCAGCCGCGCCTTCGCCAAGGTCGAAGCCGCCATGGGCGACAAGTGGAAAACCATTTCCCCGCTGCACAACCTCTACCGCGATTTCCCGCCCACCATCCATTTTCTCGGCCGCGCCGACAAAAACATCACCGTCGCCAGCGCGCAAAAGATGAAAGCCGAAATCGAAAAAGTCGGCGGCCGCTGCGACCTCCACCTCTACGACGGCCAAGAACACGGCTTCTTCAACTACGGCCGCGCGGGCAACACCCACTACCGCCTCACGCTCCTCGAAACCGATAAATTCCTCACGTCCCTAGGCTGGCTCACCGGCCCACCCACTCTCGATACTCCCGCACAAAAAAAATCATGAAAGCCATCGTTGCCTTCTTCCTCGCCTCCCTCGCCCTCGCCACCGCCACTCACGCCACGGCGGCGAAGCCCAACATCATCTTCATCCTCAGCGACGACCTCGCGCAGGGTGACGTCGGCGCCTACGGCCAGAAACTCATCCAAACCCCGCGCCTCGACCGCATGGCGCGCGAGGGCACCCGCTACCTCCAAGCCTACTGCGGCACCAGCGTGTGCGCCCCCTCCCGCACTTCGCTGATGACCGGTCTCCACAGCGGCCACGCCCCCGTGCGCGGCAACTGGGAAGTCCCCGTCGAGGGCCAGCTCCCGCTGCCGGCCCACACCGTCACCGTCGCGCAAATTCTAAAAACCGCCGGCTACGCCACCGCCGTCATGGGCAAGTGGGGCATGGGGATGTTCGACACCACCGGCAGCCCGTTGAAAAAAGGCTTCGACCATCACTTCGGCTACAATTGCCAGCGCCACGCACATTCCTATTTCCCGAAATTTCTCTACCGCGACGGCGCGCGCTTCGACCTTCCGGGCAACGACGGTGTGGGCATCGGCGCCACGTTCGCGCAAGATCTCATCCAAGCCGACGTGCTGAAATGGGTGCGCGCGAGAAAGGACCAACCGTTCTTCCTCTACTACGCCATCACCCTCCCGCATGGCCGCCACGAGATCGACGACCTTGGCATTTACGCCGACAAACCGTGGACGACCACGCAGAAGAGCTACGCCGCGCAGGTCACCCGCCTTGATCGCGACATCGGCCAGCTGCTCGATTTGCTCTCCGAACTCGGCCTCGAGAAAAACACCCTCGTCATGCTCGCCGGCGACAACGGCTCTTCGTTCGAACCGACCTCCGAAGTCGGCAAGCTTTTCGATCAGGCGGGCAACGGCCTCCGCGGCTATAAGCGCGGGCTCTACGAAGGCGCGCTCCGCCAAGCCTCGCTCGCGCGCTGGCCCGGCACGATACCCGCCGGCCGCGACACCGACGAGCCGTGGGCTTTCTGGGATTTCCTGCCGACCGCCGTCGAACTCGCCGGCGCCAAGCTCCCCGCCGGCTTCAAGCCCGACGGCCTCTCGCTCGTCTCTTTCCTCCGCGGCGGTCCAGCGCCGTCACGCGAGTATTTCTATTGGGAACTCCACGAACAGCGCCCGATCCAGGCCGTGCGCTTCGGCAACTGGAAAGCCGTGAAGCCGCGCCACGACGCCGCGACCGAACTCTACGATCTCGCCGCCGACCCCGCCGAATCGAAGAACCTGGCCGCACAAAAACCCGAACTCGTCGCCCGCGCCGAGGCACTCTTCAAATCCGCCCACACCCCCGATCCCAACTGGCCCCTCACCGGCCGCGCCGCCGCCCGCGATGCCGACCGCGCGAAAAACGCCAAAAAGAAAACCCCAAACTGATTCACTCCCGCGATGCGCTCCTTCCTTAAAATCCTCCTCGTCGCGCTGCCTGTTTTCAGCTTCGCCGCCGAGCCGGCGCCCGACCGCCCCAACATTCTGTGGCTCGTTAGCGAGGACAACAACCCGCTGCTCGGCTGCTACGGCGATCCGCTCGCCCATACGCCCACGCTCGACCGGCTCGCGCGCGAAGGCGTGCTCTACGAGCGCTGCTTCGCGCAACCCGTCTGCGCGCCTTCGCGGTTCACCTTGATCACCGGCATGTATGCCGCGACCGCCGGCCCCGCCCACCACATGCGCGCGCAGGGCAAGATCCCCGCGTGGCTCAAAGGCTTTCCCGCGCTGCTTCGCGAGGCCGGCTACTACACGTCCAACGCCGCCAAGACCGACTACAACGCGCCCATCAGCCTCACCGAAGCTTGGAACGAAAGCAGTCCCCGCGCCCACTGGCAAAAACGGCCGAATCCTACGCAACCGTTCTTCAGCGTCTTCAACCACGAGGTGACCCACGAGAGCTGCCTCTTCCCCGAGCAATCGCTGCCGCTCACCCGCCCGCCGACCGATCGCGCCAAGGTGCGCATTCCCCCGTATCAGCCCGACACCCCCGAGATCCGCGACGACTGGGGCCGCCACTACGATTACATGACGCTGCTCGACACGCAGATCGCCGCGAAACTCAAGGACCTCGCCGACGCCGGTCTCGCGGAGAACACCATCATCTTCTACTACGGCGACAACGGCGGCGTCGGGCCGCGCAGCAAACGCTTCCTTCAACGCAGCGGCACGCACGTCCCGCTCATCGTCTACTACCCGCCGAAGTGGCGCCACCTCGCCCCCGCCGCGCCCGGCTCGCGCATCAGCGACCCCGTGGGCTTCCCCGATTTCGCGCCCACCGTTCTCTCGCTCGCCGGCGTGAAAATCCCCGCCACCATGCAGGGCCGGGCCTTCGCCGGTCCGGCCAAGGCGGCACCGCACGAATTCGTCTTCAGCACGCGCGACCGCATGGATCAACGCATCGACATGATGCGCTCGGTCATGGACCGTCGCTGGCTCTATATCCGCAATTTCCGCCCCGATCTCCCCTACGTCCAGCGTCTGGATTATCAATTCCGAGCGCGCGGCTACCAGTCGTGGGCCCGCGAGGCCGCGGCCGGGAAACTCACCGCCGCCAGCGCCCAATTTTGGGGCACCAAGCCGAGCGAGGAACTCTACGATCTCGAAACCGACCCGGACAACGTGACCAACCTCGTCAGCGTGCCCGCGCACCGCGCCACGCTCGAGCGCATGCGCACTGCGCTCCGGGAACACACCCTCGCGATCAACGACAACGGATTTCTCCCCGAGGGCTCGCCGCTCGAGGGCTACGACGCCTCGCGTGTGGCCGGCGCCTTCCCGCTCGCGCGCGTCTTCGCCCTTGCGACCTTGGCCTCGGACCGCGACCCACAAAATCTCCCCGCCCTGATCACCGCCCTCGACGACCCAAGCGAACCGATCCGCTGGTGGGCCGCCCAGGGCTGCACCATCCTCGGCGCGCAAGCCGCGCCCGCCGCCGCCGCCTTGCGCAGTCGCCTCACCGACCCCTCGGGCGGCGTGCAGGTCGCCGTTGCCGAAGCCCTCGCCGCGATCGGCCAAGTTGACGTCGCCCTCGGCGCGCTTGAGCGCGTCGTCGAACACTCCGCCACCGATGCCTTCATCATCCAGGCCGGCAACGTGCTCGACCGCCTCGGCGAGCGCGCCCGCCCCGCGATGCCCGCGATGAAACGCGCGCTCGCCGCCGCGAAGCCCACGCCCAACGGCACCTACGCGCCGCAACACATCCTGAACCATACCCTCGCCGTGCTTGAAGGCACCACCCCGGCGCTCGCCTATCCCAAAACCACCCTTTCTTCCCACCCATGAAACAAAAATACCTCAATCCCCTGTTGGCCGCGGCCCTCGCCGCATCTGCCCTGTTCGTTCCCTTGTCCAAGGCGGCGGTCGACCCGGCCGCAGCGGTCACCGCCTTCGGAGAAATCTCCGGCAACGTCGGCAACATCGCCACCGGTCGCCTGCTTGAAGGCGCCAAAGTCGATTTGCCCAAGTTGGGCCTGTCGGTCCTGACCGACCAGACCGGCCGGTTCGTGCTCCGCAACGTTCCCGCCGGCTCCCACGAGATCGTCGCCACTTATCTGGGCCTCGATCCGGTCACCGCCGCCGTGGTCGTCTCCGCCGGCCAACGCGCGACCCGCGACTTCGACCTCACCGCCGCGGTGTATAAACTCCAGGCGTTCACCATCACCGGCGAACGCGAAGGCAACGCCGCCGCCCTGACCGCCCAGCGCAATGCGACGAACAAGAAGGACGTCGTCGCGCTCGATGCCTACGGCAACCTCCCCAACATGAACGCCAGCGAACTCGCGGTTCTCCTCCCGGGCGTGGCCGGCAGTCTCTCGGACGAGGGCAACATCATCGGCTTCACCGTGCGCGGCATGCCGCCGGCCATGAACACCATCACGATCGACGGCGCGCTGATGGGGAGTCAGGGCGGCATGAATCGCGCCACGCGCATGCACACCATCACCGGCTCGATGTTCGAAGCCCTCGAGGTCACCAAGGGCCACACACCCGACAAAGAAGCCGGCTCGCTGGGCGGCACCGTGAATCTGAAGAGCCGCTCCACGCTCAGCATGAAGGAAAAGCAGCGCATCTCCTACAATTTCTCCACCCGCATCGCCCCGCCGGGCACGCAGCAGATCCCGATGCGCGAGCAGCACCGTTCCCACCCGTTGTTCAACGTCAGCTATCAGGAACTCTTCGACGTGCTGGGCGGCGAGCGGAACCTCGGCGTCGCGGTCAACCTGTTTTACAGCGAGCAGGCCGTCGGCTTTTTCAGCACGACCCGCGATTTCCAAAACACCGTCGCCGTGCCCGCCTACCTCTGGGACTACCGCACGCAGGACAACTACAACAACCGCAAGCAGGCCAGCGTGAACACCAAGTTCGACTTCCGGCTTTCGGCGAACTCCAAGTTCTCGCTGAACCTGATCTACAACGACGCGTTCGAGCGATTCCGCCTGCGCTATTTGTTCCGCGCCACCACTGGCAACCAAGCGGCCGTCCCCAACAGCACGACCTCCGGCATCATCCCGGGCTTCACCAGCCGGATCACCCAAGTGCGCCCCGTCGCGGGTTCGTTCATCGATATCACCTCGCAGATGTCCCATTTCTACAACCGCCAGCGGCACGTGGCTTTTGGCGGCGAACACAAGTTCGGCGCACTCGAACTCGACCACGACGTCGTCTACAGCGCTTCCCACATCAATGGCGGCGGTGGCGACGGCGGTGTGCTCGTTAACCGCGTGACCGGCGTAGGCTGGACACTGGATCGCACCGAGTCCGATCTCTACCCGCGTTTCACCCAGACCGCCGGACCGGACATCGCGAATCCCGCAAGTTATCGGCCCAACAGTCTGAACTTTAATGATGGCACCAATATCCACGAAGTCCGCGAAGTGCGGGGCAACGCCCGCTATCGCCTGCCCATCGCGATTTCCGCATACCTGAAAACCGGTTTCCGCTACCGCGAGGAGCGGTCGGCCGACGAGGGCCGGGATCGTCGCTCGATTTTCCTCGGCACCAACTCCTCCCAGTTGCCCACCGACCCGACGATCAAAACGTTCGGGAACCAAAAGACCGGCCTGAACATTCCCGCGTGGAATGCCAACGCGATCAGCATCGGTCGCAAGCCGGTGAACCCGGCCCTCTGGCGGGACGATATCTACTTCGCCGAGACCACGAAATTCATCGGCACCCGCGAGGTCGTCGAAACCGTGAAAGCCGCCTACATCATGACCCAGGGGACGGTCGGCCGGACCGGTTTCCTCGGCGGCGTGCGGGGTGAAGACACCGCCACCGAGAGCGGAGGCTGGGTTCGGTCGCGCTTCGCCAGCACAGTCGCCGAGCAGAACGCCGATCCCGTCGGCGCCGCGCGCAGAGACTACGCCAACAACCGGCGGAATCTTTCCGGCAGCTACTCCAAGATGTTCCCCAGCGCCCATCTCACCCAAGACCTCACGCCCAACCTCAAAGCGCGGCTCAGTTGGTCCAACAGTTTCGGCCGGCCGCCAATGTCCAGCCTCTTGCCCAACGAAACCGTCAACGAGACGGCCCAAACGCTCACGATCAACAATCCGAGCTTGAAACCGCAGACCGCCGAAAACTGGGACACGTCCTTGGAATACTACTTCGAGCCCGTCGGCAGCTTTTCCGCGAGCTGGTTTCACAAAACGATCAAGGACTACATCGTCGCCGGACAGATCAGCGGCACGGTCGGCTCCGGCGCCGACAACGGCTACAACGGCGAGTATAGCGGCTTCTCCATTTTGACTTCCGGCAATCTCGGCATGGCCATCGTCCAAGGCTGGGAGCTGACCTACCAGCAGCAGTTCACGTTTCTCCCCGGGTTGCTCAAGGGCCTCGGCATTTCCGCCAACGCCACGATTCTGGAAACCCGCGGAAACTTCGGTTCTACGAGCCAAACCCGCCGAACCGGTGAAGTCCCCGGCTTCGTGCCACGGACCGCCAACCTCAGCCTGAGCTGGCGCCACCGCAATCTGGGCACCCGCATCAACATCAACCGCACCGGCGAATTCATCAACGCCTTCACCGCCCCCGGTTCCGGCCGCAATCAATACACCCTGGAACGCACCGTCGTGAATGTCGGCGCCGCGTATCGCCTGCGCCCGACTCTCAGCTTCACCGCCGACGTCGGAAACATCTTCAACGAGCCCCAGGTCTTCTACCGCGGCATCGCCGACAATATCTCCGAGTATCGCATCCCCGGCGTGACGCTGACCGTGGGCGTAAGCGGTCAGTTCTGAGCCAACCGGCCAAGGGCCGGGACCGCCCACCATGCGGTCCCGGCCTCTTTTACCCCTGGCGGTTGAGTTTCAGACCCCAGGTTCCGCGGTGGCACGGGCATCTTGCCCGTGGGTTTGAGTCAAAAACTCAACCGATCCCGGCATCACACCTTCCTGCGGCGATTTTCGCTGCGCGCCACGCGCTTGGCGGCTTCAGCTTGTCGATTCCAAAACCCGCTCACTCCACATGACCTTCCCGTTTCAACTTAATCGCATCCTTCAGGTCACCACCATCGCCCTGGCTTTGGTTGCTCCTTGGGCCCAAGCCGCAGATGCCGTCGCGCCCGCCGGCCAACGGGTGTTCGTGTGCGCGCACAGCTTCATGCTTTTCACCGCCAAGCTCCTGCCGCCGATGGCCAAAGCTGCGGGCATCGCCCACGTCAACGCGGGCCAACAGATGATCGGAGGCTCCCGCGTCATCCAGCATTGGAATCTGCCGGACGCAAAAAACGGTGCCAAGACCGCCCTCCGCGACGGGAAAGTCGATGTGCTCACCCGCTCGCCCCACATGCTGCTGCCTGACCCGGGCATCGACCAATTTACCCGACTGGGTATCGGGAAAAATCCGGCTCTGCGTGTGCTCGTCCAAGCCTCGTGGCCCACCCACGACGGAACCTCAAAAAATGCCTTCTCCAACGAGACGCGCAACGCCGCCACCGTCGCGAGTCTCCGCGCCCAACGCGATGCGCATAACTCCGCCTGGCTCACCGATCTTGAAGCGCAGGTGCGCAAGCTCAACGACACCGTCGGCCATCAAGCAGTGTTCATCGTGCCGGTGAGCAACGCCGTCTTCGCGCTGCGCGAGCGCGTCGCTGAGGGCCGGGCGCCCGGACTCAACCGGCAGACCGATCTCTTCAGCGACGCCCTCGGCCATCCGCGTCCTCCCCTCGCCGTGCTCGTCACGTATTGTCATTTCGCCGCGATTTACGGCCGCAGTCCCGTCGGACTCCCCGTGCCGGCCGCCTTGAAGGACAACCCCGAAGCCGAAGCCCTCAACCGGCTCCTCCAGCAACTCGCCTGGGAAGTCGTGACCGCTCACCCGATGAGCGGCGTGCGGTCCACCCCGCCGGTCCCCTAACATCGGGCAAACCTTTCAAGCGGTCCCAACGTCAATCCGACGTTCGTTTAGCCGGTCTGCTTCCACACGACTCGTCCGCGCACCGCGATCCTCGCGCCAACTGAATTCTCCCACCTTTTGCCAATGCCCTCCCGCCCCCATCCGATCCTGCGTTTCCCATGAAATCCCTCGTCTGTCTGTTTCTTTGCCTGCTCGCAGCCCCGCTCTTCGCACAGACGAAATATCCCCCGACCTTCGCGGACGCCCGCGTTGAAGTTTACCGAAAGATTGATGCCACCGAGTTGAAACTCTGGATTTTCGGCAAGTCCGATTCCGGAGCGCAGAAACCTGCGGTCGTGTTCTTTTTCGGCGGTGGCTGGAATTCGGGATCGCCGGCCCAGTTCGAACGCCACGCCCGGCACTTTGCCCAGCGCGGCATGATCGCCATCACCGCCGATTACCGCGTGAAGTCCCGGCACGGCGTTCAAGTGGTGGAATGTGTGAAAGACGCCAAGGCGGCCATCGCCTGGGTCCGCGAAAATGCCCAACGGCTCGGGATCGATCCCGACAAAATTGCCGCTGGCGGAGGCTCGGCCGGCGGTCCCATCGCAGCCTGCACCGGCACCATCAACGGCTACGGCAGCGACGAACGTCCGAATGCCTTGATCCTCTTCAACCCGGCCGCCGCGCTCGCTCCGGTCGCGGGCTGGGAAGCCGGCGGCAGCGACTCTGCGGTCGGCCTTGAACGACTCGGTGTGCCGGCTCAATCGATCTCACCGGCACATCACATCGGCCCACACACCCCGCCGACCCTTATTCTACATGGGAAGACTGACACCACCGTGCCCTATGCGAGTGTGGTCGCTTTCGAAAGAATGATGAAGAAATCGAACCGTCCCTGCACGCTGATCGGCTACGAAAAAGCCGGCCACGGCTTCTTCAACACGGCGCAGTATTTCGACAAGACCCTTGCCGAAGCCGACCGCTTCCTCGTCGATCTGGGCTGGATCAAAAAGTGACTGATGCGCTTCGCCATCCGCCAGCGCTCTGCTCTTTTTCCAACTTTCCGTTTCTCAATCCGTCCCCGACAAGGGACCGTATAGCGCTGGAATTTTCAGCCAGGAACACCGCTCATCGGTTCGGTCGGAGACAGCGTTATTCCCCTAGCTCACCAATCCCCAATTGACGCCATCGGCGGGCAAAGTTTTCTTCCGACGCTCCACCCCGTTTCTGAACCCCCGGGCGCTCCCCCGCGCCTGAAAAACCTCCGCGATTACCCATGCGCCCGTTCGCCACCCTTGCCGTTGTTGCACTTCTCACCGCGCTCCCGCTTACCGCTCAAGTCGCCCCGGCGACCCCGGCCCAAAACACCCCGCCGCGACCTCCGACAGAGGAGGAAGCGATCATTCTCAGCCCCTTCGCGATCAACGCCACCACCGACACGGGCTACGCCGCGACCAGCACCCTCGGAGGCACCCGGCTCAAGAGTGAATTGCGCGACGTTGCCTCGCAGATCGACGTGATGACTTCCGAATTTCTCGAGGACATCGGTGCTCTGACGCTCGACGAAGCGGTGCGCTATTCGATGAATATCGAATCAAACGAGGAGAACTTTTCCCCCGGCACCGATCCCAATACGAACAGCATCTTCGGATCGGGCTCCGGCAGCCGGACCCGCGGGTTGAGCCGGTCCAACAACACCCACGATTTCTTTGAGACCAACGTCCCGCTCGATACCTACAACACCGGCCGGCGCTTCACCCTGGTCTCCGGCTCAAACGCGATTCTCTTCGGTGCCGGCTTCGCCGGCGGCACCAACGACGTCGCGTTCGATCGGCCCGTTTTGCGCAAGTTTTCCGGCAACACCACGATCCGCACCGACTCAAACGGCAGCCTGCGCGCCTCGGTCAATCTCAACCAACCGCTCATCCGCGACCTCCTCGGTCTGCGGGTCGCCGGTCTGCGCGCCGACGAACGCGATTACCGCGAGGGCGTAGGCTCGATCACGGACCGTCTCTACACCTCGCTGTTGGTCCAACCGACCAAGCGGGTCTCCGTGCGCGGCTGGTTGGAAAAGTATGAGTCGAAGCAACGCAACGCCGCGAACACCCTTGTGGCCGACCGCGTGAGTCCCTGGCTCTCGACCGCCTCACGGCCCTTTTTCAACAACGCCGGGCTTACACCGGGCAGCACGGCCGCCCAGTTCAACACCGCCTTCAATGCGCAAGGCGCCGACCTCGCGGTCTCGGCCGAACGCTTTAACAACGTCACCTCGGCCGGCACCGTGGTCTTCAACCTTGATGGCAGCCAGCCGACGGCGATTCGCAACTGGACCAACACCGTCGCCTCCCGCCGGCCCCTCGACGGCACGCAAGATCCCAGCATCGTCGATCCCGCCATCTATCCGCTCGATCAAAACGTGATCGGTAACGCGCTGCAGCGCCGCTGGCGTGGCAGCATTCACGGCCTGATCTTCGAACTGAATCCCTGGCGCGACGTCTTCGTCGAGGGCGGCTACAACCGCGAGGTCTTCGACACCCGGTCGCTCAGTTTCGTTTCCGGCAACAACACCGACCTGCGCGTCGATCTGAACCGTTTCCTGCCCGACGGCGTCACGCCAAATCCCAACGTCGGCCGCTATTACGTCGAGGACGACATTACCGGCAGCATGTGGCGCAATCACCGCACCGAACGCCGCCTTCAGATCGCTTTCGCCCAGGACCTCGAGCGGCGCGGGGGCTTCTGGCGCTGGCTGGGCTCCCATCAGGGCGCCGTGATGTATACCGGCGCCGAAAACATGCGCGTGCAGCAAAACAACAACAACGCCCGGATCATTTCCGACAACACGTTCGACGGCATCGTCTATCCCGCCGGCACCAACGCCGCCAACGACGGCACCCGCAACACCCGTCGGCTCCGCTCCCGTTTCTACCTCGATACGCCGCAAAACAACAGCGGCCGGAATCAATTTCAGGTGCAGGCCCCGTTTAATCTCTGGGACGCAGAGACGCGCGTCATCGGCAAGGATTCCGCCGGGCGCGACGTCGTGATCAACTCCGGCATGAGCAACCCCTACGGCGCCCAAGTCGCGACGTCGAACGGCAAGAAGAAGGAGGACTCGATCCAATACGGGCTGCAAAGCAGCTTTCTCGAAGGGCGCCTCAACCTCACGGTGGGCGAGCGTTTCTCCAAGGCTTCGTTTGCCCCTTGGGTCGGGCAGGGCGGTGCGTCGGGACGTCTCCCCCGGCGCTACAATGCACTGACGGGCACCTACGAAGAGCCCGTCCGCCGCGGGACGGCCATCGTTTTCCCGAGCGACGGCCGGGCGGTCGGCAACGCCGGCTTTGAACCTTGGGATGCCATGTTGAGCCGGGGCGGTGAACACGACTCGCTCGATGCTCCGACCAAGTATGATGTCTCCTCCCGCCTCAAGGGAGTCGTCGTTCATCCGTTGGGGCGGGACGGAATTCCCAGCCTGCACTACACCGAATCCTCCTCGGCGTTTGTCGCGGACTTTACCCGGAAAGCGCCCAACGGCGCCGAGGCTCAATTGGACGACGGCACCACGCGCGAATACGGCTTTTCCGTCCGTTTCCTGGAAAACAAACTCGTGCTGCGGGTGAACGCCTACGAATCCGTCTATTTGGGCATCAACGGCGGAGCGCCCACCCCGCCCAACCCGGTGGCAGTCGGCGGGAATTCCGGCATGGAACGCACCGACATCCGCTGGACCTCCGTCCACATCGAAAAGTCGGTGCAAAACTACAATCTGCTCAAGTCAGGCGGCCGGTATGAAACGGCGACCACCGGCGCACCGGTTCTCGGCGGCACGGCAAACGGGATCGATGCGGGTAGTCCGATCCGCTTTTTCCAGGACGATGTTTCAACCTGGATCAGTGAAACCGCCGCGGGCACCGCTTTTTCACTCAAGTATGTGAACGCGGCCGACCGAATTGCCAAAGGCGTTGAGTATCGTCTGATCGCCAATCCCGTTCGCGGGTGGAGCATAAGCGCGAGCCTGTCCCAGAACAACACCCGCAGCTCCAACATCTCTGCCGACTGGTTCGGGGTGATCGGCCTGCGACTCAAGAGCTGGTTGGCTGCGGCCAACGACGCCACCACGCCCCAACGCGCCGGCGGCACCGGCCCGACCCAGCTCCACATCAACGCCGCGACCAACGCCAACGAAAGCCTGCTCGACTACATCCGCAGCTCCGCCCTCGGCTGGGCATTCCTCCGTGAAAGCGAGGGCGCGGCCACCAGTCAGGAGGTCGAATGGCGCGGCAATCTTACCACCTCGTATCGCATTCAACGCGGCCCGCTCCAAGGACTGCGCTTCGGCGGGAGCCTGCGCTACCGCGGCGATCGCATTCTCGGCTATCGCAACAAGACCGTAAATACCTCCGACCTCTCGGCCGATCCCATCCTCGGCACACCCGGTCTTTTCGCCCCGGGCTCGAGCATCTCGATCGCCAACATCGATCAACCGATTATGGGCGGTTCAAACTGGAACACCGATGCGGTCGTCGGCTATTCGACCACCCTGTTCAAGAAACGGATCCGCTGGAATGTGTCGCTCAACGTCCGCAACGTGCTCAACGACGACACACTCATCGCTCAAAACGGGTTGTCCGCCGCGAGCACGCCGGTCGTCTTCCAATATCCCGAGCCCCGGGTGTTTCTCCTGACGAGCAGCTTCGATTTCTAGGCCCCACGCGGCGAGAGCGGCTTCGGCATCACGCCCGCGGAGCCGCTCCCTGCTCCGAGCAAGATTTCCCTGCCACGCCTTGCCCGCTGCCTACGCCAAGATCCCCTTCACCACGTTCGCCTCGACGACGCCCGTGAGTTTCTGGTCAAGGCCCTGCGACTTGAACGAGAAGCGGTGGTGGTTGATCCCCATCAGGTGCAAAATCGTCGCGTGCAGATCGCGGACGTGCACCGGATCGCGCACGATGTTGTAGGACATTTCGTCGGTCTCGCCGAAAACTGTGCCGGCCTTGATCCCGCCACCCGCCATCCAAATCGTAAAGCAACGCGGGTGGTGGTCGCGGCCGTAGTTTGTCTCGGTGAGCGTGCCCTGGCTATACACGGTGCGGCCAAATTCTCCGCCCCAGATCACCAGGGTGTCGTCGAGCATCCCGCGTTGCTTCAAGTCCTGCACGAGTCCGTAGCACGCCTGATCCACGTCTTTGCACTGGGCCGCGAGATCGCGGGGCAACGTGCCGTGTTGGTCCCAGCCGCGGTGGAAAATCTGCACGAAACGCACGCCCCGCTCGACCAGCCGCCGCGCCATCAACGCCGAGCTGGCGAAGGACCCGCGCGTGCGCGAATACTCGCCGTAGAGATCGTAGGTCGCGGCGCTCTCGCCCGACATGTCGGCCAACTCGGGCACGCTGCTCTGCATCCGGAACGCCATCTCGTATTGCTGCGTGCGCGTCTGGATTTCCGGGTCGCCGATCTGTTCGTAGCTGCGGCGGTTGAGCTCGCCCAGACCGTCGAGCATCCGGCGGCGCAACTCGCGCGGGATGCCGGGCGCATCGTTGAGGTAGAGCACCGGATCGCCCTGCGTGCGCAGCGAAACGCCCGCGTATTTCCCGGGCAGAAAACCGCTGCCCCACAGCCGCGAGGAGATCGCCTGCACATTGGAAAACGGACTGGAGTGCTTCGCGTGCAACACGACGAACGAGGGCAGGTCTTCGTTCAACGAACCGAGGCCGTAGGAGAGCCACGAGCCCATCGAGGCTTTGCCGTTCTGCATCGAGCCGGTGTAGACGAGTTGGTTGGCCGGCTCGTGGTTGATCGCGTCGGTCTTCATCGAGCGGATGAAGCACAGGTCGTCGCTCATCTTGGCGATGTAGGGCAGCAGTTCGCTGATCCACATCCCGCTCTGACCGTGCTGCGCAAATTTGAAAATCGAGGGCGCGAGCGGAAACGACGCCTGGCCCGAGGTCATCCCGGTGAGGCGCTCGCCTTGGTTGCCGAGGTAGGACTTGAGGTCCTCCCGGAAACGGGTCTTGAGCGCCGGCTTGTAGTCGAAGAGGTCGAGCTGCGAGGGCGCGCCGATGAGCGAGATGTAGATCGCGCGCTTGGCCTTG
>CALSBN010000047.1:0-26066 GCA_943373185.1 Opitutus sp. GAS368 | reverse complement strand
TCCTCCGCCGCGCCATGCGCCACCTCGAAAAGGGCCGCGTCGTCATCTTCGCCGCCGGCACCGGCAACCCGTATTTCTCCACCGATACCACGGCCGCCCTCCGCGCCTCCGAGATGCACGCCGACATCATCATGAAAGCCACCAAGGTCGACGGCATCTACGACAAAGACCCGAAAAAATTCCCCGACGCCGTCAAATACGACCAAATCACGTTTATCGACGCCCTCAAACAGCGGCTCAATGTCATGGACTCGACCGCGTTTTCCCTGTGCTTGGACAACAACGTCCCGATCCTCGTCTTCGACTTGAACGACGAGCACGCCATCCGCAAAGCCGTTCTCGGCGAAAAGATCGGCACTTTGGTCAAAAGCTAACTCTTCAGCGCCGTCGCTCCGGAAACCAAGAATCCCATTCCGCTAATCCAGATTTTATTCGCCCATGTCCTCACCGTTCCTCGCCGAAGCCCAAGCCAAAATGAAAAAAGCCGTGGATCACACGCTCCACGAATTTAGCTCCATCCACACCGGCAAAGCCACCCCGGCCATGGTCGAGACCGTGCTCGTTGAAGCCTATGGCTCTCGCACGCCGCTCAAACAGTGCGCCGCCATCAGCACGCCTGACGCCCGCCTGATTCAGATTCAGCCGTGGGACACCTCGCTCATCAAAGACATCATCAAGGGCATCCAAGAGGCCAACCTCGGTTTCAACCCGATCCCCGACGGCAAGGTCATCCGCATCCCGCTGCCCGACATGAGCAAGGAGCGCCGCCTTGAATTCGTGAAAAACGCCCATCGCCTCGCCGAAGAGGGCCGGGTTCACGTCCGCAACGTCCGCCGCGACGTAATGGAATCGGTCAAGAAAGCCAAACTTCCGGAGGACGAGAGCAAACGTCTCGAAAAAGACATCCAGGCCGCGACCGATGCCTCCATCAAAAGCATCGCCGACCACCTCGCGCACAAAGAGAAGGATTTGCTCACTGTTTGAGCCCGGCTCCCGGCCCAACACAGGTCAGGGTCTCGACTCTGCCCTCCCTCGCCCGACCGACCGCGCTCTGTGCCCTCCGCGTTGAATAAAGTATCCTCGGCCACTCCCAAGCGGGTCGTGGTC
The DNA here is from genome assembly GCA_943373185.1 of Opitutus sp. GAS368. Lineage (GTDB taxonomy): Bacteria > Verrucomicrobiota > Verrucomicrobiia > Opitutales > Opitutaceae > Tous-C4FEB. Next base: position 24,959 of record CALSBN010000047.1, on the reverse strand, counting down.
AAGCTGGGCACCGGCGTCCTCACCTCCGGCATCGGCCAACTCGACACGGCCCGCATCGCCGACCTCGCCGCGCAACTCTCCGCGCTTCGCTCCGCCGGCACCGAAGTGATCGTGGTCTCATCCGGAGCCGTCGGCCTTGGCATGGGCGCGCTCGCGCTCACGAAAAAGCCCAAGGACGTTTCCAAAAAACAGGCCTGCGCCGCCATCGGCCAGTCGCGCCTCATGCAGGTGTGGCAAACTGCCTTTGCGCCCCACACCCTGACCGTCGCCCAAGTTCTCCTCACCCACGACGACCTCCGCGTCCGCTCCCGCTACCTGGGCGTCCGTGAGACGCTCCGTCAGATCATCGGCTACGGCGCCATCCCGATCATCAACGAAAACGACACCGTGAGCGCCGCCGAAATCAAATTCGGCGACAACGACACCCTCTCCGCCCTCGTCGCCAGCCTCGTCGAGGCCGATCACCTCCTCATTCTCTCCACCGCGCCCGGTCTCATCGACCTGAATGGCACCGGCGAAATCGTCCCCGTGGTCGAGAAAATCACCCCCGCCATCGAGGCCATGGCCGGCGGCACCACCAGCGAGACCGCCACCGGCGGCATGATTTCCAAAATCTCCGCGGCCAAACTCGCCACGCGCGCCGGCTGCGGCGTCTTCATCGCCAGCGGCGCCGCTCCCGCGATCATCGCGCGCCTCCTCGGCGGCACGGGCTTCGGCACCTTCTTTGTTCCAAGCGGCATTCCCCTCGAGGCCAAGAAACACTGGCTCGCGTATTTCCAGCGCCCCGCCGGCACGATCTTCGTCAACGCCCCCGCCGTGCCCATCCTCCGCGAACGCGGCAGCAGCCTGCTCGCCGTCGGCGTGACTCACGCCCGCGGGGAATTCGCGGCCGACGATATCGTCAACATCGCCGGTCCTGACGGCACCCTGCTCGCCCGCGGAAAAACTCATTTCTCGGCCAAAGAAATTCCCGCCCTCGCCGGTCTGAAGGCCGACGCCCTCCGCGCCCTGCACCCCGCCCGCAAGCGCCTCGAAGTCGTCCACCGCAACGACCTCGTCCTCCTTTAAACTTGGTCGCCCGGCCGCCCCGCCGCTAGACCCAGCCCGCGCCTCCCGCATGGATTTCGAACTCGACGCCCCCTCCGGCCCCCCCGGCTTCCCGCCCATTGATTTTCGGGCGCTGCTCAACGACGAACAGTTTGCGGCAGTCACCGCCCCGCCCGGGCCGATCCTCGTCCTGGCCGGTGCCGGCTCCGGCAAGACCCGCACCCTCACCTACCGCGTCGCCTACCTTATTTCGCAAGGCGTGAAGCCGTGGGAAATTCTTCTCCTCACGTTCACCAACAAAGCCGCCAAGGAAATGCTCCACCGCGTGCAACAGCTCACCGGTTACGAGCCCGGTCGCTTTTGGGGCGGCACCTTTCACGGCATCGGCCACCGCGCCCTCCGGATGCACGGCGAAGCCATCGGCCTGCCAAAAAATTTCACCATTCTTGACGCCGACGAATCCGAATCGCTGCTCAAGCAGACGGTCGAGTCAGAGGACAAACTCTTCTTCAAAGACAAAACCAACCCCAAGCCCGGCCCGCTCTTCAGCGTCCTCTCCCTGGCCCGTAACACCCAGCTCTCCCTCGCGCAGACTGTCACCGACCAGTTCCCGCAATACAGCGAGATTTCCCACCGCTTCCCGCCTTTCGCCGCCGCCTACGCCAAAAAGAAGCGCGAGCAAAACGTCGTCGATTACGACGACCTCCTCGAGCTTTGGCTCAAGCTCCTCACCGACGCGCCCGAGGTCGCCCAACATTTCGCCAACCGCTTTCGCCACGTCCTCGTCGACGAGTATCAGGACACCAACACGCTCCAAGCCCAGATCGTGGATAAACTCGCGGCGCACCACCGCGTGATGGCCGTCGGCGACGACGCCCAGTGCATCTACTCGTGGCGCGGTGCCGACTTCGAAAACATCATGACGTTCCCCGAGCGTCACCCCGGCACCGTCATCCACCGCATCGAGACCAACTACCGTTCGACGCCCCAGATCCTCGCCCTCGCCAACGGCGTCCTCGAGGCCCAACCCAAAGGCCGCCACTTTGAGAAAGAGCTCCGCGCCCATCGCGCCAACTCGCAAAAACCGTTCGTCGTCCAAGCCATGGACGACCGGGAACAAGCCGAGTTTATCCTGAAGCGCATCCGCTCCCTGGTCGAAGACGACGGCGTTTCGCTCAACGAGATCGCCATCCTCTACCGCTCGCATTTTCTCGCGCTCGAAATCCAACTCGCCCTCTCCCGCGCCGCCGTTCCCTACCAGATCACGAGCGGCGTGAAGTTTTTCGAGCGCCAACACATCCGCGACCTCATCGCCCTCCTCCGTTTCGTCTACAACCCCGCCGACGAACAGGCCTGGCAACGCATCGCCATTCTTCTCCCCAAGATCGGCGAAAAGGGCGCGCAGAAGATCTACACCGTCGCCCGCGAGAACGCGCAGCTCCTCCAAAAGAACTTCATCGACGTCCTCGCGACCGACGACGTCCTCAGCAAAGTCGCCAAAGACGCCCGCGAAGACTGGCCGAATTTCTGCAGCTCGCTCCAACAGGTCGCCGAGGCGATGCAGACGCGCAAGCCGCCCGAAACCGTCGAGATCGCGATCGAGGGCTGGTATGGCGACTACCTCAAAGGCGCCTACGCCGACTACGTGGACCGACTCGAAGAACTCAAAGCCCTCATCGGCTTCGCCCAACGCTTCGAGGAGACGCAGGACTTCCTCGCGCAAATCGTGCTCCTCAACGGCGAGACCAGCGAGCGCCGCGTCGACCCCGAGACCGACGCCGTGAAACTCACAACGATTCACCAGGCGAAAGGCCTCGAGTATGACGTCGTCTTTTTGATCGGTCTCGCCGACGGCCAATTCCCCGGCCGCCGCGCGATCGAGAGCGGCGACGTCGAAGAAGAGCGCCGCCTTTTCTACGTGGCTGTGACGCGCGCGCGCAACGAACTCTATCTGAGCTACCCTAAGATCGCCTCCCGCGCCGGCCCCGGCGGCATGATGCTGACCCCAAGTCGCTTCATCACCGAGCTCTCCCCTGACCTCTACGAAGCCCTCCGCATCAAACGGAACTACGGCTGGTAATGCTTCCAAGCCGGGAATAAGAATTAGCCCCGATAGTGAAACCGCGCCTGCGCCACCCAAAGCTGCTCGCCTACGACTCTGTAAACTAGGCGATGCTCGCTATCGATTCGCCGCGACCAATATCCCTGAAATGCGTGTCTCAACGGCTCGGGCTTGCCGATTCCACTGAACGGTTCGCGCATCACCTCTTTGATGAGCTGGTTGATTCGTCGAACCTGCTTCTCGTCGGTCGCCTGCCAATGCAGGTATTCCTCCCACGCCTTGGCCGAAAAAACCAGCTGAGTCGCGGCCATCGCCTCAGACTTCCTTCAATTTTCTGATCTTCCCCTGTCCGGACTCCAATTGCCTGATCGAAGCCAATAGTCGCCGCGCATTGGCCGGACTCCGCATCAAATACGCCGTTTCCTCCATCGCCTTGTAATCTTCCAGCGAAACCATGACCACCGCTTGATCGCGGTTGCGCGTGATGATCACCGGCTCCCGGTCGTCGCAAACCTTATCCATGGTCGAGGCGAGATTCTCGCGCGCTGCCGTATAGGTGATGGCATTCATATGGACAGCATCCTGTCCGTCCGCGATCGCCCGTCAACTCTGCGCCTTCTTCCGCCGCAACCTCAAAGTCCCCCTCGTTATTTTCGGTCTCGCGGGACTTGACCGACAAGCTCCGTCCTCCCGCCCCGCCGCTTGCAATCCCGCGCCCCGCATGCATCGTTTTAACATCAAAGCATCTCATTCGTGAACACCTCCATCCCCTCCTCTACTCTCGCTCTCACCGGCCTTCACCACGTCACCGCCATCGCCGGCGATCCGCGCCGCAACGTCGATTTCTACACACGCGTGCTTGGCCTGCGTCTCATCAAGCGCACCGTGAACTTCGACGACCCGTCCACCTACCACCTCTACTACGGCGACAGCGTCGGCACTCCCGGCTCCGTCCTCACCTTTTTCCCTTGGGCCGGCATCCGTCGCGGCCGTCCGGGCCACGGCCAAGCTTACGCCACCGCCTTTTCGGTGCCGGCCGGCAGCCTCGACTTCTGGGCCGCCCGCCTGCGCGCCCACGGCGTCGCTCCCGCCGCGCCCACGGTCCGCTTCGGCGACGAAGTCCTCACCTTCAACGACCCCGACGGCCTCGTCTTGGAACTCATCGCAACTTCCGAGCCCGACACCCGCACCGCCCACGCGCACCCGGAGATCCCCGCCGCCCACGGCATCCGTGGCTTCCACTCGGTGACGCTCGCCGTCACCACCGACGCCCCCACCGCCGCTCTCCTCACCGGTCCGATGGGCTACCGCGCCACCCTGGCTTCCCAGGGGCGCACCCGCTACACCGTCGCGGCCGAAGGTCCCGGCAGTTACATCGATCTTCTTGTCGACGCCGCTCTTCCCCGCGGCCTGGCGGGCGCGGGCACGGTTCACCACATCGCGTTCCGCACGCCCAACGACACGACCCAGAGCGAAGCCCGGAAAATCCTCACCGACCTCGATCATCACGTCAGCCCCGTGACGGACCGAAACTACTTTCACTCGATCTACTACCGCGAACCCGAGGGCGTCCTGTTTGAACTCGCGACCGACAACCCCGGTTTCACCGTCGACGAACCGCTCGCGACGCTCGGCACCACGCTCAAGCTCCCGGCCCACTACGAGTCGCAGCGCGCCGAAATCGAAGCCCACCTGCCAAAACTCGACTGAACTCACTGATCCAACTCCCAAATGTAGGCGGGGTGACCCCACCTCGAATCCCTCTCCTTCCCCGATGAACTTCTCCTACCACCACATCTTCCAACCCGGCCGCGATCCCGCCGCCACCCCCCTCCTTCTGCTCCACGGCACCGGCGGCAACGAGCGCGATCTCCTCCCCCTTTCGCGCACGCTCTCGCCGGGCGCCGCCGTCCTCAGCCCGCGCGGCGACGTCTCCGAACATGGGGCCAACCGCTTCTTCGCCCGGCTCGCCGAGGGCGTCTTCGATCCCGCCGAAGTCACCCGCCGCACTCACGCCCTAGCCGATTTCCTCTCCGCCGCCTGCAAACACTACGGACTCGACCCCGCTCGCCTCACCGCCGTCGGCTTCTCCAACGGCGCGAACATCGCCGCCACCCTGCTTCAAATCCGCCCTGCCGCCCTTGGCGGGGCCGTGCTTCTCCGTTCGATGGTGGCCCTCGACCAACCCGCGACCCCGGCGTCCCTCACCGGCAAACGCGTGCTCATGCTCAACGGCAACGCCGATCCCATCGTCCCGCTCGACCACCCGCCCCGTCTCACAGCCCTCCTACAAGTGGGCGGAGCCGAAGTGACGCAGCAGATGGTCCACGCCACCCACGGCCTTGTAGCCGCCGATCTTACCGCCGCCAAATCCTGGCTCACCTCATAATTCGCCCTGTTTTGCTTCTCTCGGTTTGAATTCTTCCGTGTCTTCCGTGTGTTCCGTGGGCCATCCTCCCCTCCGCTCTGCTCTCCAACTCCGCTCCCTCCGTTCATGCTCTACCGCAATCTCGGCCGCTCCGGCCTGCAAATTTCCGCCCTCTCCTTCGGTGCCTGGGTCACCTTCGGCAAACAAATCGGCGATCCCGTGGCCAAGAAGCTCCTGCACACCGCCTATGACGCCGGCATCAACTTTTTCGACAACGCCGAGGTCTACGCCGCCGGCCAAGCTGAGATCGTCATGGGCGCGATTCTGAAAAAATCCGGCTGGCGCCGCAGCAGCTACATCGTTTCGAGCAAAGCTTACTTCGGTTGCGAAGACGAAAAGCCCAACCAGACCGGTCTCTCGAGGAAACATCTGTTCGAGGCCTGCCACGCCGCGCTGCAACGCCTGCAAGTCGACTATCTGGACCTCTTCTATTGCCACCGGCCCGATCCCACGACTCCGATCCTCGAGACCTGCCGCGCGATGCATGACCTCATCGCCCAGGGCAAAGTTCTCTATTGGGGCACCAGTGAGTGGAGTGCCGTGCAACTCCAGGAAGCGTTCCGGCTCTGCACTGCGCACAATCTCCACGCCCCCATCACCGAGCAGCCCCAATACAGTCTCTTTCACCGCACCCGCGTCGAAAAAGAATACGCTCCGCTCTACCGCGACCACGGTCTCGGCACCACCATCTGGTCGCCCCTCGCCAGCGGTCTTCTCACCGGCAAATACAACGCCGGCATTCCGAAAGATTCCCGTCTCAGCGCCCCCGGCATGGAATGGCTGCGCGACATGGTGCTCAACGATCCCAAGACGCCTGCAAAACTCGCCGTCGTCCCCAAATTCGCCGCGCTCGCCGAAGAACTTGGCACCTCCTTGCCTTGCCTCGCCCTCGCCTGGTGCCTCAAGAATCCGCACGTGAGCTCGGTCATCCTCGGCGCCTCCCGGCCCGAGCAACTCACCGAAAATCTCGGCGCCCTCGACGTGGTTGAAGAACTCAGCCCCGCCGTCATGAAGCGCCTCGACGGAATTTCAAAACCCGTCGCCGGCTGACGGCGTAGATTTGCCCAAGCGGGGTCACATCAACCGCAGCGCGGAGTCCCCTTTTATCAGGCGCGCTGCGCGGAAACTATCGCGCCGAGACCCACGCGCGCGTCACATCCGGAAAGTCGGTAAAAACACCGTCCGCTCCCGCGTCGCGAAACAACGCCGCGTGCAATGCCGTCATCGACGGACAATGCTTCGGCAGCGCATCCGACCGCGCGGTGTAAGGATGCACCACCAAGCCCGCCGCATGCGCGTCCTTTACCAACGTCGACGCCGTCACCTTGCCCGCCGCGTTCCACGTCACCACGCGCCCAAGCGGCGGTCCGATTCCCTGCACCGTCTGCGCGATTTTGTTTAAACCCGCCGGCGTGCACACCTCGTCGTAATTGGTGCCATCCTCACCGGTCGAGTCGCCCTCGATCAACAGCACCAATCTCCCCTTCCAGCCCAGTTCATTGCGGATGCGTTTCAACTCCTCCCACTCGAAGCATTGCACAAAACATGCGTCGGCTTTTGCCGCGTAGCCGTATCGGGCGAGGATCGGAAGCACGACCTTGCTGAGATCGCGCCCTTGCTCGCGGTGCCATTTCGGCTGCTTGAGTTCGGGATAGATCCCCGCCGTGCGTCCCGTGCTCCGGTTCAATCCGTCGATCAGTTGCAACTCCTCTTCCAGCGTAGCGATCCGAAACTCCGCCAGCCCCGCCGGAAAGCGCCGCGGAAAAACTCGCTCACCTGTCTTCGCATCAAACCGCTCCGAGACGCGCAGCCGCTTCAACTCCGCCACCGTAAAATCCAGCGCGTAAAAACGTCCGTCCGCCCGTTTCCGCTCGGGGAATACCTTCTCCACGTCCGTGACCGTATCAATGTGCACGTCATGCAACACCACCGGCACATCGTCCTTCGAGAGCACGAGATCCTGCTCGATAAAATCCGCCCCTTGCCCGTGCGCCATCGCCTTGGCTTCGAGCGTGTGCTCCGGCAGATACCCGCTCGCGCCCCGATGCGCGATCACCAGCGGCTGGGCCGCGGCGACGGTCACCACCAGCCCGCTCACCAGCACCCCCAAACCGAAACCCGCCAATTTTTTTCTCATATTCAAATTGGAAACCGCACTTCACCGCACGTCGAGTGCCGCCATGCCGGGCCGCCCGGTTCCCCGACGATTTAACCTCGCTGTCACCGACCCGCTGCGGGCGCATCAGAACCGGCGCGAGACTTCAAAGGTGAACTGGCGACCCCGGGGGTTGGCGGAGCCCGCCAGATAGCCGTATTGCTCGTCGGCCACCCGCGGCTCGGTATCGAGCACGTTGTTGATCCCGCCGCGCACGGTCACGCCCTTCAACCACGTCTGATTTTTTCCGGCGAACCGGTAGGACGCCCACACGTTGTGATTGTAGGTTGGCTTCACGCGCAGCAAGTAGCGCGTGATGCCGTTGTCGTTATACACCCGGATGTAACTCGGGGCCCCGAGCGCACGGTAAATCGCTTCGGTAGTCGCCGCCGAGGTATCCACGGTCGAACCGAAATAGCTCGTGAACCAGCCCGCCGAGACCCCGCGAAGCCGCCAGGAGACCGAGCCGCTGGCGCGCCACTTCACGCGGCCATTGCGGTCGAGTTCATCGAGAACCCGGGAGGTGGCGTTTTCTTGCGAGGTCCGGAGGACGTAATGGGTCGCGTCACCGTTGAAGGTGAACTGGCCGTAGCTCGTCTTCGGCGAACGCCACTGAGCGCCGAACTCATAACCCTGGATATCGCGGCCGCTCAAGTTGAGGTAGTCGTCGATGACGCTCACGAGTTCGCCCACGGCCGCACGCCGGGCGTTGTTGCTCGTCTGCTGGGCATTGTAGGTCGCGAACGCCAGCCGGTCCGCATCGGTCAACGGCTTGCGCACGATCTTGTCCGAGCCCTTGTAGGCCGCAGTGCCGGAGCCGAGGTCGATCTGGTTGATGTTGGTGCCCTTCGCGAGCTCGGCCTGCGTGGCGAGATCGAGCACGAGCTCGTCGCGGTCGATCGCCGCTTGGCCGCCCACGTTCTCGATCACCTTGTTTTGGTTTAGGTGGAAGTAGTCAAAGGACAGCGAGAGACCGCGCACCTTGGGCACGTCGAGGACGAAGCCGGCGACCCAGGTCTTAGCCTCTTCGGGCTCGAGGTTTTGATTGCCCTGCCGGAAAACCGTCCGTTGGGCGGTGCCATCCGAAGCGAGGCCGGTCACAGCTTGGCGATACGGATCGTCCGCGCCGATCTGGCGCCGCAGCGGAGTGGTGTTGGTCTGGACGAGATTTGGCGCGCGGAACGACTCGGCCGCCGACGCCCGCAGCTTGAGAAACGAAAATGGTTTCCACACGAGACTGGCTTTCGGCTTCGTCGTCTGACCGAAGATCGAGAAATGCTCGAAGCGGACGGCCAGGGTCAGCTCGAGGCTTTCCACGAGCGGGAGGCGATTTTCGCGCGTCACGAAGGGCAGCGCCGTTTCGAGGTAGGCGGCGTAGATGGTCTGCGCCGCACTGATCGGCACGTTCGAGCTGAGCGCGAGGAAGTCGTTGTCGCCCTCGCGCAGGAGGGGGAACTGGCTGCCGGAGCCCGGCGGATTCAGGCCGACGAAGCTCGCGCGTTTGTCGTCGTAGGTCTCGTAGCGCACCTCGGTGCCGCTCGCGACGCCGATGCGCCCGCCGTTGAACAACCGCCAGAGCTGCCCGTTGATCCTCGCGTCCCAGATGAAAAGATTTGTGCGGCCAAACCGGTCCTCGTCGCCGTAGATGCCGTCATAAATCGAGGCCGGATTCTTATACGGCTGATCGACGACGATCTGGTTGTTCACGATTTTGAACGTCACGGGAAACGGGTTGAACGCCGTCGCATCCGTGCGGTTCAAGGCGCGCCGCAGGAGCGACTCGCGCACTTGGAAACGTTCGTATTCGTGTGTCTGCGAGCCGGACGCGACGACCGCCGACTCCCACTCCCACGATGGGCCGAGCTTGCCGCGCAGGCCACCGAGCACGCGCCACGAATAGGTGTAAACTTCGGTTACGCGGGGCTTGAGGCCATCAGTCGAGTTTTGCCCGGGCGAGATCCCCGTCCACAGCGAGACATCGGCCGGCGTGCCCGTGAGTCGCGGCGTGCCATCCGTGTTCGCGGCGCCCGTGGGGCTGTAAAAACGAACACCAAAAGGATTCCACGGATTCGAGGCGGGCAGGTAGATGCCTTGGTCGTCGGTGTTCTTGAAATTAACCGGCTCGCGCCCCGTCCGGCTGTAGGCCCGGTAAAACAACAAGTCGCCGAACGCGCTCAACCGGTCGTTGATCGCGTGGTCGACAAAGGTCGCAAACTGCACGCGGTCCGTCGCCGGGATGAGCATTTTCCATTGGTTCCAGTTCGAAAAGGTCGCGTTCTCTTCGCTGTCGATGTTCCTGGAAAGCGCCGTCTGCTTGAAAGAAACGCCCGCCGGACTGGGCCAGAGGTAAAACATGCCGTTGGTTGCCATCGTCGCCACGCCCGCGGGCGGCGTCGTGCTCGTGGTGATGCCCGTGTTGCCGGTCGGCCGCGAGCCGACGAAGGTGAGAAAATCGGGTTGGATAAATCCGCGTTGCCACTGGCCCCACTGGTTCACGCTGTTCGTGTTGGCAAAGTCGTTGTCCCGGGCGAACGCGGTGCCCGTCACCGGATCGACCACGGGAATCCCATTCCACGGCGCCGGCAGCTTGCGGTTCACGCGCAGGTCCGCGTTTTTTGCCCAGGCTCGGTCATGCGCGGCGAGGGCATCGCGGTGGAAATAGTCGATCGACATCGAGAGGTGCGTCTTGCCGAGCTGTCTGCCTTCAAACGCCGTCGCGTTGAATTCATTCGCCCCGCCGTGTTGCGTCATCGACCCCTTCAGCGTCAGCCCGCGGCCGACATAGGTGCGGGAAACGAGATTGTTGATCACGCCCGCCGCCGCATCCGCGCCGTAAATGGCAGAGGCGCCGTCGCGCAGGATTTCCACGCGCTCCACCATGGCGCGCGGGATGGTGTTGATGTTCACCGCGAGCGAGGGGACGCCGTTCTCCGCCATCGAAATCGGGTGCGGCGCCATGCGGCGGCCATTGAGCAAGGTCAGCGTGCTGCCCGAGCCGATGCCGCGCAGGTCAATCGACGCCACGTCGCCGCGGGCGAGCTGCGGCCCGTTGTTGATTTCGGTAATGCCCGAGATTTCCGCCATGCCCAGCGTCTCGAAGAGCTCCGCCATCGTCGCCGCCCCGCGCGCGTCGAGATCGGCCGCATTCAGAATCGTGACCGGCAGCGCGGTCTCCGCGTCGGTCCGGCGGATGTTGGAACCGGTGACGGTAAAGGCCTCCAGTTTCACCGCTTCATCACCGGTCGACGAGCCTGGGCTCGGGACCGTGGTCTGGGCGTAAGCGAGCGCGTTGAGGAACAGGGTGACGGTAACCAGTAGTTTTCTCGGATGAATCATGAGGGCGAAGGCGAGAGGTGCGGCCCATGCCACCCGTGGTCGAGGATAACCCTCTATCGCGCGAATTCCCGGCGATAAATTAACCTGTCTGTCACAAATCTGACTGACGGCCGACATCAGCCTGCTCGGGATCGCAAAGCGGATCACTCTCGCGGAGCCCGCTACGGTGAGGCGCACTCCGACGTCAGGGATTCACCGCAATCAGCTCGACCTCGAAAATCAATCCCGCGCCTGCCGGCACGCCGCCGCCACCCAACGTGCCGTAGCCGAGCGAGGGCGGGATGAAAAACTCCGCTTTGCCGCCCGGTTTCAACGCCGTCATGCCCTCGGCCCAGCCGGCGATGAGCGTCTTCACCACCAGATCCGCCGGCGCGCCACGTTTGCGCGAATCATCGACGACCGTTCCATCCTTGAGCGCACACACGTAATGGACGCGCACCTTGTCGGTCGCTTGGGGAGCCACACCCGCGCCGGGCTCGAGCACGCGGATGCCCAAACCGCTGGGTGACCACGTCACGCCCGGCGCCGAAGCCTTTGGTCCGTAAAGCCACTCACGCATGATCGCCGCATCGTCACGCTTCGCGGGTGCCGGGGACTTGGGCTCCGATGGTCCGCAACCGGTGAGAGCGACGGAAAGCACCAGAGCGAACAGGTAAGCCGTTAGGCGTAGATTCATCGGCGCGAGTCTTGGTCGGATCGGCCGCAACACTCTACCCGAAAACCCGAGCTAACCAAAAATTTCCGGGCCCGGCTACCGGGCAAAGACGAAGCCCGCCGTCTCTTTCAGGTGCGGGTCGGTTGTTTTGCTTTCAACTCCTGCCATCGGGCAAGACGGTCGGCGATTTTGGCTTCCCACCCGGCGGTCTTCGGCGCGTAGAGCGAGAGCGGCTGCTCCATGTAATTCTGGCCGGAAATGTTTTCGGGGTAGTCGTGCGAGTAGAGGTAGCCTTTGCCGTGGGCGTTTTGCTTGCTCGCGGCGCCGCTTTTGTCGCGCAGCGGCAGCGGCACAGGTTGGACTGGCGCCGATTGCAGCGCGGCCCGCGCACTGGCGAGAGCGAGGGTCGCGGAATTACTTTTTGCCGCCGTTGCGATATAAAGGGTCGCGTGAGCCAGCGTGAGCTCCGCTTCCGGCAAACCGATAAAGTCGCACGCGTGATGCGCGGCGACCGTCAGGGGCAGCGCCTGCGGATCGGCGAGGCCCACGTCCTCACTGGCCAAGATTACCAGCCTCCGCGCGATGAACCGGGGGTCCTCGCCCCCGACCAACATCTTGGCCAGCCAATACATCGCCGCATCCGGATCGCTGCCGCGGCAACTTTTGATGAATGCGGAAATCGTATCGTAGTGCTCATCTTCATCGGCGTCGTAGCGGATCCGGCGCTCGCGGGCGAACACCTCCAGATCGGAGGAACGCAATGGCACGCGCTCGGGTAAGCCGAGCACGAGGACTTCAAGGGCGTTGAGCGCGCGGCGGAGGTCGCCGTCGCACAACACCGCAAGGTCGGTGAGCAACTTGGGCTCTGCGGTGACGCCCCGCGCGCCGAGGCCACGATCTCCATCCGCGAGCGCGGCGGCCAAAACGCCGGCAATGGCCTCCGGCGCGAGCGGTTCCAACCGAAACAGGTGGCTGCGCGAAAGCAGCGGCGGATTCACATAGAAGCCGGGATTGTGCGTGGTGGCGCCGATCAGACGCACCGTGCCTTCTTCGACATCGGGCAAGAGGAGGTCCTGTTGCGATTTGTTGAAGCGGTGCAATTCATCGATGAAGAGAACCGTGGCCGCTTCGGGGCGGCGGCGGGCGGTCGCGAGGATCTCGCGCAGCTCGGCCACGTTGGACATGACGGCGTTGATCCGGACGAAGCGGCTGCCGGTTTCGTGGGCAATGGCTTCCGCGATGCTGGTTTTTCCGCAGCCCGGAGGCCCGTAAAACAGGAGCGAACCGAAACGATTTTGCGCGACCAGTCGCGGCAGGAGGCTGCCGGGCTTGAGCATGTGTTCCTGCCCCACGACCTCGGCCAGCCGCCGGGGCCGCATCCGGGCGGCCAGCGGCTGATGCGGGCCCGCCCGTTTCTCGCCGAGCCCAAGGGACGGCGCCGCCGGTTCCTCGGCGAAAAAATCGGGTTGATCGGCAGCGGACATTTTCACGGCCAATCTCCGCGAAAAACCGCGAATGAAAAGGCATTTCAGAATTTGCGTGGAATGCGGGGGTTTGACGCTTAACTCGACCCCATGACCAGCCGAAGCCTCGGACACCGCGCGCCGCTGCTGTGGCTGGTGATACCGGTGATGGCCGGCTTGGCGGCGGGACAAATCGGCGAAATCGCCCCACCCTTTTGGCTGCTGTTGGCGGCATTGACCGCGGCCGGCCTAGCCCTGCTTGCGGCCGATCGCCCGCGTTGGTGGGCGCTTGGACTCGGCATCGCAATGGGCTTGGCCGGCATGGCGGCCTATGGGCTGCATCGGGCGCGGTTGCCGGCGTGGGATTCACTGCCGCCGCGCGAGGCGCGGCTCACGATCAAGATCGCGCGCACCTTTGTCCAAAACGATCCGGGAAAAATCTCGGGCTTGGCCACGGTGGTGCGCGCGGACGAACACCTGCGCGAGCTGACGGGACAAAACATCTACTTCTCCCTGTCGCTCAGAAAAGGTGAAGCGCCGCTCTTGCGCACGGCGCTCGTTACCACCGTGGGAGTGCTCACGGCGCTGCCGCGCAATCCCCCGGGAAACACCTTTGACGGCTACCTCGCGGGCGCGGGCATGAACTTTCGGCTGACCCGCGGACGAATTCTTGCCGGGGAACGGAAGGCGACCGCCTACGCCCGATTTTGCGCGCGGGCGGCGGAACGGTTCAAGACCATCTTGGGCTTGGGAATTGCGGTGAAGCGACCGGAGCTGGCAGGACTCCTGCGCGCCATGATGCTCGGGGAAACGCACGAACTCAGCGACGCGCAACACGAGCTGTTCAAGCAGAGCGGCACCATGCACCTCTTTGCGATCAGCGGGCTGAATATCGCGGTGATCGCAGGCGCGTTGATGATGCTGATGTGGCCGTTGCGGCGTTGGCCGCTGCTGCAATTTGGCGTGGGGGCGGCGCTGCTGTGGCTCTTTGTCGACATCACCGGCGCGGCCCCGTCCGCGGTCCGCGCGTGGGCGATGGCCGTGTTCTTGCAGGCCTCGCTGGCGATGTGGAAACCGGCCAGCGTGCTCGCGGCCCTTGTGGCCTCGGCCTTGACCGTGTTGGTGATCGATCCGCTCCAAATCTTCGGGGCAAGCTTTGTCATGAGCTACGGCATCGTCGCGGCGTTGCTCCTGCTGGGACTGCCCCTCGGTGACGCCTGGATGGAACGCTGGTCGCCCGGCCGCGACCTGCCCAAAGCCACTTGGCGTTGGTGGCATCACGCGACAAGTGAGTCGTGGCGTTGGCTGGCGCCGGCCTTAGCGGTCGGCGCGGCGACGACCCTCGTGGGCCTGCTGACGGGGCTGCACTATTTTGGCCTGCTGACTCCGGGAGCGCTGCTGACCAATCTTGCCCTGATCCCGGCCGCGATCGTGGTAACTCTCGCCGGATTCGCGGCGTTGTTGTGCGGGCTGGTCGGCTGGATCGGTGGCGCCGTCCTGTGCAACCACGCTGCGGCGCTGGTGCTTCTCGTGATCGAACGCGGAGTGGCGTTGAGCGTTTTGATTCCCGGTGCGTTTGGTCCGGGTCAGTTTACGGCCGGCTGGCTGGGCCCCGTCGGCCTCGTGCTGTTGGGCGCAGGAATGTTGGCGGGATACGCCGCGGGTTGGCGAAGGCGCGTTTACTATTGGGCCCCCTTTGCCCTCGTGGGGCTGATTCTGATTTTCGGCGTCCGGTTTGGCTGAACTTGGAAAAATTTTCCGTGTGTTCCGCCCCGCAGCAAGGGCATGATTCCCCCATGAAAAGCGCTTACGAACTTGCGATGGAACGTCTCGACAAAGCTTCCCCCGCCGAGAAGCCGATCACCGCAGCCAAAAAAGCCCGGCTAGCCGAGATCGACCAGGTCTTCAAAGGAAAGCTCGCCGAGCGGGAGATCTTTTTGAAGCAACAGCTCAATCTCGCCTACGCCGAGCAGAAGGCCGACGAGGTGGATAAAATCCAAAAGCAACTTGTGAGCGAACGCGCCCGGCTCGAGGAAGAGCGCGAAGCGGAAAAAGAGCACGTGCGGCGCTCGAAGTGACTGGGTTCGCGACGGAAACCGGCCCGAAGTCGGGACCCGGGGGCGGCCGCTCTCAATCGACGAACTCGAAATCCGCCACGACGGCGTGGTGATCGCTGGCCGGCGACGGCACGACTTGGTATCCGACCACGCGTAGGGGCGCGTTATAGAAGATGTGGTCGAGCACGAAGGGTCGGCGCCGCCAAGTGATCTCCTTATCCTGCACGGTGCTGAAGCCGGCCTCACCAAACTGCTGAACCAAGATCTCGTGCCGGTGTTCGTTGAAGTCGCCGGTCAGAATCGTGGGCCCCGTCGACCCGGTAATCTGGTCGGCGACCAGATTGCGTTGCCACGGACTCTCGGTCGTGCCGGCGCCCAACATGAAGAAGGCGAGCAGGTGGGTGTTGTAGAGCTGGATGTCGCGGCCGAAAAACGTGGTCTTGGCCCCGATCAAAAGACGGTCGGTCGGCGTCGTCTTGTTGCCGTAGAAATCGAACTCGATCGGCGGAGACGGCAGATCGAGCCGCATCGTATGGTGCAGCGGGCCGCGGGAGAAAATCGCGAGCCCGATCCCGAACGGCAATTCACGCGGATCGGCTTTGGGATAGACAAAAAAACTTTCGTAGCCGGGGAGTTCGGCGCGTAAGTGCAGATAATTGGGCGGCGGCTGCAGCTGAACCCCGCCGCCTTGGGCGTGCTCGACCTCCTGCAGGAGAATGATGTCCGCATTGTGCCGGCGGATTTCAGCCAGCGTCATCTCAAGATCGATCGGTGCGCGCTCCGGGTCGGCCTCATCCCAGATCTGGCCAAACTGCATGTTAAACTGGAGAACGCGGAAACGGCTCATGGTAGGGCGCGCGGCTGGGGTCGGGCTGCGGCCGGAGTGCTGCCAACGGGAACTGCGCCGTCCGTGGAAGCGGCGCCACTGCGTCGAAAGACGAACCGATTGACGCGGGCGGTCGTCTCCGAGCCGAGCGCCGGCGACCGCTTCTGCGTCGTGGCGTTGGCCGAGGTCATGGCGTCTTGATAACGGCTGACGAGCTTCGGTTTCTCCGCCGAGCCGGTGGTCTTGAAGCGGGACTCGCGGTGGTCGAACGGGCTCAGCTCCGTTGCACGCACCGCAGGCTTCTGCGTTTCGGGCGCCAGCACGCGTTTCTCCCGGGCCTCGGCGAGATCGATCGACGAAAGGCGTTCGCCCGGAACGCTCCCCGCAGGATTGGTGACCGAGGGCGAGACCCGGCGTTCTTGGACCGGGCGGTTGTGCTCGGGGGTGCGTTTTTCGGGCCGGACGCCAGCAGCCGGCGCGAAGGGCTCATTGCGCTGGGTGTAATCGACTTTGCTCGAATCGGCGGCGGCCAGAGGAGCCGTGGCCACGAAACCGCCCACTGCAAAAATGAAAACACCGCGTAAATTCATCTGGACGGAAAAAACTGAGCCCGTGACCGACCAGCGCCGCAACCCAATTCATTCGGGCTCGGCCGTGCCCTCGACCACCCAATCACGGGCCTCGGGGACTTGGACAAAAAATGCCCGGAGCGCGGCGGAGAGGTGGTCGGCATAGCGGAAATGGGCGCCCATCCCGGTGCGGAGTTCCGCTTCGTAGATAAACTTATCCCCGTGCGTGCTGTGCTCGAACGGCGTCTGGGCGCCGAGCAGCAGCGAGTAAACGTAAGTCGCGGAGCCGCGAGCCATGAGCTCCCGGGTGAGTTCCAATTGGTCCGCGAGCAGCGTCGCGTGGGCCGCGTGGCTAATTTCGGGCGGGAGATAAAATCCGGCCTGAATGAGCGGCGTGTAACGATGGCCGGTGCGGTGGCGATTCAGGTCGCGCAGCTCGGCGATGGCCATGTTGTTCCAAGCAAAACTCACCCGCATCCGGCGGGTGGCGGTGCCCTGTTGGGCATAGCGGTTGGCCCGATGATCAAGCGCGCCGGCGAGCGATTGCGTCTCGGCGAGAAAAGGCGGTGTGGCACGGTCGACATGGACCCAAACTTCGTCGGCGAGCGGGGCGGCGGAGAGCCGGGCCAGACCGAGCGAGAGCGACGCGGCAAGTTCCTGACGCGCCTGCTCCTCGTAAGATTTTTCGGCGACGCTGTGCCGGGTGAGGCGCGGCGACTGTTTGACGAGTTCCGCCCGAATCAACGCGGCCGCGGCGCGGGCCTCGGGGTGCAGGAGCGAGTCGAGGTGCTTGACCGTCACGGCCCACATGCGGGACGTCTGGACGAGACCGAGATTGGTGCGGGTGGCGAGCGGGATGAAGTAGCGGGCGCGATCGAGAGCGTAATTCTTGCGGAGGCGCGTGACGACCGCGGGCTTGGCGTCGGGCGGGAGCCGGACGAGATCGGGTTGCGCGAGCGCGGCGGCATCGAGCCGTGCATACTCGGCATGATAGGCGGCGAAACTGCGGGCGACGATGTCGCGCCAGCGCGGAGCGAGATCCTCGGGGATACCAAGTTCCTCGGCCGTCGGGACATTGGCCGCGTCCATCGTGATGTAGCGGGTGGACGACTCTTGCCCGTCGGCCATCTGGGCGATCTCAAAGATTTTGTAGGCGAGCCACATCGAGACATCGTCGAGGGCGATGGCGATGCCGCCCGTGAGTCCGCCGATGGAGGCGTGACCATAGTCGACGAACTTGAGAATGCGGTCGATGGAAGCGTCGGGATTGGCGAGATCGACCTTGGCCATGATGGCGGCGAGCCCCTCGTTGCTCCGCGAGTAGCGGGCGAGCACAGAAGCGAGCAACTCCGGCGTGACCTTGGGCAGATCGGCGGCGGTGGGCGGCGGGACAAGGGCGAGACCGGTGACTTTCATGCGGCGGGGCAATAGCCGCAAAGCGACAGGCAAAGCGCAAGCCGGAGGAGCGCGACGCGGCGATATTTACTCCGCCGTCGGGCGGATCACCGCCGGGAGGAGGATAAATCCGGAAGCGAGGTCGCCGAGCACTTCGCTGCGGGTGCCCGCGTGGTGGACGTGCCAGAGGGCGAGCAAGGCGCAGAAGAGGGCGTCGGTCCGGTCTTCGACCGGTTTCGTCCACGGGGTGGCAAGGAGTGCAGGTGTGTCGGCATCGAGCGCAAGGAAGGGGAACTCGGTGGCAAGGAGCGCAGTGAGCAGACGTTGCAGCCGGCGAAACTCAAGCCGACGGGCGGCGACGGGGCCTTTTTTGTATTTGATGATGCGTGGCAGTCGGAAGAGCCGGACCATCGCGGGGTGCGGGTAAACTTCAGCGGCGAGACGGGGCGCGGGAGCTTCGATTTTTGATTTCCGAATTTCGTTTGGAGGAAGGCTCCAGCCGGCGGCGAAACCGAGGTCGGCGGCGAGGCGGGCTAGTATGCGCGGAGGGCGCGGGCACTTGGTAAGGTTGGCCGGGTGACAGGCGGCGTGCTCGCGGTGGAAGAGCGTGTGCGTAAGGCGGTCCACGGGGCGCGTGCCGGTCAGATTCGGGCAAACGATCGGCGCATCGATCGCGGCCAGCGCCGGTTCATCCGGGCGAAGTTGCCCGGTGATCGCGGCGACGAGCGCGCGATCGCCCTGCGGATAATCATAGCCGAGCAGGCGCGCACGGCGTCGGGCCGCGTCGTAGCGGATGAAACAGACGCCGTCGGAGTTTTTCTCACCCCAAGCGAGGTCGAGGCCGATGAGGAGCATGAACCCGAACGGAGGCCGGCAAACGACACGCCGGCGCGGTGATCAACGCGGCGTGAGCCAAGAGCCGAGCGGGCCTTGGTAAAAACCGAGGACGACGGTCGAGAGGGCGAGCGCGCCGAGAGCGATGCCCGTCACCAGATCCACCGGCGTGCGGGCGGGCTTGGCCGGGGCGTCGGGCGAAGTCGCCCACGTTTCGAAGAAGGCCGCCTTGATCCAGCCGAAGTAGTAATAGATCGAAATCACCACTCCGACAACCGCCACCGCGATCAGGCCGTAGAGGCCGGCCTGAAAGGCCGAGATAAAGATGAAGAGCTTGCCCATGAAACCGACCAACGGAGGGATGCCCGCCAGCGAACCGAGGCCGAGCGCGAGCACGAGGGCCAAAAAGGGATTGGCTTTCGCGAGACCGGCGTAGTGGTCGAGTTCTTGGTCGGCGTCGTTGGCGCCGGCGAGGTGGGTCATCACGCCGAAAACCGCAAACGAGGCGAGCAAGTAGGCGAAGAGGTAAAAGTAAATCGAGCCCACGGCCATGGGCGCGCGGCTCGCGGCGGCAACGCCGAGGAGCAAGAAGCCGGCGTGTGAGACACCGGAGAGGCCGATGAGGCGTTTGACGTTGTGCTGCGTGAGCGCGGCGATGTTGCCGAAGAGCAAGGTGGCTCCGGCGAAAAACGTGAGCACCGGCGTCAGCAACCAGCCGTAGCTGGCAAACACGGTAAGGCTCAGGCTGAGCAAAACCGCGAAACCGACGGCTTTTGAGGAAACCGCCAGAAATGCGGTCACGGGAGTGGGCGCACCCTGATAGACATCGGGCACCCAAATCTGGAACGGAAACGCACCGATTTTGAAGGCGATGCCGGAGAGGACGAGAACGATGCCGATGCTCGCGAGAAAGTTGTGGGGATTAGCGGCGAGGAAGGAGGCGAGTTGGCCGTAGTGCATCGCTTGGGCGGTGTGCCCGGGGAGCGCGGCGTTGCCGGCGACGCCGTAGAGGAGCACTATTCCGAACAGCAGGAGCGAAGAACTGAGCGCACCCATCACGAGGTATTTGAGACCGGCCTCGAGGGTCAGCGAATTGTTACGGTAATAACTGACGAGGATGTAGAGCCCGATCGTGACGGTCTCGAGCGCGACGAAGAGCAGGAGGAGGTTGTTGGACTGCGCCAGCAGCATCATCCCGGCGGTGACGACGAGAACGATGTGGTAAAACTCCACGCGCGGCATGGCCTGCTTGGCGAGACTCACGCGGGCGAGCAGGCAGACCATCACGGCGGCGAGCAGGAAGAAAACCCGCATGATCTGGCTGTCACGCGTGTGGCGGAGGAGGCCGTTAAAGGTCTCGGTGCCGACGTGCGGATTGTGAAACGTGACGAGGACGTTGCCGAGGACGCAGAGCAGGCCGACGAGCGCGGCGACCGGAACCATCTGGTGTTGCTGCTTCGGAAAGAGCAACTCGATCACCAGCAGCGCGAGGGCCAAGGCGCCCAACATGATCTCGGGCGTGATGGCGCCCCAGAGATTGTTCGCGGCGAGGTTTTGAAGAACCGTGATGTCCATGACAGAGGGGCGTTACTTGGCGGCGGCGACCTGCGCGGCGGGCGCGGGCGCGAGCGTGGCGTCGAGGGCGGTGGAAAGAGACTTGGGCCAAAAGCCGACGAACATCAGCGCAGCGAGCAAAATCAGGGCGGGCAGACGCTCGCTCCAACGGAGATCGGTGACAGGATTCGCCGCCGCGACTTTGGCGAATTCCGGGGTGACAGGGCCGAAGAAAACGGCGGCCGCGGCGCGAAGCCCGTAGATGGCCGAGATCACGACGCCGGCGACGGCGAGCACGGTGATGAGCGGGGAGAATTTCCAGAGCGCGACGAAGATCGTGAGTTCGCCCCAGAAGTTGGCGAACCCGGGAAGACCGATTCCGGCAAAGGTCGCGGCAACGAAGAGAGTGGCGAGGACGGGAGCCTTCTGCGCGAGTCCGCCCATTTCATCGAGGGCAAAGGTGTGGGTGCGGTGATAAACGCTGGTCGAGAGCAGGAACATCAGCGCGACCGAAAGACCGTGGGCGACCATCAGCAGCACGACGCCGCCGACGCCGAGCGTCGAACCGGCCGCAATGCCGAGGAAAGCGTAGCCCATATGCATCACCGAGCTGTAACCGACCATCTGCTTGAGGTCCCGTTGGGCAATGGTGACAAACCCGATGACGAGGACGTTCCCGATCACCGCCAGCCAAGCGATGGGATGCGACCAGTGCACGAGACCGGCGGGAAGCAGCGGGAGCGCGATTTGAATAAGACCGTAGAGGCCGAACTTCTTGAGCACGCCGGCGTGCAGCATCGCGGCGGAACTGGGCGCCGCGCCGTAGCCGAGCGGTGCCCACGTGTGCAGCGGCCAGATTGAAACCAAAATGCCGAAGCCGAGCGCCAGCAGGCCAAAAATATTCTGCTGAACGGTAACGCCCAGCGGTTGGGCGGCGAGCACCCGGCGCAGTTCGATCAGATCAAAGCTGTTGGCTCCGCTCTTCACGTAGAGCGCAATCAAACCGACGAGAGAAAGCATCGCGCCCGCGGTGAGGTAGATCGTGAGCTTCATCGCCGCGTAGTTGCGGTCGCGGCCACCCCAGATGCCGACCATGATGAACGTCGGAATGAGCGCGAGCTCGTGGAAAAAGTAGAAGAAGAAAATATCGACGCTGGCGAACACGCCCATGAGACCGCCTTGCATCACCAGCAGCAGCATGAGGTAGATCTTGAGCCGCTCGGCCCCGGACTGGATGGCGTAGAGGCCGGCGGCAAAACCAACGATGCCGGCGAGCACGAAGAGCGGAAGCGAGATACCGTTGAGACCGAGTTTGAGGCCGACGCCGAGGGCGTCGAGGCCGGTCGAGTAGGACGTGAGGAACGCGTAACCGCTCGTCTGGGGGACAGCGGCGTAGTAGAACCACACGTGCAGGGCGAGGAGCAGCGGCAAGCCGAAGCCGACGTAGGCGAGTTTGACCGAAAACCGCTTGGGCAGGCCGCACGCGATCGCGAGCGCGACGGCAAGCGGCGCGAGGATGGCGACGAGGAGAGGATCGAAAGGCAAATTGATCATCGAGGGATCAGAAAATCTCGGTGGCGTAGATCCAGAGGATCACAAGGCCCAGCAGGAACCAGTAGAGGTAGACGTTGAGCCGGCCCACATGCAGACCGCGCGCCCCAAGCCCGACGAGACCGACAATCCCGGCGAGGCCGCGGACGATGAGGCCGGCGAGGAAAATCTGCTCGAGGAAATTGAGGAACAGGGCAAAGCGCTGCTGGACCTTGGCCACATAGTAATCATAGCCGCGGTCGAAGGAAAACTGGAGGGCCGTGAGCGCGCCAAAGAGGCCGGGGGATTTGGCGCCGAGCGAGTCGGTGGCGGCGGACTTGTAGAAAACGAGGGCCGAAGCCGCTCCGATCACGGTAACGGCGACGCTGGTAATCAAAATGACCATATGGTCGGAGCCGTGGGCGACGGGGATGAGCACAAACACGTCGGAGAAAACTTTGGGGTAGAGCGCGGTGTAGCCGCCGAAAACGGACAAGATCGCGAGGACCACGAGCGGCAGCGTGAGCGTGAGCCCGCCTTCGTGGGCGTGGGAGGCGGCGTCAGAGCGGGGCGCGCCGAGGAATGTGATCTTCCAGAGGCGCACCATGTAGAACGAGGTAAGGACGGCGGTCAGCGCCAAGAGGGCGAAGACCGGGGTGTTTTTGGCGTAAGCCAGGTAAAGAATCGCATCCTTCGAGAAGAACCCGGCAAGGAAAGGAAAGCCGATGATGGCGAGAACGCCGAGAGTGAACGTGACGAAGGTGAGCGGCATCTTCGTTTTCAAGCCACCCATCTTGAAAATATCCTGTTCGTGATGGCAGCCGTGGATCACAGATCCCGAACCAAGGAACATGAGGGCCTTAAAGAAGGCGTGGGTCATGAGATGGAACATCGCGGCACCGACGCCGGCGGCGACCATGTGCGAGTGGTCGCCATGCGCGACGGCGAGCGAACCGAGACCGAAGGCGGCCACCATGTAGCCGAGTTGGGAGAGCGTGGAGTAAGCCAGGATTTTCTTGATGTCGCTCTGGACGATGGCGCAGAGCGCGGCGTAAAGCGCGGTGGCGGTGCCGGTCCACATGATGACGGTCAGCGCGTCGGGCACCATAAGAACGTTGATCCGGCAAAGCATGTAAATGCCGGCGGCCACCATCGTGGCGGCGTGGATCAAAGCCGAAACGGGGGTCGGGCCTTCCATCGCGTCGGGCAACCAGACTTGGAGCGGAAGTTGGGCGGATTTGCCGACCGCGCCGCAAAAGAGAAGAAGCGGGATCAGCGTGCTGAAGACCAAGCCGTCTTTCGCGGCCAGAGCGTCGAGCTCGCTCAAGTTTACCGTATGGTTGACCCAGTAGCACATCACGATGCCGAGCAGAAAACCGAAGTCACCGACGCGATTCGCGATAAAGGCCTTCTTCGAAGCGGCCGCGGGCGCAGCTCTTTCGTGCCAATGATTGATGAGCAGGTAGGAGCTGAAACCGACCAGCTCCCAGAAGATGAACATCATGAAAAGATTGTCGGCAAAAACGATGCCGAGCATCGAAAACATAAAGATCGAAAGACCGCCAAAGTAGCGGGCCTTGGCCTCGTCGTCGTGCATGTAGCCGAGGGAAAACACATGCACGCACACGCCGACGATACCGACGATGCTCAGCATCAGCGCCGCCAAGTCGTCGAACTTGAAGCCGAGCGATAGCGAGAAACTGCCGAGCTTCAGCCACTCGGCCGAGGCGTTGAAACGATAGGCGTCGCCACCCAAGGCGAGCCCGAGGCCGGCGACCGCGACCGCGAGGGCCGCGGCCAAGGACACGGCGGACGCCAGCGTGCCTTGCCGGCGGAGAAATAGAGCGATGACTGCGGCGGAGCCGAGCGGCGCGAGCAAAACGGTAAGGGCGAGAGCAACGGGCGTCATGGCGGGCGGCGTCAGTTCTTCAGCGAATCAAGCTGGTCGATTTGCACGGTCTGGCGCTTGCGGAAGAGCGCGACGATGATCGCAAGACCGACGGCCACCTCGGCCGCCGCCACGGTCAGAATGAAGAACACAAAAATATTGCCGTCCATCGTGGCATTGAAGCGGGAGAACGCGACGAGCGCCAAGGTCGACGCGATCAGCATGAGCTCAAGGCACATGAAGACCACGAGCGTGTTGCGTCGCAGGAGCACGCCGAAAAAGCCGATCACAAACAGCAGCGAGCTGATGATCACGTATTCGTTGAGACTGGCGGTCATCATTTGGCGGGCTCCTCCGTCGCGTGTTTCTTGCTGAGCACGATCACACCAAGCATCGCGATCAACAGCAGAAAGCCGATGATCTGCACCGGCAGCAGATAAGTGGTGAAGAGCTGCTGCGCGTAGGGCTTGAGGTTTGCGCCTTCGGCCGCGAGCCGGTTGAGGCGCGGTGCGTCGAGATGGCCTTTGACGGCAATTGTGCCGAGGCCCGTGAGGAGAAGGGCGAAGGCCATCAGACCGGCAAAAGTGGTAATCCCGCTAAAACCGAACGACTGGCGCCCCTGCACATCGAGCAACATGATGATAAAGAGAAACAGCGCGACGACCGCGCCCGCGTAGACGAGGAGCAAAATGAAAGCCAAGAGGTAGGCGTCGAGTTGGACAAAGAGCCCGGCGACGCCGACGAGACACAGCAGAAGGCAACCGGCGGCATTGACGGCGTTCTTGTTCACGACGACGCCCACCGCGCAGAGCACCGTGAGGGTAGAAAAGAGCAAAAAGAGGATTGAGGCCATGGCGGGTCAGTCGGAGGCGGGAAACGATCAGTGGGCGTTGCCGTGTTCCTCGGCGGCTTTCTTTTTATCCCATTTGAAATGCGCATCGGGCAACGTGCCGCCGAGCTCGTAGAGGCGGTCCTTATGGTTGACCATCTCCTCGCGGGAATAGCCCGACATGGAAAACTGATTCTGCAGGAAAATCGCTTCCTCGGGACAAACCTCCTGGCAAAGGCCGCAATAAATGCAGCGGAGCATATCGATATCGAAGGCCTTCGGGCCCTTCTCCACATGCGCACGTTCGGGCTGATCGGCGGGAATCTCCCCG
>CALSBN010000046.1:0-26488 GCA_943373185.1 Opitutus sp. GAS368 | reverse complement strand
CGGCGAACATGCGGACAAAATAGAGCGCGACGGCGGTCCACACGGCGAAGGGGCTCCAGCCGACCCAGATCACCGCAAAACAGGCGAGGTGAAGGACGACGAACGGCATGACCCGGACCAAGTCGACCCGGTCGGGTTCGTTGCGCATTTTCTCGGCGCCGTCCGGGCAGTGATCGGAATCGATCCATTGCGTGAGGGCGGTGGAGATCCGGCTGAGGAGGCCGGGACGGGCGGCAGATGTGGGCTCTGGCATAAAGGATTTGATTAAAGCGAACGAAGCGAAAGAGACGGCCGCAAGCCGCGTTTCATAGAATACGGCACATTTATTTCGGACTGAAATTTGAACGGAGTTCCAGGCGCACGATGCGAACCGATCAAACTGACGTGAAGTCTACGCGGGCAGGCGAGCCGAGACGGAGCTGCCGGCGCGACTGAAGCGATGGTTGACGGAGCGACTTTGATCGGGCGTGAGCATCGGCAGCGGCGGGAGCGTGTCGGTTTTGGCGGTGGCGAGTTGCGTCCGGCAGAGGGCGCGAAACGTGTCCCAACGCTCGGCCAGGAAGAGTTCGGCTTGGGCGCGGCGGTCTTGCCGCGTGGCGATGTCGGGGGCGAGCGTGATGGGCGCCGAGCGGGCCGTCTGGCGGAGCAGGCTGCGCCACTCGGTCAGGAGCCGATCCACATCGCCGCGCCCGGCGAATTCCTGGGCATCGACGACAAGGCGCGGGGACTCATGGGTTGCGATGATGGCGGAGACGACCTCGCTGCCGCCAAAGCCATAGCCCGGCGGGAGGCCTTCGTGCAGATAGCCCTCGATGGTCGCGCGGCGATAAGTGCGTTCGCAAATGGCGGCGAGCCGGCCGAGGCGGCGCGGGTTGGTGCCCGTGAACCGGTCGGCGGCGAAAAGATTGGCACAGTCGAAAAGCAGGGCGTCGAGCGGGTAGCGCCGATCCTCGAGCGCGGCGGCGAGGGCGAGGCCTTCGGGTCCGAGATAGCACGCCACGATCGCGCCGCGGGCGGTGAGTTGAAGTTCGCGGTCGAGCACACCGGCGCGTTGCCAGTGCCAGAGCGGCGTGGGCTGGACGGAGAACGAAAGGCACTCGGCGCGATGCGGGCAGGTGATACAGCCGGGAAACGGATCGCGTTCGCGACGGACGAGTCGGGCGCGGCCGGTGTCGGTGCGATGGTGGCAAGGTAGGTCGGTGCCGGGCGGAAGCAGGGCGGTTTTCTCGGCACCGAAGACGACGGGGGTGTCGGTGAAGAAACGTTGTGCGCTCGCCGCGGCCAACGTGGCGGTGGGTGCGCCGGGATAAAGTTGGCGGAGGAAAAAGGCCCACGGGAGAGGCGCGGCGCGTTTCAGGCGGAGCGGAGCGGCGCGGCGCAGCCGGGGCGTCGAACTGCTCGCGAGGACATAGCCGGATTCATCGAGGCCGCGGCGACCGGCGCGCCCGACCATCTGGAGCAGATCGTGGGGCGGGATTTCGTGCTCGATGGGACCGAGGTTGAAATGGGAGGCCGTGATGAGGACGGAGCGGAGTGAGAAATTGATGCCGGCGCTGAGACCGAGCGTGGCGAAGACGGCGCGGAGTTGGCCGGCCTTCGCCAAGGGCTCGATCAAGCCGGCGCGTTGGGCGTAGGCGAGGCCGCTGTGATGAAACGCGACGCGTTGGCGCAGGAGCTTGGTGAGGGCCGGGCCGGCGAGTTGCTCTTGCTCGGGAGTGAGCGCGAGCGGCGCGGCGAGCGGGACCTCGCGGGCGAATTGGCGCGCGAGCCGTTCGGCATCATGACGGTGTGGGGCGAAGATCAGCACGGGACCCAAGCCCTCGCGCAGGGCGCCCGCGATGCGGCGGGACCAAAAACCCTCAATGGTGCGGGGAAGTCCGGCGATCAGGTCGTCCACTTCGACCTCTTCGAGGGGCACCGGGCGCTCTTTGTGGGAGACGACCTCGACCGTGCGGCCCAAGCGGCGGAGCCAAGTGGCGACATCGGAGGGATTGGCGACGGCACCGGACAGCAGGAGCAATTGGAGCCCGGGGGGAGCGGCCAGAAGGGCGCCCTCGTAGTGGTTGCCGCGGGCGGAGTCGGCGAGCCAGTGATATTCGTCGACGACGAGCAGCTGAAATGGCGGCAAATCGTCGGCCCGGGGTGCGAGCGGGTTGGGGGCGGCGATTTGGCTTTGGACGGCTTCGAGCGTCGCGACGATCAAGGGGGCGGCCGGATCGATGGTGACGTCGCCCGTGATGATACCCACGCGCCAACCTCGGGCGCGCCATTCGGCGTATTTGTCGTTGGCGAGGGCGCGGGTGGGGACGGTGAAAAGGGCGCGGCGGGAAAAGTTGGTCTGCTCGATCCAGCGTTCGAAAACGTAGGTTTTTCCGGCGCCGGTGGGGGCGTCGATGATGACATCACGGCCGGCATCGAGGGCGCGGATGGCATCAGCCTGCCAGCGGTCCGGCAGGACAAGTTTTTGAAGTCCGGCGAAGGCGTCGGTCAGCACAGTGAACGACGGTGTTCGGCGCGGGCCGGCGGTCAAATCCCGGGAGCGCTTCGCGGTTTTGCCGCGGGTTTGAAACGGAAAGCGAAGGAACAATCCCGCCGGGGGTGGCTCCTATTGGTAACGTGGTGGAGCGCCGGCAATTTGTAACTTTTTGGCGACACCGGGGTTTTCGCTCTAGCAAATTTGATTTTCAGATCTCATGTTCTTCCGTTCGTCAGACACCAAACCAAACCAATGATAGCTGCCTTGATCGTGATAACACTCTTAACCGCCCTCGTGGCCACCGAGCCCGATACGCCCGCGCCGGGCCGGGCTCCGGAGCGCGACCCTTTGTGTCCGTTGGGGAAAAAATAGACGGGTAAATCTCCGTTTAGACGCACGTTACCCGGGGCGTTCGGCTATTTGAGATTGTTCGGGTCGGTCGCCTGATTGGGCGTGCCGCGTGCTTTGGGTGCGGGCTTGTCCTCGGCGCTCCCACATTTTCTTCGCGCGCTCGGTTCGCGCAACTACCGGCTCTACTTTGCGGGGCAGTGCGTGTCGTTGTTGGGCAATTGGATGACAACGACGGCGGCCCTGTGGCTCGCCTATCACCTTTCGGAAAGTCCGTTTACCGTAGGGATGGTGGCGTTTGCGAGTCAGATTCCCGTCCTAGTGTGTGCGCCGTTTTTCGGCGTCTGGGTGGACCGGGTGGATTCGCTTAAGCTAGTGCGTTGGGCGCAGGTCTTGGCGATGGCTCAATCCGCGGCGTTGGCCGTCTTTACGTTTTCCGGGCACATGACGGTGCCGGTGTTGCTCGGGCTGTGCCTCGTGCAGGGATTCATCAATGCCCTCGATTGGCCGGCGCGTCAGGCGCTTACGTTTCGGTTGGCGGGCGACCGGGCGGTGTTGGGCAACGTCATCGCGCTCAACTCGATCACGTTTAATCTGTGTCGGCTGATCGGTCCGGCGATCGGCGGTCTTCTGATCGCGGCGTGGGGCCCCGGGGTCGTCTTTGCCTTGGATGCGGTGAGTTATCTGGCGGTGCTCGCGGCGCTCGCCGCCGTGCGGCTGACGCCGCAGATGGGACGCCCCAAGACGGCGCATCCGCTGGCGGAACTGCGGGATGGGGCGCGCTACGCCTGGGGCCATCCGACGATTCGGCGGGTGTTGTGCGTGGTGCCGATGATCGGCTTGGCCGGTTTCGCACATACGATTCTCGCGCCGGTCTTTGCCCGGGATCTGTTTGGCGGCGATGCGCGGACGTTGGGGTTTTTGTTGTCGGCGACGGGTGCGGGCTCGCTGCTGGCAGGTGTGGGATTGAGTGTGCGCCGGAGCACCGCGGGCCTGGCCAAGGTGGTGGTTTGGGGGGCGCTGATCGGCGGAGCCGGGCTGGCGGTGATGGCTTCGCATTCGTCGCTGTTCTTGGCTCTTTTATGTTACGGGGCCGCCGGTGCGGGTGCGGCGCTGGTGATGGTGCCGAGCAACACGATTTTGCAGTCGAACGTGGACGACGATAAACGCGGGCGGGTGATGGCGCTTTTTACGATGGCGCAAAGTCTCTATCCGCTCGGGAGCCTGATAATCGGAGCGATGGCGGAAGCGGCGGGGCCAAAGGTCGCGATCGCCGTGTGCGGGGCGGTCTGTATGACGACCGCGGCGGTTTTCTGGCGGGCGAGCGGACGGGCCGAGGAACAGAACTCCGGTTAAACCGGGCGGCGCAGGCGGAGATCGCGGGGATCGGGTCTGTGGCGGGAAAATTACAAGGGCGCACCCGCTTTCGCAGATGCGCCCTTGGTTGGTTGCTTATTTTTTATCCCTTACTTGGCGGCGAAGCGCGTTCCGAAAGCCCGATCTTCGGCGATGGTAACGGGGAGGACGACTTTCGTCGCCACCGCCACACCACCGGAAACGGCGGGCCGGAACTTCCATTGCTTCACTGCATCCATCACGTTTTCGGCCAGCGCGGCGTCCGGGGAGGACTTCACGCTGAACTCCGAGACGGTGCCGTTCGCATTCACGGTGAACGCGATTTCTACCATCTGCCCGACATGGGTGGACGACACGCTGGGAGTGACCACAACGATCGGCACCGGCACGCCGGCATCTTTGCGGCACGAATCGAGGTAGGCCTGCTCGGGGCTCTTCGCCTTGAGGGCGGGAGCGAGGAGCGCGGCCAGACTGATCAGGACGGCGAGTTTGTTTACGTTTTTCATGACTTTTCCTTTTTTATAAACTCCGCCCACGGGGCGCGGAGAGTTTGGTTTCCTAACTGCTGGTTAATGCACCCAGAGGCGTTACCGGCGCGGTGAAGCGCCGGCTCCGACCCGAGCGTTTGGCCGCTCCGCGAAAACGCGGCTCGGCCAAAGGTTTAGTTTTGGGGGCTGGACCAGACCGGGCCGACAACGCACGAAACTCGCCCACGTGCGGGCCCGGAAAATCATTACGCTTTTGAAAAGCGTCTCCCGAAAGGGCGCTCGGGCCCTATCGGGGAGAAAATCAAAGAACGTTGGGGTTCTTTGAAAGCAAAGGAGGATGTTAAGCTCTTACCAGGTTTAGCAAGACGCGTGCCGTCCGGTCGCGAGATTGTAACGGCACGAGTCTAAGCGAGTCTTGGGCGCTAGTTCGCCGGGCCCACGAGCTAGGGCCAATCACTTGGCCCCGGCAACTTTCCGCAGGGTTACGTCACCGTTCATGGTGGTGATCCGGATTTCGGGGCCGCCGCCGTTGAGGGTGCCGGTCACGATTTTGCCGCCGGTCATCGGGGGCAGGGGAGGCATTGGCGCGGCCGGAGCCATCGGGGCGCCACCGGCGGCCGCAGCTTCACGGGCGGCTTGGGCTCCGTCGCGCGCGGCCTGCATGGCTTCGCGGACGGCGATGGCGGCTTCGCGGGCGGCCTCGGCCCCGGCTTGGACGGCTTCGCGGACGGCGGCGTGGATTTCTTCGTTGGCCCGGGCTTCGGCGGAGGCCGGACCATCCGTGCGACGCGGAGCGGTCGCGGCGGAGCGCGGATTGCGGCCGGCGGTGCGCGGTGCGTTCTCAGTTTTGGTCACGAGGGCGGTCTCATCGAAGTCGGTCAGGATCGAACCGTTTTGGGTGCGGAGGCGGATATTGGCTTTGGCGGCGGCGGGGAGATGGAGCGCGACCTCGCCGTTCATCGAAGTGAACGAAAGCGGTTTGCCTTGGCTCAGGTCCGACATGCGCGCGGTGATCTCGCCGTTCATGCTTTCGACGACGGCGCCGCCGGAGTGGTTGATGAGTTTCACCTCGCCGTTGACGCCCTTGATTTCCACGTCGCCCTCGAGATCAGTGCAGGTGATGTCGCCGCCCCAAGTGCTCGTGATCACGACGGAGGTCTGGCGGGGCACGGTGACCGCGAAGTCGGAATTGCCGCGGTCGCCCCAATTCTGGGTGGCGTCGAGGGTGATGACGTTGGCGTTTTCGGTGAGCGAGTAGCTGGAGGCGTCGGTGATGACACGGAGCCCGTCTTTGCGCTTGGTGGCTTTGGTCGGCTGGGCGTTGGTGCGGACGTTGCATTCGCCGGTGTCCGAGACAACGCCGGTAAGACGGAGGTCGCCGTGACCAAGCCGGATCTTGAGTGTGCCGGGTTGGGTGAGGTCGGAGAACGAGATGGAGGTTGATTGGGTTTCGTTGGTGTGGCTGTTGGCGCGAGCGGCACTGAGAAACAAGAGCGTGAGGCAAGCGGCGACGAGGAAGGCGGGAAACAGACGTGAATTCATGGCGGAGAACGATGGGACGGTTTTCATTTTTTGGAAGTGGCCCGACGGATCAGAGCTGACCGAGGGCGCGTTTGGCGGCGGCGCGGACGTTGAGGTCGGCCTGGTTGTTGTTGGAAAGTTTTTGGAGCGTGGGCACCGCTTCGCGGTCGCGGGCGGCGGCGAGGAAATCGATCATGGAAATCTGGACGAGCGGGCTTTGTTCGCGGGGGAGCGAGGTGAGGACGCCGGCGCGGACGACGTCGAGGTCGGCGTGGGCGTAGAGGGCTTCTAGGGCGTTGAGGCGGACGTTGGTGCTGGGGTCGAGGGCAAGCGCGCCGATCAGGTCGTTGATGGTTTTGTTGTCCGGTTCCGCGATGGTTGCCGAGGTGAGGACACCGCGGAGCCGCTCGTTGGAAGAACGGGATTGCTGCTGGAGAATGGAGTAGCCGACGAGCTGGCTCATGGAGTCCATTTTTTGGCGAAGCTCGGCGAGTTCGCGTTGCGTGGCGGGGTCGGGGGTGACGACGGGAGCGGCGGCGGGCAGCGATGGGGCGGTGGGAGAGGGGACCTGGCGTTGGCCGAGGAGAAACCCGAGGGCGAGCAACGCGGCGGCGGCGAACGGCTGGATCAACCGAAACCAGAACGGGCGGGAGGGACGGAGCGCGGCGGTGACCGGCGTGGGGGCGGAGCGGAGGGCGTGTTGCTCGGCGGCGATGGCGGCGTAAACGCGGGCCCGGAGGCGGGGAGTGGGTGAGGGGGCGGGCATGGCGTCGAGGGCGCGGAGGGTTTCGCTGAGGGTGGCGAGCTCGCGTTCGCAGTCGGGGCAAGCGGCGAGGTGGGCGCGCAGGTCGCGGGTGGCGGCGGTGGCGAGTCGGTCGTCGAGGAGCGCGGGGAGTTGTTCGCGGATTTGGGTGCAGGTCATCATGACAGAGGCTCCTTTTGGAGGCGGAGGTAAACGGTGCGGAGGGAGTGCAGAGCACGGTGCGCGCGGACTTTGGCGGCGCCGACGGAGCACTCGAGGATGCCGGCGATTTCCGCGAAGGAGAGTTCTTGAAACCGGCTCAGGAGGAGCACTTCACGTTCGCTGTGGTCGAGGCGGCCCAACGCGGTGTGGAGCAGGGCGTGATCGTCGCCCGTCGTGGCGGTCTGCCCGGCGTCGGGGCCTTCGTCGGCGTGGTGATGGAGATCGCCGGGATCGGTGGCGTAGGGGGCGGCGTTGGCTTTGCGGAAGTGGTCGGCGGCGCAGCGGCGGGCGAGGTGATACATCCAGGCGGTGAAGCTGCCGTCGTCGCGGTAGGTGTGGCGGTATTTGAGCATCCGCTCGAAGACGATTTGGGCGATGTCCTCGGCGGCCGCGCGGTGGCCGGTGAATTTGACGAGAAACCCGAACAGCGGGCCGTGGTGGCGTTCGAAGAGTTCGCCGAGCGCGTCGAGCCGGCCGTCGCGGACGGCGAGCATCAAAGCGTGATCGGAGAGCGGTGCGTTCGAGTCCACGGGAGCGACGAAGTCGTCGGTGACGGTGTTATCGGCAAACGGACGCGAATCGACCGGAATTTCGGGAGCGACGGTGAACACGGGAGGAAGAGTCGTGGCGCGGGCGGGCGGGTGGGAGCATGACGGGAATACCGGGGAAAACCGCCCGGGTCGCGAAAGGTTACGGAAATTTTGCGCCCCGGGATTGCCGGCGGCACGGGGCTGGCTTTGTTTCGCGGCATGAACCGCCGTGATTTCCTCATAAACTCCTCGCTGCTCGTTTCCGCCGGCCTCGTCGCCCGCGCGCAATCCTCCGCTCCAGCCGGCTCCGCCACCCCTTCCTCCGCCAAGGCCCCCGCGACGGCGCCGGCGCCCACGGTCACCGAGTTTCGCCCGCTGCGGCGCGGCGTCGGTCTCTTTTCGGCGCGCGGCGGCACCATCGGGTGGCTGGCCAACAAGGACGCTCTCGCCGCCGTCGACACGCAATTT
This sequence comes from Opitutus sp. GAS368, assembly GCA_943373185.1. Classification (GTDB taxonomy): domain Bacteria; phylum Verrucomicrobiota; class Verrucomicrobiia; order Opitutales; family Opitutaceae; genus Tous-C4FEB. The sequence goes on along the minus strand of CALSBN010000046.1, from coordinate 18,337 downwards.
GCCGACACCGCGGCATTGTTTCTCGCGGGTCTGCCGGGACGCGACGGGCGGATGTTTGATGCGGTGATCAACACGCATCACCACGGCGACCACACCGGCGGCAACGCCGTGCTCAAGCCTTCCGCCAAGACCATCGTGGCCCACGCCAACGTCCCGAAGCTGCAGTTTGCCGCGGCCGAGAAGGCCAACTCGCTTTCGAAGCAGGTCTACGCCGACACAACGTTTCCCGATGTCTGGCGCCGCGAGCTGGGCGACGAGATCGTGACCGCACAGTATTACGGCGCCGCCCATACCAGCGGCGACGTGATCGTTTTCTTTGAGAAAGCCAACGTCGTCCACTTGGGCGACCTGATGTTCAACCGGATGTATCCCTTCATCGACCGCGGGGCCGGCGCGAGTTTTCGCAACTGGATCAAGGTGCTTGAGGAGGCGGCGAAAACCTATCCCGCCGACGCGATCTACGTCTTCGGCCATGGGAACCCGAAGTTTGGCGTCACCGGCAATCGCGGCGATCTGCTCGTGTTGCGAGACTACATCTCCGGCCTGCTGGCCCACGTTGAGAAACAGATCGCCGCCGGTGAACCGAAGGAAAAAATCGTGGCGCTCGCCAACCTCGATGGCTTCCCGGATTTCCACCTGCCGCTCCCCAACCGGCTGGGCATGAACCTCGGTGCGGCTTTCGATGAGCTCACGGAAAAGAAGAGCTGAAGGTGGGCCGGTGCTCTCGGGGCGGTGGTCGAAAATTTTCCCCGGATTTCCAGAGGCGGGCGTTTGCGGAAGCGACCGCCGCCTATCCATTAGACCATGCCCAACGCTTCCGCCAGTCCCGGGAAAATCGTAAAGCTGCTCAAACGATTGCGCACGGCGGCCACGCCGCGGGTCTTCTTTGGCGACGTGATCTACGGGCCCGGCGGCACGTGCGGGCCGCGGGTGCAGCTCGATTACCACATCGTGATCCTGATCGAAGGGGACCTGACGATTACCGTGGACCAACAGGCCCTGACGCTGGAGTCGGGCGAGATGGCGTTGCTGCGGCCCGGGAAACAGGAGTTTTTCCAATTCTCGACCAAACTGAAGACCCACCAATCCTGGTGTTCGTTGCGGCCGGAGTTTGTGCCGCCCGACGTCGTCACGGCGATCGAGGCGGCGCCGGCCAAAGTGCGCCTCACGCGCCGCTTCGAGCAGGTGATGGAACTCGGGCTTTCGTTGCCCCGCGGTGCGACCGACCGGGTGTCCGGTCTGATCGAATCGCTCGGGCTCGCCGCCTTGCAGGAGTATCTTTACGCCGCCTCGTTGGGGGGGCAGAAAACAGCCGAGCCGGACGCGTTGCGCCGCGCGCTGGAGTGGATCGGCCATGCCGGGCACGAACGCACTGATCTGCCAAAATTGGCGAGGGAAGCAGGGGTGTCGCCGGCCCAGCTCGTGAAGCTTTTCAAACAACACTTCGACACAACGCCTTTGCGCTTCGTCTGGACGGCGCGCACCCGGCGTGGCGTCCAGATGTTACGCGAGACCGGTTTGACCGTCGCGGAGGTGGCCAACCGTTGCGGGTTTCAGTCGCCGTTTCACTTTTCCCGTTGGGTGCGGGCGCTCTACGGCGCGCCCCCTCGCGTGGTCCGCGCGCAGGCTTGGGCAGCCAAGTTGTGACAAAAAGATGACGGTTGCGTGACGTTTCCGTGACGGAAGTTGCGAACGCTTGACGGTGAATTTTGACTGCGGGCACGGTCGGCTTCATGACCTTGTTCCGCACCTTGCTACTACTTGCGCTCACCAGCGTGTTTGCCCAATTAGCCTCCGCCCAATCTGTCGCCACGGGCACGCTCGTCGGCCGCGTCACGGACGCCGCCACCCAGCTCGCTCTCGGCGGTGCGCGCGTGACCGTTGCCGCGGCCGACCTCGAAACGTTCGCCGACCCGGCCGGCTACTACACGCTGCCCAACGTGCCCGCGGGCACCCAGCGCGTGACGTTCGGCTACGTGGGCTATGCAGATTTCTCGAAGTCTGCGACCGTCGCCGCCGGCGGCAGCACCGCGCTCGACGCCGCTTTCGGCGCCGACGTGGTGAAACTGGACAAGTTCGTCATCGAGGGCTCGCTCGTCGGCACCGCGCGTGCGATCAACCAACAGCGCGCCTCCGACACGCTCCGCAACATCGTCGCGTCGGATGAAATCGGAAACTTCCCCGACCAGAATGCCGCCGAGTCCATCCAGCGCATTCCCGGCGTGTCGCTTTACCGCGACCAGGGTGAGGGCCGCTACATCGTTCTGCGCGGGCTCAACTACACCTTCACCTCGGTGAAGGTGAATGGCGGTTCCTTCGCCGGCGCCGATCTCGGCGAGCGCGCCACCGCGCTCGACGTCATCCCCTCCGACGCGCTCGCCGCCATTGAGGTCACCAAAGTTCCCACGCCCGACATGGACGGCGAAGGCCTCGGTGGCCAGGTGAACATCAAAACCAAGAGCCCCTTTGAAAGCGACGGTCTGGCCGCGAGCTTCACCGCGCAGGGGCAATACGCCGAGCAGAGCGGCGAGTTCAGCAGCAAGTTCAACGGTTACGTCTCCCAACGCTTCGGCGACGCGAAGCAATACGGTCTCCTCATCGCGCCCACGTGGCAGGAGCGCAAATTCGGCTCCTACAACTACGAAACGGGCGGCGCCTGGGTCTCACCCGCAGACAACGGCACGGCGTTCTACACCGCCGAGGAACTCCAGTTCCGCGACTACGTGATCAACCGCGAGCGCTACGGCCTCACCGCCGCCTTCGAAGCGCGGCCCGACAGCACGACCTCCCTCGCGTTCAACGCCGGCTACAATAGCTTCACCGATTCCGAGAGCCGCCACCTCACCATCTTTGATTTCACCGAAGGCACGCTGCTCCGCCCCTCCGTCACCGCCAATTCCGCCACGCACAACGCCCTCCGCCGTTTCGGCCGCCGGCTGCGTATCCGCGAGAAAGCGCAGGAGGTCTATACCTTCACCGCGAGCGGCGAGAAGCGCCTCGGCGCCTGGACCATCGACGCGCAGGCCGGCTACACCGAGGGCAACGAAACCCGCCCTGATGAGCTTGTCGCCCGCTTCCGCCGCAACACCCGCGACGCGGTTATCCGCTACGACACCGACGGCCCCTACGGCCTGAACGTCACCCAGCTCGCCGGCGGCAGCTTTTACGATCCTGCCTCGTATAGTTTCCAGCGCGTCGATCTCGCCAACGAATCGGGCACCGAGACGGAGTCCGATCTCGGCTTCAACGCCCGCCTCGATCTCCCCGCCGTCAATCCCTCCTATCTAAAGTTCGGGGCGCTCTACCGCGCCAAGGACAAGGAATCCGAAGGCGAAGTTTACGAGCTCACGACCGCGCCGGCTTCGTTCACTTTTGCCAATCTCGCCGAGCCCGCGAGCGACTACCCCTACCTGCGCGTGCCGCGCATCAGCACGGCCGCCGTGCAGCAGGCATTCTACGGCAACCGCGGCGCGTTCACCGGGGCACGGGTCTTCGAGGACAGCGAGTTTGAAGATTTCTCCATCGGGGAAGACGTGCTGGCCGGCTACTTCATGGCGGGCACCACGGTCGGAAAACTCAATATCATCGGCGGCGCCCGGGTGGAGCGCACGGAGTTCACGACCACGGGCAACGTGCTCGATCTCGTGCGCTCGACCGCGACGCGCTCCACCGCCTCGCGCACCTACACCAATTGGCTGCCCGGCCTCTACCTGCGCTACGATGCGACCAAGGCGCTTGTCCTTCGCGCTTCGTGGTCCAACGCGCTCGCGCGGCCCTCCTTCGGCGACATCGCCTTCCGCAGCCTCGTCAACAGCGACGATCTCGAGATCACCCGCGGCAACCCCGGTCTCGCCGCCCTCGAATCCGCCAACTGGGATGTCTCCGCCGAGTATTACCTGCCCTCTCTGGGCGTGGTCTCCGCCGCGCTTTTCCAGAAAGACATCGAGAACTTCTCCTACGAATACACCGAGACCGCGCCGCTGCTCATCGGCGGCGTGCCCTACAAACTCACGACTTATGCCAACGGCTCCCAAGGGAAAATCTCGGGGCTCGAACTCGCCTACCAGCAACAACTGCGGTTCCTCCCCGCGCCGTTCGACGGCCTCGGCCTCCTCGCTAACGTCACGTTCCTCGACAGCGAGGCAAGCTACCCGACCCGTCCCGGTGAAGCTGTGCCGTTCGTCGGCCAATCCGACCGCACCGGCAATTTTGGCCTCACTTACGAGAAATCGGGCTTCTTCCTGCGCCTCGCGCTGAATTTTCGCTCCGAGCGCCTGCGTGAAGACGAGCCTGTCGGCGCCACCGCTCCGCAGGATCTCTACGTGGATGACTTCAAACAGCTCGATCTCACCGCGCGCTACAAGTTCTCCAAGCAATGGGAAATCTACGGCGAGGTGTTGAACCTCACCGACGAACCGTTCCGCGTTTTCCTGAAGAGCCCCAACGGTCAGGGCGCGCGTCTCGGCCAAGTCGAAGAATACGGCTGGAGCGCCAACTTTGGAGTGCGTTGGAAACTGTGAGCGAAGCGGGGCGGGCCGAAGTCCGCCCTGCTTTGGGATCTGCTGTTACCATGAAAGTCTTCTCCCTCGTGCCACTCTGCGCGGCCCTCACGTTCTCCGGCTGCGCCGACCGCATCTTGCCCGACCCCGACGCCACCAACGCAGCGGTGAAGCCCCGGGTCGTGACCACGGCGTTGGCCCACGACACCGATGATCCGGCGATCTGGATCAACCGCGCCGACCCGTCGAAGAGCCTCGTTATCGGCACCGACAAGGACACCGCCGGCGGTCTCTACGCTTTCGATCTCGCGGGCAAAATCGTGCGCCAGACGCCGGCCCTGAAACGCCCCAACAACGTCGATATCATCACCGGCATGATGCTCGGCGGGAAGCCGACCGACATCGCCGTCACGACGGAGCGCGAGGAACAGCGCCTGCGCGTTTTCAGCCTGCCCGATCTCGCGCCGCTGGACAAAGGCGATCTGGTTGTCTTCGACGGTGACCGCACCCGCGGTCCGATGGGCGTGGCGCTCTACCGCCGTCCCGGCGACGGCGCGGTGTTCGCCATTGTCGGCGGCAAGAGCGGTCCGGCCGACGGTTATTTGTGGCAATACCGGCTCGAAGACGACGGCACCGGCAAAGTGAAGATGACCAAAGTTCGTGCCTTCGGTCGCTACAGCGCGAAAAAAGAGATCGAAGCCATCGCGGTCGATGCCGAGCTCGGCTACGTCTATTGCAGCGACGAACAATTCGGCGTGCGCAAATACCGCGCCGATCCCGACGCGCCCGATGCGGCGGCGGAACTGGCGCTCTTCGGGACGACCGGCTTCGCGAGCGACCACGAAGGCATTTCGATTTATCCGCAGGCGGGCGGGCAGGGCTACATCCTCGTGTCGAACCAACAGGCCGACACCTTCCGGATTTTCCCGAGGGCGGGGACGCCGGGGAAGCCGCACGACCATCCGCTCTTGGCGAGCGTGCGGGTGAGCAGCCGGGAGAGCGACGGCAGCGAAGTCACGGCCGAGGCGCTCCCCGGATTTCCGGGCGGACTCTTCGTGGCGATGAGCACCGACCGCACGTTTCACTATTACGCGTGGGACGACATCGCCGCCGCGGCCAAGTTGAAGTAAATGCTGTCCTTTGAAAGCAAGGCGGGGGTCTGACCGGTCCAATTACGGGCGTTCTCGTCGGCGTCTTTCCATTTGCACGCCCGCGCGGCGGGGCCTAACTCCGGTCCAGAATCAAATCCGTCGCCATGAATTTTGCCACCTTCCTCAAGACCCTCGTCATTCTCGCCGTGCTTTTCGTCATGCTCTACGTGGGCATGAACAACACCCACGAGATCAACTTCTTCTTCCCCATCGCCGGCACCACGGCGAAGAAGCCGATCCACGAATCGGCCGCGCTCATCTTCTTCGGCATCTTCGCCATCGGCGTGCTCGCCGGCACCATGATGCATGGTGGCGGCAAGGGCGGCTCGGCCAAGAAGAGCGGCAGCGACCGGAAGGAAAAGTAAGCCGGGTTCGTTGTTGAACCGACCGCCGGTCGGTTACTCGGAGCCCGACCACCGGTCGGGCCAACAACGTGTAGCGTTATAGCCGGCCGACGATCTCGGTCGCCAAGTCGCGGAAGGCCTCCGCGCCGGGCGCCGAACCGTCGTAGAGAGCGATCGGTTTCGCACTCATCGGAGCTTCACTGATCGCGATATTTTCCGGGATCACGGTCTTGAAGAAATGCAGTTTCTTGAACGCCTTCTCGCCGGGCAGGCGCTCCATCGTCTCTTGGTGAAAGCTCACATGGCGGCGCACGCGGGTGAAGACGACGCCGAGACACTTGATCTTAAACTCCAGCTCCGACTTCAGGTAGTCCAACCGGTCGAGTAACAGGCCGAGACCCACGGACGAAAGGTAATCGGGCTGCATCGGCACGAGGAAGTAGTCGCTCGCGTAGAGGGCGTTCTGCGTCGCGGTCTGGAGATTGGGCGGGCAGTCACACAGGATCACGTCGTAGTCGCCGAGGATCTTGTCCAGTTTGCGGCCAAGGATGCGCTCGCGGCCGGGCCGCGCGGCCAGATCAAGGTCGAGGAATGTGAGCTTCAGGTGGCTCGGGATCAGGTCGAGGCCCGGAATCTCCGGGACGACATTGTGAATGATGCAGTCTTTGAACTTGTGGGGATCGTCGTGCTTGCCGCGTTTTCCATCGCCCCCGACTTCAAAAATGTCGGCCATCGTTCCGTGCTCCGCCGCCCAGGCGGTCCAGGCTTTCTCGGACATAAGGGAGAGGGAGGCGTTGGTCTGGGGATCGAGGTCGACGAGGAGGACGCGCTTGCCGTGTTCGCGGGCGAGGTAGGCGGCGAGGTTGACGGCGACCGTCGTTTTGCCGACGCCGCCTTTCATATTTAACAGGGAAACAACGATGGCTTTGGACATGGGAGGAGGGGATTGGGGTTCTGAGCATAAAGCCTGCCGGCCCCGGTTGGGTTCGCAATCCTTTGGGGTGAAATTTGCGCGACAACCGCGGGGGCCTCGCCCCGTCGGGCCCGCCCGCGATGTGATTTCTACTTGGTTTGCGCCCGGCGCAACATTGGCTCCTTTCATGCGTCTCCCGCCGCGACTTCGCCAACCATGTGGATCGTCCTTTTTGCCCTTCGCTATAAATACACCGTCGCCGTCTTCGCGATTTTGATCGCGCTGTTCGGCGGACTGGCGATCCAGCGCACGTCCACCGATATCATGCCGCGGGTGGACAGCCCCGAAGTCATGCTCGTTTGGTCTTACGGCGGGCTGAATCCCACCGAGATGGCGGCCAAGATCACGTCCTTCTCCGAGACGGCCTCGCTCAACAACGTCGACGATGTGCTCGAACTCCGCTCCGAGACCATCAACGGCGTCGCCATCGTGCGGCTGCGGTTTCAGCCCGGGGTGAACATCGAGCGCGCGCTCTCCCAAGTCACCGCCATCTCGCAGACGATTTTGCGACGGATGCCCACCGGCACCGTGCCGCCGATCATCGTCCAATCGAGCCCCTCGAGCGTGCCGATCATCCAGCTCGTGTTGTCGTCCGATACGCTCACCGACGGCGCGATCTTCGATTTTGCCCGGCTCACCATGCGCGCCCAGTTGCAGGAAATCGCCGGCCTGCGCCTCACCTTGCCCTACGGCGGCGCCCAGCGGCAGATCATGGTCGATCTCGATCCCGATGCGCTCAACGCCTACGGGCTCTCCGCTTCGGATGTGAGCCGCGCCCTCGCCGCGCAGAACCAGACGCTGCCCTCCGGTTCCCTCCGCGCCGGTGGCCGTGATCTCTCCGTCGGCGTCAACGCCAGCCCCGTCTCGATCCCCGAGTTCCTCGACCTGCCCGTGCGCAACGTCGACGGCCGGATCATTCTGCTGCGCGATGTCGCCAACGTCCGCGACGGCGAGGCCTTCGGCACCAACATCGCCCGGCTCAACGGCCAAAACGCCGTCATCGTCACCGCCCTGAAGCTCGGGAACACGTCCACGCTCGAAATCATCGACGGTATCATGGCCCGCCTGCCGGCCATCCGCGCGTCGGCGCCCCCGGGCGTCAAGGTCGAGCCCATCTTCGACCAATCCGTCTTCGTCCGGTCGGCCGTCGACAACATACTGCGCGAGATTGTCCTCGTGGGGGCGCTCGTGGCCCTCGTCGTCCTGCTGTTCCTCGGGTCGTGGCGTTCGACGTTCATCGTCCTCACCTCGATTCCCCTCGCGCTGCTCTGCTCGATTTTTGGCCTCAGCCTCGCCGGCGCCACGTTCAACCTGATGTCTCTCGGCGGCCTCGCGCTCGCCATCGGCATCCTCGTGGACAACGCCCTCGTCGAAATCGAAAACATCAAGCGCCAGATCGCCTCCGGCAAAACCGTGCGCGAAGCCATCGTCGACGGGGCGCAGCAGGTCGCTTTCCCCGAGTTCATTTCGACCACCGGTATCTGCATCGTTTTTCTGCCGATCTTTTTGCTCTCCGGAACCGCCGCGTTCGTTTTCAAGCCGCTCGCGCTGGCCGTGATTTTTGCGATGGTCGCGAGCTACCTGCTCTCGCGCACGCTTGTGCCCACGCTCGCCTCGCTGCTGCTTCCCGCCGAGACCCGCGCCGAACGCGCCGACGCCGGACGGGCGCCCCGAGGCTTGATGCGGCTCCATCACGCCATCGAACACGCCATCACCGCTCTCTCCGCCCGGCAGCACCGCATGCTCGATATCCTCGTGGCGCGGCGTTGGATCATTCCGGTCATCGTGCTCGCGGTCGCGGGCCTCGGCGGCGTCGCTTGGAAATTTCTTGGCCGCGAGTTTTTCCCCGCCACCGATGCCGGACTCATGCGCGTCTTCGTGCGCCTGCCCGGCGGCACCCGCGTGGAAGAGACCGCGCGCCGTTTTGCCGACATCCAGCGGGCCATCCGCACCGTGATTCCTCCGGCGGAACTCCGCTTCGTGGTTGAAAACATCGGGCCACCCACCGCGGTCAATCTCGCCTGGGTCGAGAGCACGGTGGTCGGTCCCTACGACGGCGAGATCCTCATCCAGCTTGCGCCCGGCCACGCGCCCGTCGTCGGATATACGGAGAAACTGCGACGACTGCTCTCCGACGAATTCCCCGAGGTGCAGTCGTTTTTCCGGCCGGCCGACGCCACCAGCCAGACGCTCTCCGGCGGGGCGCCGACCGCGTTTGAGGTCCGCTTCGTCGGCCGCGACATTCCGGGCAACCTCGCGCTGGCCCAGCGTCTCCGCGAGCGTCTCCGGGCCGTGCCGGGTGCCGTCGATGTGACGCTGCGCGAGCTCCTCGGCGTGCCCGAATATTTTTTCGAAATCGACCGCGTGCGGGCGGCCCGCTTTGGCCTCACCCAACAGGACATCGCCGGCGCGCTCCTCACCGCGCTGGGTTCCGGCGGCAGCGTGGCGCCCACGTTCTGGGCCGATCCGAAAACCGGTTCATCCTACGAAGTGCAGGTCCAGGTGCCGCCCGCGCTCTTCCGCGACGCCGAGCAACTGCTCACCTTGCCCATGCGCCCTGCCGCCGGGGGACCGCCGGTGATTTTCGGCGCGTTTGCCAAGCTCAGCGAACGCCGGTCGCCCTCAAGCGTATCGCGCACGACCTTGCTGCCCACGTTTACCGTGCTTGCCAACGTGCAGGGCACCGACCTCGGCTCCGTGCTCGACCGGCTCAATCCGATCCTCGCCGAGCTGCGCAAAGAGCAGAAACCCGGCAACCGGATCGTCATCGCCGGCCAAGCCGCGCTGATGGAGTCGGCCTACCGTGAACTCTTCGGCGGCCTCATTTTGTCCGCCGTGCTGATCTTCCTCGTGATGGTGGTGAACTTCCAGTCGTGGGCGTTGCCCTTTGCCGCGATCAGCGGTCTGCCCGTTGCCATCGCCGGGGCGTTCGTGGCGCTTTGGATAACCGGCACCAATCTCAGCATCCCCGCGCTGATGGGTCTCATTATGGTGGTCGGTGTGTCCACGGCCAACAGCGTGCTCGTCACCTCTTTCGCCCGCGATCTCTGGGAGGCCGGCGCAACCGGTGCCCATGCCGCGATCACCTCCGCCACCACCCGCCTGCGCCCTGTCACTATGACGGCCCTTGCGATGATTCTCGGCGTGTTGCCCATGGCGCTCGGCCACGGCGAGGGCGGCGAGCAAAACGCCCCGCTCGGTCGTGCCGTGATCGGCGGTCTGCTCTTCGGCACGCTCGCCTCGCTCTTTGTCGTGCCTTTCATGTTCTCCGTCCTCAAGCGCCGCCCACCCGCGCCCGTCCCTCCTTCCGCGCCATGAATTCCCTTCGCCTCGCCGCCTTGTTTAGCCTGCTTCTGCCCGCCGCCGTCTCGGCCCAGGGCACTCTTCAGCATGTGAAGCCCGAAGTGGCTCCGCCCGCCGAGCCGCTCCGCCTGCCGGTGCGCACCGCGCCGGCCGAGCAGGCTTATATTTATTCGCGTGCCACCGGCCTGCTCGCCGAACGCCGGGTCGATCTTGGCGATGTCGTGCAAGCCGGTGACGTGCTCGCGGTCATCGCCGCGCCCGAGATCCAGCGCGCGGCTGAGCGCGCCGCCGCCGCCGTCGCGCAGGCCGCCGCCCGCGCGGAACTTGCCGAGGCCAACGTCCGCCGCACCCGAGCCCTCGGCGAGAAAGCGGTGCTCTCCAGCGCCGAGGCCGAGATCGGCGAGGCCAACGCCAAGACCGCCGCCGCCGATTTGCTCGCCGCGCAGGCCGACGCCAAGCGCCTCACCGAACTCGTCGCCTTCCAGCAGATCCGCGCGCCCTTTGATGCCCTCGTGGTCAACCGCCAGTTCGACCGCGGCGATTTCATCCCGGGCGATTCGACGACCAACGGCCGCTGGCTTTTCCACCTCGCGCGCGTCAACGAACTCCGCGGCCTGCTCGACGTCGCCCCCGCCACCGCGCTCGCGCTGCGTCCCGGCCAGGTCGCCACCGTTGAATTCACCGAACTGCCGGGCAAAAAATTTCCCGCCAAGGTCGCGCGGGCCGCCGGCCTGATCGACGCGGTCTCCGGCACGATGCGCGTCGAACTCACCTTGCCCAATCCCGAGCGCCAGATTCCCGCCGGACTCAACGGCGTCGCGCTCATCACGCCCGCCGGCGCGAACGCCCGCCTCCTGCGCGTGCCGGTGAACGCGATCGTCGTGCGCGATGGCCGCCAACACGTCGCGATCGTGCGCGACGGGAAAGTCGCCTTCGTCCCCGTGCGCACCGGCCGCAACACCGGCGCCCGCATCGAGGTGATCGAAGGCCTCGCGGCGGACGCCTCGGTCATCGTGAACCCCAACGGCCTCCTCCAAGAAGGCCAAGCGGTCCCCGCCTCGCCATCGCCGTAAAGAGAAATGCCCGCCGGGCCGGCAGGGTTGGGCGGAGCCGTTTCCCGGAGAGGTTCGCTGTAACAGCATCGTTACCGTCAGGCGCTTCCTCCGCGGGCGCAGCGCGGTCAGGCTTCCGGTTCTTTCCGAGCAGATCCCGTCATGCGCTTTCCGCCTTCTTTTCGCCGCCGTCTCCAGCTGCTCAAACTTCCGGGCGCGCTGCTGTTGTTGCTCCTCCAACGCACACCGATTCTCCGACTGCTGCCTTCGTCGGAAACCGCGGCCGTGGTCGCCCCGGTGGGCGCCGTGCTCAAGGCGGCCGTCGCCGGCCTGGTGGGTCTCGGCGCACTTCACTCCCGCGCGGGTGCGACCGAACTCGTGACCAATGAGCCGAGCCCTCTCCGTGCCACGGTCGGCGTCGCCATTCCCACCGTGGCTTTTGGCCTCTCCGGCACGCAGACCCAGCCTTCAATTTGGAACGTGACCGGCTCCCTCCCTCCGGGTTTGTCGATCAACGGCCGTGCGTCGCTCGGCACCTTTGCCGCGCCCGTGCTCGCACTGACGGGCACGCCCACCGCTGCCGGCACGTTTCAGATCGGGATCTCCGGCTCCGACGCCGGCTACACCTCGCCGTCGATCCCTTACACGATCACCGTGGTCGCCGCCGGCACTCCGGCCACTTTCCCCGTGTTCTCCGCGCAGCCGGCATCGGTGAACGTGGCGGCCGGCGCTTCGGTCACGTTTTCCGCCGTGGTGGCCGGTTCTCCGGCCCCCACTTACCAATGGCGGCGAAACGGCTCAAACCTCGGTGGCCAGACGTCCGCCACGCTCATCCTCACCAACGTCCAACCCGCCGATGCCGGCGCCTACACGCTGGTTGCCACCAATTCCGCCGGCACCGCGACCAGCAACGCCGCGACGCTCACGGTCACCTCGGCTCCGGCCGGAGCGGTCCCCGTCGTCACTCTGCAGCCGGTGAACATCACGGCGGCCCTCGGCGCACCTGCCGTGCTCGCCGTGGCCGCGACCGGTGCGCCGACAATCCAGTGGCGCAAGAACGGCGTGAACCTCCCCGGCGCGACCTCCGCGACGCTCGCTTTTTCCGCACTCACGGCCGCCGACACCGCCAGCTACGATGCCGTGCTCGCCAACGCCGCCGGCACGGAGTTCAGCGGCACCGCCGTGGTGATTGCCACCGCGCCGCTGACCGCCCGCCTGCGCAACCTGTCGGTGCGCACCACCCTCGCCGCCGAGCAGATTCTCTTTGTCGGGGTCAACATGGCGGGCGGCACCAAAGACGTGCTGCTCCGGGCCGCCGGGCCCGGTCTCGGGGCTCTGGGCGTGGGCGGCACGATGGCCGATCCACGGCTTGCCGTGTTCACGACCGACGCGGTGCCGGTGCAGATCGCGCAGAACAACGACTGGGCCGGCCAGGCCGCAGTGCGCGTGGCGAACGCCGCCCTCGGCGCCTTTCCGTTTTCCTCCGACGCGAGCCTCGACGCGGCTCTCGTCACCCCGATCGCCGGTGGCCGCACCGTTCAGGTCTCGGGGCCGGCTGCCGGGAGCGTCATCGTCGAAGCTTACGACAACGGCGCGGGCAACGCCGTCCGCTTCACGAGTCTCTCGGCCCGCAACCTCGTCGGCACCGGGGCAAACCTGTTGTTCGTCGGGTTCACCATCGACGGCCCCGGCACCAAGAATCTCCTCTTCCGTGCGGCCGGGCCCAGCTTGGGTGCGCTCGGGGTGCCCGACACGCTGGTCGATCCCAAGCTTGAGCTGTTCACGGCTTCCGTTCCGGCTTTGAAAATCGCGGAGAACGACACTTATGCCGCCGCGCTTGCCCCGCTTTTCCGGAGCTTGGGTGCCTTCGATTTTGTGCCCGGGGCGAAGGATGCCGCTCTGGTGCTCAGCCTGCCCGCTGGCAGCTACACCGTCCAAGTCTCGGGCGTTAACAACGGCACCGGCGATGCCATCGTCGAAGTCTACGAGCTGCCGTAAATTTTTTGCGACGTCCACATCGCGGCCGCCCTCAGGCTTGCGGATCTCTTTTTTGTAACTCAGTTCAAAAGCAATCGCTCGATGACCCTCCAGCCCGCTTCCCGCTCTGCCCGCGCCCTTCTGATTGCCTCGACCCTCGCCGGGCTCGCGCCTCGTGGTGCCGCGGCCGAAAGCTCCGTCGCTTACAAATACTCCGACTACCGCGAGTCCGGCGGACGCGTGGTGGTCGAGACCCAGACCGCGCTCATCGAGCAGACGTTTGGGATCGATTATCGCGCCCGCTTTACCGGCACGATCGACGCGATCGCCGGCGCCACCCCCACCGGTGAACCGGCGCCCGCCGGCAGCGATCAGGTCCGCCTCTCCCGGCTCAGCGACCGGCGCAAAGCCTGGACCGGCGACCTCTCGCGCCAATTTTCCCGCGTCAACCTTGCTCTGGGTTTTGGCAACTCCCGCGAGAGCGACTACGTTTCCAACGGCTGGTCGGTCAACGCGCTCACCGATTTCAACGGCAAAAATACCACGCTCCTCACCGGCGTCGCCGGCACTGATGACGACGTGAAGGTGTTCTTCCAAGCCGACCGGGAAAAGAAGCGCACCAACGACGTGATCGTCGGCGTCACCCAGCTCCTCGACCCGCGCACCTCCGTCACGTTCAACCTCAGCTACGGCCGCTACTCCGGTTACCTGAGCGATCCCTACAAAATCGTCGAAAAGCGGAGCGAGGTCTTGCCCGGGATTTTTTTGCGGCAGACGTTCGGCGAGAACCGCCCGCGCGAACGTGAGAAATTCATCGCGCTCGCCGCGCTCAACCGCGCCTTTCCCACGCTCCACGGGGCCATCGACGGCAGCTACCGCTTTTTCGACGACACCTTCGGCACCCAGGCCCACACCGTCGACCTCGCCTGGTTTCAGCGTTTGGGCCAAAAGGTGATCCTGCGGCCGGGCTTTCGCTTCTACGACCAGTCCGCCGCCGATTTCTATTATTACCGTCTCGATGGGACCGCGGTGACCCCGGTGCGCAATCCGTCGCCGGCCGGTCCGTATTACTCGTCCGACTTTCGGGTGTCCGCGTTTCGCAGTTACAACTCCGGCTTGAAGCTGATCTGGAATCCGACTCCCGCCTTGCAATTCGACGCCATGCTGGAGCGTTACGAGATGCGCGGCCGCGACGGCGTGACCCCTGCCAGCGCCTACGTCCGCGCCACGGTCCTCACCCTCGGCGCGCGCTTCACCTGGTAGGTTTCCGTCCCATCGCGAATCGAGTTTCAAAAAACGAAAATTCCACCGTGCCGCTCGTCCTTCCCAGTCACCGCGCCCCGCCGCCGCCCGCCGCCCAGGCGACGACCGATGTGCCGTTGCGCGTGCTGGCTTGGACCGCGCTGGGCACGCGTTGCTCGGTCCAATACTCGGCCACTTCCGCGGCTCAGGCGCAGGCTTTCGAGACCGCGGCGGTCGGCTGGGTCGCGGCGTTTGAAGCGAAGTATTCGCGGTTCCGTCCCGACAGCCTGCTTTCCCGCATCAACGCCGCCGCCGGCGTTGCCCCCGTCGCCATCGACGCCGAGATGGAGGGCCTGCTCGCTCTTTGCGATCGGCTACATTTCATGACGCAGGGCGTGCTCGATCCCACCGCGTTGCCGTTGCTGCGGCTCTGGGATTACAAGGCCGTCAATCCACGCCTGCCCACCGAGGTTGAACTCGTCGCGGCCAAGCGGCTCGTGGGCTGGAAAAAAGTGCTACGCACTCCCGGCCGCGTTTTCCTGCCCGAGCGTGGCATGGCCCTCGACTTCGGCGGCTTCGGCAAAGAGTGGGCCGTGGATATCGTCGCCCAGATCGCGCGGGACCATGGGCTGCCGGCGGCGTTGGTTGATTTTGGTCACGATCTCCGGGCCGTCGGCGTGCCGCCCGGTCGTCCCGCGTGGCACATCGGTCTGGAAGATCCGGCCAAGCCCGGCGCGACGAAAGGCAGTCTCGCGCTCACGCAAGGGCAGGGGGTCGCCTCGTCGGGAGATTATCTCCGCCGGGTCGTCATCGATGGCGTGCGTTACGGCCACATCGTCGATCCCCGCTCCGGCCGCCCGGTGGCCAACGGTTGCCTGCAAGCGACGATCATCGCGCCCACCTGTCTCCAGGCCGGCGTGCTCGCGACCGCCGCCTTCGTCCTCGGGGTGACGCCCGGCCTCGAACTCATCCAAGCCCAGCCTGGGACGCACGGCCAGATTCTCACCGAAAAGACCCGCGCCCAGACCCGGGGCTTTTTCAACTACGTCGCCTCATGACCGACCTTCTTTGGCACCACGAAATACACGGAAAAACTCCCGAGATCGGGTCCGTCGTGGCATGGGCGTCCCGCCCATGTTCCGAACCCACGGGCGGGACGCCCGTGCCACTTTTCAATCCGACGAATCACTCACTCCGCTTCCTATGAACCCCTCCGCCTCCACCCTTCCCTCCTCAATTTCCGCCTTTCGTGTATTCCGTGGTGCCCTCCTCGCCGCGGTTCTTCTCCTCGCCGGCGTCCGCGCCGAGATCAAAGTTGGCGGTGTCTTCCCGTCGCTCGCCTCCGTCGGACTCGTTGGTGAGGTGCCCGACACCAAGGGCAAGATTTTGGTCGTCGACTTCTGGGCGTCGTGGTGCGCGCCGTGCAAAGCCGCGTTTCCCGCGCTCGGGAAAATCAACGCCGATTACGCCGCCCGCGGCGTTGTCCTGGTCGGAATCAGCGTCGATGAGAAACCCGCCGCCTATGCCGACTTCGTGAAAAAAATGGCCCCAAAGTTTCTCACCTTGCACGACGCCTCGCAGAAATTGGTGCGGACCGTCGCGGTGCCCGCGATGCCCACGACCTATCTGATCGGCCGCGATGGCAAAGTGCGTTTCATCCACGCGGGCTACCAAGGCGAATCCACCGACAAGATCCTCCGCACCCAAATCGACAAGCTTCTCGCCGCAAACTGACCGCGGGCCGCGCGCGGCCCTCGGAACGTTTAACGCTCAACGCTTAACCTTTAACGCTCAGTTTTTTGAACCTACAGACGCCTAACCATCGCTCCGAACTTAAGCGTTCGGCGTTAAACGTTAAGAGTTAAGCGTTCCTCATTTCTCCGCTCTGCCATTTCCCTGATTCCAACTCCGAATCCTATGCGCTCCCGTCTTATTCTCGCCCTGTGTGTCTCCTCGGCCGCCGCGTTGTTTTCCGGCTGCTCCACCACCGTCCGCGTGCAACCGTGGGAACGCGCCACGCTCACCGATTACACGATGCGGCCCGACCGCGACCCGCTCGCCGTTGCCCTCGCCGAGCACACTTTTTTCTCCCGCGAGTCGGCCACGGGCGGTCGCGGCGTGGGCGGCAGCGGTTGCGGTTGCAACTGAGCCCACTCGCTCCGAGCTGTGCGGCCGATATCATTGTTTTCGTTCCTCAAACCAAATCCTCCCCATGAAATTCTCCCCTTCGTTCCTCCGCCGCCTGCACTGGTTGAACCTTCCCGGCACCCTCCTCATCGCCTTGCTCCAACGCACACCCGCCGTGCGCGTGGTCGCGACCGCCGCCGATACGGTCCTCTCGTCGCCGGCGACGTCCGTGTTGAAAGCGGCCGTCTCAACGCTCGGCGCGCTCGGCGCCATGCACAGCATGGCCGGTGCGACGGCGCTCAGTCCGTCGCAACCCAGCCCGGCCAGCGCTACGGCCGGGGTGCCTACCACGTTGGTGTTCACGGTCACCGGCTCGCCCGCGGCGCCGCAATCGTTCACCTTCGCCGGGAGCGTGCCGCCTGGGATGACGTTCCGGGCGCTCGGCGGCACGGGTGCCGGCACGGTCTCCGGCCCCATCAACACGTCGACCGTTCAGCTGAGCGGCACGCCCACGACGGCCGGGACTTACGTGATAACCATCATCGGGTGGCGCGGGGCCAACGCCACCTCGGATCAGCATTCGGCAAGTTACACCGTCACAGTGTCGGGCTCCACCAACGCCGCTCCTGCCATCACCACGCAACCGACCTCCCGCACGGTCGCGGTCGGTTCGCCGGCTTCGTTTACCACGGTGGTCACCGGTTCGCCGACGCCTACGCTCCAGTGGTTCAAGAATTCCGTCGCCGTTCCCGGCGCGACGACCGAGCTGCTCACGTTTGCTTCGGCCGCGCTCACCGATGCCGGCAGTTACACGTTGGTCGCGACGAACAGCCAAGGCACGGCAACAAGCAACGCGGCCACTCTGACCGTGACCGGCGGGGTTCCCGTGACCGTGGCGCCGACCATCACGACCCAACCGACTTCGCGCTCCGTCGCGGCCGGTTCCCCGGTGTCGTTCACGGCGGCGGCGTCCGGCACGCCCGCGCCCACGTTCCAGTGGCTCAAGAACTCCGTCGCAATTCCCGGTGCGACGTCGGCGACCTTTGCCCTCGCCTCCGCCACCATCGCCGACGCGGGCACCTACACGGTTGTTGCCACCAATTCGGCCGGCGCCGCGACGAGCAATGCGGCGACGCTTACGGTGACGGGCAGCACGGGCACGGCCCCGACGTTTACGACCCAGCCCATCAGCCGAACGATTAACGCCGGCAGCACGGTTGTCTTCACTTCGTTGGCCGATGGCGCACCGGCACCCACTTATCAGTGGCGGCAGAACGGAGTTATCATCAACGGCGCAACCCAGCCGAACCTCGTGATGTCCGGAGCCGGCCCTGCCCAAGCCGGCACCTACACCTGCACTGCGACCAACTCCGCCGGCTCCGTGACGAGCAACGCCGCCGTTTTGTCGATCGCCGCCGCCGGCACCGAGCCTAGCCGGCTCGACGGGCTTTCGGTGCTGACGACGCTCGCGGTGGGTGAACCTTTCTTCACGGTGGCCACGGTGATCGGCGGTGCCGGCACGGCTGGGCAAAAGCCCCTCCTCGTCCGCGCGGCGGGCCCCACTCTCGGCGCCGCTCCCTTCGGGATTCCCGGCACCTTGCCCGATCCGCGCTTCGAGCTTTTCTCACCGCCAACTTCTTTGGCGACCAATGACAACTGGGGCACGCCG
>CALSBN010000045.1:0-26490 GCA_943373185.1 Opitutus sp. GAS368 | reverse complement strand
TCTCGCTTCAATCGACGAGGTGGAGCGCCGCACGGGGCTTGATTTTTTGTCCGCCTGGCCCGAGGCGACGCAGGCGGCACTGGAGTCGAAGCGGGCCGCGCGGGCATGGTGACCAGTCAGGGCGCGCGCAAGGGGCGCCCCTTTGAAACCGCAGAGGCGTGGGCGTCGTGAGGCGGTGGCGGTTCCGGGCGCGGGCTTTTCTTGCCGGACCCCCGGTGGGCGGTTCCACTTCGGCCATGATCGGACTCCAAGACGGCGCGGGGGCGCGCACCAAAAAGAAAGCCGCGGAACGCGTGTTTCCGCTGCACCTGAGCTTGGTTGGCAGCGAGCCGCGCGTGTGGCGGATGGTGCTCGTGCGGGAGACGATGTGGCTTTCGCGTCTGCACGACTGCATCCAGGTGGCCTTCGACTGGTTCGATTATCAGACCCACGCGTTCAACTTCGACGATCTGCGTTATGGCAATCCGCTTAAGCGGGACGAACTGGTGATCGAGGACGACCGCGACATCGCGCTCTCCGATCTCGATCTGGAGAACCGCGCGCGGTTTTCCTACGGTTACCATTTCTCCGAAGGCTGGCAGGTCGAAATCCGCGTGGACAAGCCGGTGCCGATGGAGAAGGGCCTGCGTTACCCGCACTGCGTCGGCGGCGAGCGGGCCGGGCCGCCCGAAGACTGCGGCGGGCTCGAGGCGTTTCACGACATGCTCGCGTGCCTGAAGGAGCCGGAGACCGAACTCGGCCGCGAGTGGCGCGAGTGGATCGGCCCCGACTACGACGCCGAAGTATGCGACGTCGCGAAGATCAACCAGTCGCTGCGGCGGTTGACGAAATAGGGCGGAGGCGGGCGGGAGGCGGCGGTGGTGGTTGAGGTGCCGCGGCGTGAGATTTTAAGCGGTGCCCGGAGTCGGCGAGATTCTTGCTTAACGTTCGAGCCAGTTTTCCAAAAGCAATCGGGGCACGCGGCGAAACTCGCGGGTGTTGCCCGTGACCAAGGTCGCGCCCCACGCCAAGGCCGTCGCGGCGATCCACAGGTCGTTTGGCCCGATGCTTTCACCGTGTTCTTCCAGCTTGGAGCGTAATTGCCCGTAGTGCCGCGCCACGTCGGCATCGACCGGCGCGACGGTGAAGGCATCCAGAAAGCGAAGAACATCGTCCCGGGTTGCGCGAGGATCGGCGCTACGCTCGGCTCCGACCAGCAGTTCTCCACGCACGACCGCAGAGATCTGGACATCAGTCGGCGCAAGCACGGTCAATCGCGCCTTGAGCGTCCGATCCTTGCCGCGCAACCAACGCACGCAAGTATCGGTGTCCAGTTGGTAGCTCACGGACGCAGCGGCTCGATTGGCGAAACTTTACCCTGCGCTGGGCGTTTGAATTCCGGGTCCCGGACGGAGCCAAAGGTCCCCTCGATAAATCCCTCGGGCCAAACGCTGCGGTCGTTGGCCGTAATCTGATGCCGAATCCAACGGGATACAGGAATCTTTTCCCTGCGCGCCGAAGCAGCGACGCGCGACGCGGTTTTCTCGTCGAGGTAGATGGTGATTTGCGGCATGGTTTGAGTTTCGCGCCGGACCGGAATTGCGGCAAGTAGGTTTTCACTCATACCGAGCGTTTGGGTGTAACGCGAAGTGACGTCGGTGATCCGAGTGGCATGGGCGTCCCGCCCATGGGATCGGAAACGAACGGCAAGCTACCCGCTCGTTCACGGGCGAGACGCCCGTGCCACGCGATCAACGAACCCGGTGACTTCACTTCCAGTTACGCCTGAAGCGCTCTTTGGCTTGAGACTCTCGTTGAGGCCGCGACCGCGAGCGCGGAGTCCGAGCCACGCAAGATGTCGGCTTGAGCCGGTCCGGGGTCCTCCTCTGATTCGGCGGCAGCGGGAAAGTGTAAGAAATTGCTGAGGGACTGTCGGAATTCTTTACACTTTTCGGGTTTTTCGGCGCGTGCCGTTTGTGCCCAAAGTTTTTTAGGCGCTACGAAATAGTGATTTGCATATCCGTCGATTTTCGTGGCCTCGCTTCTGCTATTGTTTAATTACAATGCATCTGTCACTCTTTTTCCGTCGTTCGTTTGTTTTCTTAGCGCTGCTGGTTTCGCTGTTTTTGCCCCGCGTTCAGGCTGGTCTGATCACTCCCGGATATGAGGCTCAACTTGAGTCGTGGATCGGGCAGGGAAATCTAAATTTCGTTAACATCTTCACGAAGGCTCCCGGTGAAACGGGAACGAGTCTTCATGCGGCTGTCGATGGGCGAGGTCCGACGATTACAATCATGACGGTTTCGGGAGCTGGTTTCTCAAACCAAGTGATCGGTGGTTATAATCCGCTGAGTATGAATTCGGGTGGAAACTGGAACATTTCGCCCCCGTTTACCGAGAAGACTCACTTTATCTTCAATCTTTCGATATCAATGGTTCAAAGGGAATTTCTCAGCCAGAATGCGTTCTCATTTAACAACCATCCTCATTTGATCTACTTCAACAGAGACCTTGAAGTTCATACTTTCTTACACGAAGGCCACGCATTGCAGACTAATTACGGTCTTGGAACTCACTCGACAGATATTCTAAACCGACCGACAGGAACTTCGTCGAACTATGGCCATTTTACGATAGATTCCTTGGAAGTTTATGCGGTCGGCGGAGGCTCTAGTTCCGTCCCTGAAACCGCGAGCACGGTTGGGCTGATGGCGGTGGCGTTTGCCGGTCTCTTGGCGCTGCGTCGGCGTTCGAATCGGGGTTAAGCCCTACCGGACGCTTTGCACAATTCATTCCGCCCGCCTTCGAAACGAGGCGGGCTTTTTTGTGTTTCCGGGCTGCGCCTAAACTTCAATCGCGCGGACCGGGTGATTTCAGTCAAGCTGCCGAGGAGGCGTGCGCTGGGCTCTTATGCCAACTCTCCATTTTTTTTGGACCCTGTTATCGCGAGGTGCGCGAAGCGCGTCAGGTCGATCTAGCAGGATAGCTTCGTCTCCCGCCACGGCGAGATCCTCGCAATGTCGCTCTGACTTAATCGGGATGTTGGTCTCAATCAGAGAATGACATCGGTGATCCGAGTTGAATGTGCGTCCCGCCCATGGGATCGGAAACGAACGGGCAAGATGCCCGCTCGTTCACGGGCGAGACGCTCGTGCCACATTTTTGCGCGATCCACCGCCCCGCCCGGGGAGTTGGCGCGCCTACGGTGTGGCCGGCTTGGCGGGGACGGCGGCGAGCACTGTGGCGCTGATTTGGCGGGCGGTCTCGGCGGCTTGACCCTCGCGCACGGGGTAGCGTCCCGTCCAAACGGGGACGGATTCGCCGACCGCGATCAGCCTCACGACGAGGAGTGTTTCAGAGTCTTGGCTTTCGGAGCGTGCGACCAGCACGCGGCTCGCGCCGGCCGCTTTGGCCACCTCGCGCAGTGCCGGGTCGCCCTGAGTCGGATCGACCGTGGGTTGGAGGTCGATTTGTTCGGGGCGACCGGTGGTGAGTTGGGCGAAGACTCGGGTGAAAACATCGCCGGCGAACTGACGAGGCGCGGGGTCGCGGATGTTTCGTTGAAACGGCACAACGATCAGAGTTTCGGCGGCGGTCGGCTCGACTTCCTTTGCGAAGGCCCGCGCAAGTTCCGCGTCGGCGCGGGCGAAACCGGCACCCATGTTGCCGGTGTCGGGTTGGGCGGCGAGTTCTTCCAGTTTTTTCGCGGCGGCTTTCAGTTCGGCGGCTTCGCCGTTCACCGTTCTGCTCTTTTTCGGGGGCGCGGCCGGCGCGGGGGAAGCGACTTCGGGAACCGCACTCTTCGATTTTCTCCGGGGCTCGGATTCGTCCTTGGAGCCGAAACTGAACAACGTGAGCACGGCCCAGATGATCAGGAGCACGCGCGCCCACTTGGGCAGACGTTTGAAAAGCAGCCAAGCGGTGCTCAGGATCCACCAGAAAATCTCGGCGAAGTATTTGATGTTGTCCCGTTGGTCGGGGGGACGCGGCGGGAAAGGCGGCATCGGCGGCGGGCCGTCGGCCGTGGTGTCGCCGTCGCTGCCGCGCAAAGGAACGTTGACCGGTGGAACCGGGATACCTTTTGCGACCGGTGGCGGGACGAAGGTGGGACGTGGGGCCGCGGCGGCGGTGGGGGCGACGTGTTCGCCGTGGGCAAGGCGGGTCGCGAGCGCGGTGAGGGCGGGGGTGGCGATGCCGCCGGGGACTTTGAGCCACTGGACGGTGAGAAATTTCTCGGGGACGCGGGCGCCGTTTTCGCCGGTGCCGTCGATCACGACCGGCAGGAGAAACATCACGTCGTCGGCCATATCGTGGCTGCGGTCCACGGCGAGGCGCCACTCGCGGCGGAAGTAGCCCTCGCGACGGGCCTCGGTCTGGGCCGAGATCACGGGCATGAAGTAGGTGCACTCGCGGATCTGGCGTCGGATTTTCTGATCCCAGGCATCGCCGCCGCCGAGTTCGTTTTCGTCATACCAGACGTCGAGCCCGGCGGATTCGAGGGTATCGCGGAGCAAACGGGTCGGGGCGCGGTTCTCCGAGGCGTAGCTGATGAAAACAGACGGTCGCGGCAAGTGCGGCGGTAGATCGGCTTGGGCGGCGGCGCTGGACATGGAACTGCCTGAAAGCACGCCTTGGGCCGCGTTGACCGTCAAGTGCGGCGCGGGGGCATTTCTGGCTATGGCAGCTCGTAAACTTCGATGAGCGCGACGCCGGTCGTGTTAGCTTTGCCCAAGACTGTCGCGGTATAGCCGCCGGGCGGAAGCTCGATGACAATGGCGGCGTCTTTGCTGTCATCGTTTGCAAAGGGGAACGCACCGACGGAGGCGTAGGCTGCCTTTAGCGCTGCGGTGCCGCGCCAGTCGTCGCTGGTCGCGACGATGTTATCGACCCCGAGGGGACGCACTTCGAGCACGGGATCAACCAACGAGCCGCTGACACCGAAAGCGCCGAGGGTGGGTCCGGTGGCGCGGATGAGGAGTTTTTTGGGCACGTTGCCGCTGACGGAGAAGCCTGCGACCAGCGCATCGGCGGCGGTGCCGACTTGGGTGCGGGCCGAGAGGGCGGTTAAGCGCGGGGTGTTGCCGGTTCCGGCGTCGTAGACTTCGACGAGGGCGACGCCTGTGCCCAGGTTTGCACCTGTGACCGTCGCGGTGTAGCCGCCGGCAACGGGTGCGACAAGAAGCGCCGCGTCTTTGCTGGCGGCATCGGCGATGGGGAAGGCACCGACGGCGGTGAACGTGTTTCTAAGATCGGTGGTGCCGCCCCAATCGTCGTTGGTGGCGAAGGCGGCGCCACCCAGTGGAGCGAGTTCGATTTTGGGGTCGGGGAGGGTGCCCGGAACGCCGAAGCCGGCGAGGGCGGGACCCGTGGCGCGGACGAGAATCGGCTTGGTGCCGGCACCGCCGAGCGAGAAGCCGGTGATGAGGGTTTGGCTGCCGGTGCCGGCCTGGGAGCGGATCGAGAGGCCGGTGATGCGGCCGACATCATCGGGCGTGGTCTGGAAGAGGGCGCGAGTGAGGGGTTTGAGGGAGCGGGCGAGTGCGAAATCGCCGTTGGATGATCCGCTGACCAGATCGACCCTGCCGTCGCCGTCGACGTCACGGGCGATAACAAATGCACTGAACCGGGCGGCAGCAAAAGCTTCGGACGCGTCGGTGAAGCGGCCGGCTCCGCGATTGAGAAAGAGGCGTGAGCGGCTACCTTGGTCGAGCGCGACGCTTGCGCTGATGTCGGGCCGGCCATCGCCGTCAAAATCGACCAAGTCGAGGGAGACGACCCAGCGTTCATCGGAATTCCAAGTGAACCCGGAGTCGGTTGTCGTATCGTAGAATGTGCCGTCGCCGCGGTTCAGCAGCAGTTGTAAGCCGGCGATGCCATAGCCCGGAATCGTGCGCCCATCGGGAAGAAGCGATGTGCCGCCGGTGGTGGCGAGAAGGAGATCGCTCGCGCCGTCGCCGTTCAAGTCGGCCGAGCTGATCCAAACGGTCGCGGCGTCCGGACTGAAAAGTTTTGGCGGAAGAGCGAAGCGCGCATTCCGAACGAAAGTGCCGGAGCCGTCGTTGAGCAGGCATTCGTTGGTGATCGTGCCGTTGGCGGCGCCTAGAATCAGATCGGGTCGACCGTCGCCGTTTACGTCGGCGAGGTGCGCCGAGTGGAAAAGTTTCTGGCGCGACTCGACGTCCGTCGGCAGGCGCCCGGTGGCCTCGGTGAAAACGCCCGCGCCGTTATTGATGTAGAAACGCGGGCTCGTGTCGCCGCCGTTGATATTGCCCATGTAAATGTCGAGATCGCCGTCGCCATCAATATCGCCGACGCCGAGCCCGTGTGTGAAACTTGAGCGCTGCGGCAGTCGCGTGGCCGTCTCGTCCGCAAGGCGGCCGTCGGCGGTTCGAATCAGCAGTTTCGCCTGTTCTCCGGGGAACGGCGGCGTGTCGGTGCCTTGTCCAATGATGAGCAGATCGGGGCGGCCATCACGATTGAAGTCGCCGACGAAATTGAAGCGCGGGTGGATCATCGTGACGTTGCCGAGCACGGCATCCGTGGCGTCGGTAAATGTGCCGTTGGTGTTGCGCAGCACGCGCAGCCGCGTGGGCGTGCCAGGCACAGTTGGTGGCGAGAAGACCCGCATAGCTACGAGGTCGGAATCGCCGTCGCCGTCGACGTCAATGAATTGGCCTTCGACAAGATTGCTGAATGCTTCCGCGGGGAGCTTGCTGGCGGTGGTGGCAAAGAAAGGTCCGGCTTCGAGGATCGCCAGGCGCGCGGCGGAAAGCTGGCCCGAGGCGGCGGTGAGCGCGCGATTCGCGCCGCTGATGTCGCGGGCGGTCGTGCCGCTGCTTTCGTCGAGGGGCCAAGCCGCGACGAGGCCGGTGCGGTCGGTGGGGAGTGCGACGGAGGCACCGGCGGCGAGTTGGGCGGCGGTGCGGGCGACGCTCCAAAAGCGGAGTTGCCGGGCAAATCCGGGAAAACCGGGGTAGTTGGTGGTGCCATTGGCGAGGAAGGCGGAGCCGACACCGAAGGCGACCGAGGGCGCGGCCAGAGGGGCGCCGTTAGTCGAGCCGGAGGCAACGATCGCCCCGTTAACGAGCACGCGGACGGAGGTGCCATCCATCACTGCGGCGAGATGCGTCCACGTGCGTAGCGGGAGTGCGGCCGGGGCGACGACTTCGCGATAGGAGCCGGGTGCGCCGGTTGAGGTCGCAAAGATCGGTTTCGTGCCGTCGCCGTTCAGTTGCAGGGCAAAACTGAGAAACGGATCGGTGCCGCTGGTCGCGAGGCCCTTGCCCATGAGCCACGCGAAGGGCGTGTGGCTCGTGAGGTAGAACCACCCCTCCATCGTGAAAGAGGCACCGGGTGCAAAGTCGGCGCTGGCGGCAGCTCGAAACGGGGCGGAGCCAATGGCCGCAACGTGAGTTTGCTCGGGTGGGGCGACCGGGGTTTGAGCGCGGGCTGCGCCGGTGAACGCGAGCGCGGCGCCGGTGAGCGTGGTGAAAGTAATGAAGCGGGTGGGAAAGGTAGACAGGAAGGGCATGTCAGGGAGTTTGGCTTTGAACGTGAGCGTTTATCGCGAAAGGGCAGGAGATTGTTTCAAGCGGCCTTCCAAGGCAACCGCCGCTCCGCACTTTCCCGGAGGCTGAGGACAGAAAGCGAAATCCGCCTGACGACCTCACGCCTCGCTCTTGAGCACGTAAACGGCGCCTTCTTCGGGGCCGATGGCTAGGAAACGGTCGTCGGGAGACCAGGCGAGCTTCGTTGCGGCGGCGGGCTTCATTTCGGTGGCGCGAGGAGGGCTTGGAAATGCAGGGTTCGGGCGGTGGTCCGGGTCGAAATGCCATTGGGAGAAAGTGTAAGGAAAGGCGACGCGGTGTCGGGATTCTTTACGTTTTTCGGGTAGGGCGAGGGGGTGCCGATCAATTGCCTGAATTTTTTAGACGATTAACGTCATGAAATTGCGACAGCGTCGGCTTGCTTGGCAGCGGTATTGCTAGTGGTTGCGACCATGAATGTTTCCGCTGTCTGCCGTCTCGCGTTTGTTTTCGGAGCGTTGAGCGTTTCGCTACTTTTGCCCCGTGCCGAAGCTGCACTGATTACCCCGGCCTATGAAACCCAACTCGAGGCCTGGCTGGGGCAGGGAAATCTGACCTTCACCAACATCTTCACCAAGCAGCACGGTGACGATTCTTTTGATTTCCATGCGGCCGTCGATGGCCGAGGCGCGACTTTTACGCTTTTGAGTGCGTTTGATGGTGTCACGAGTTACATCATTGGTGGCTACAATCCCCAAAGCTGGAGGACTTCTCAGAGCGTGTTTTTGGACGACTCATTCAACTACACCGACACTGACGCTGAGCGGACCGCGTTTATCTATAATCTATCAACAGCGACGATTCAGCGGCAGAATTTGCTCGGCCAAGGCGCGGGAAATCAGGGTGTTATTCAAACCATTAATCTTCCGAGCAGAGGTCCGGTGTTTGGCACCTATGACCTAAGCGTCAGTGGGAATCTTCGCAACGGCAGCGCGAATAATTGGTCGTATGGTGGTATGTCTAACACCGCTGACATTTTCGACGGGGCGGTTGGCACTTGGTATAAGGATTTCGAAGTAACTGAGCTCGAGGTTTACACATTTGCGCCGGGCTCAAGCGCGGTGCCCGAATTATCGAGCACGCACGCTTTGATGGCACTTTCGCTAGCCGGGCTCTTGGTGCTGCGCCGCCGTTTCTCCCGCGCCTAAACAGCAGAGTCCTTGCGGTCGGATTTCAACCTGCGGCGAAAAGCCGATGTTTTTATCGCCGCTTCGGAGGTGATTCGACTTTGGAACCGCATAAAGGCGGCGGATTGAGGGGAGGAAAGGGGCTCAGCCTCGTGAGGCTTGGGCGTGGAGGGCAGGTCGGAGACCTTGCCCTACGTCGGATGGGCCGAATCACGCCTCGCTCTTGAGCACGTAAACGGCGCCTTTTTCGGAGCCGATGGCGAGGAAGCGGTCGTCGGGGGACCAGGCGAGCTTCGTTGCGGCGGCGGGCATTTTCACGGTGGCGCGGAGGGGCTTGGCGCGTTCGGGGCTCCAGAGTTGCACGACGCCGTCGAGGCTCGCGGTCGCGAGGAGGCCGTGGGCGTGTTGGAAGGCGACGGCGCACACGGGCGCGTTGTGTGGGAGCATGGCGGGTTCGCGGCCTTCGGGGCCTTCGCCGGCGCAGTCCCAGATGCACGCGTCGCGGCCGCCGCCGGTCGCGAGCCAGCGCGAGGTCTGGTCGTAGGAGAGGTGTTTCACTTTCGACTCGTAGCCGCTCATGTGAAGTTCGACGTCGGTTTCCGGAATCCAGAGGTGGACGCTCGGGTCTTGGTTGCCGGAGACGAGCCATCTGCTGTCGGGCGACCAGACGAGGGCGTGGATGCCGTTGGCGTAGGGGAACTCTTTTTGGAGGACAAAATCATCGGCGTCCCAGAGCTGGACGCCGCCGAAATGCGAGGCGGCGACGCAGCCGCCGGCGGGTTGGGCGGCGAGGGCGGAGATGGATTTGGCGGCGAGGGGGAAGGTGTGGGCGACGGAGCCGTCGGCGCGGAGGGCGAGGAGTTTGCGGCCGGCGGAGGCGAACAAGAATTGAGAGTTGAGCGCTGAGGGTTGAGAACTGGAGGCGGCGGAGCGAACCCAGGCGAGGTGTTCGACCCAGGCGGTGCCGAGGGAGGCGGTCGCGGTGTGTTGGCCGGCGGTGGCGTCCCAGAATTTGACGGCGCCGTCTTGGCCGCCACTCGCCAGAAGCGAGTGGCGGTCCGGGTTTGAGGTTTCGGGTTTCGGGTTTCGGGCGGCCGACGAGGGCGCCCAGGCGAGGCAGTTGGTGCCGTTCTCGTGGCCGGGGAGTTCGTGGAGTTTTTTTCCGTCGGCTGAGGCGAAGATAGAAACGGGGCCGGCGGAACTGGCGGCGGCGAGTTGGTTGCCGTCGGGCGACCAGGCGAGATCAATGGCGTAGTCGTCGAGTTGGGTGGCCCAGTGTTTGGTTAGTTGCATCGGCGCCGCAAAGTGAGCGGGCGGCGGAGCGCGGTGCAAGCGAGGAGCGGGCGTGCGGCCGGGCTCCGGTGTCATTGGAAACGAAGTCCGCGAGGGACGGACTCAGGGTGGCACGGGCATCTCGCCCACTCGTCTCCGAACCCATGGGCGGGACGCCCATGCCACGATCGAGCCCGACTTCGCCTTGAGTTTCGCCCGATGGGCTCAGGGCTTTTCCAGATACTTCGTCGGCGCGCGGTTGAAGGCGGCGGATTGGCCGGGCGCGATGCTGAGGCTTTGCCAGCGGGGGCCGGCAAAATGTTTGGCGATGAAGACGATTTGGCCGACGTGGTAGGCGTAGTGGGTGAGCTGACGTTGGACGGCTTGGAGCACAGTCAGCGGTTCGCCGCGGATGGTGATGGTGCGGTCCAGATCGGCGGCGGTGAGCGGGGTGAGCGCGGTGAAGAGCGCGGCCCAGCCCTGCGCCCAACGGTCGAGGAGGTGCTCGCGGGTGTCGGCGGGCAGAATGACGAACTCGGTGTCGCGGTCGCGGCCGGGTTTCTCGCCGTCGGTCGTGAGGAAATCGGTCCAACGGGAGAGTAAGTTGCCGCCGACGTGTTTGACGATGGCGGCCACGCTGTTGTCGCCGGGCGCGGGCGGGGTGGCGAACGTGCCCGGCGGGAGCTGGGCGATGGCGCGGTCGGCGACCTGTCGGAGACGGGCGAACTCGCGGACCGCGAGGGAGAGGTAGGTTTCGGCCGCCATGGCGCGGGTGGCTACGGCGTGCGCAGGGAGGTTTTCTCCGCCGTCGGGAAATCCGCGGGGACTTTTTGGGTAACGGCGCCGGTGGCGGCCCATTCGGTGCCGCGTTGGAGGGTGACGGCGAAGCCGGTGCAGGCGAGCGCTAGAAAGGGGGCGGGCTCCTTCGAGTTCACGTGGCCGAAGGTGGTGTGGAAGACGCGGCCTTTGCCGTAGGCGATAGTCATGAGCATGGGCTCGTGTTCGCCGGTGGCTTTGCCGGGGAACTTGGTGGCGTCGGCAAGCGCGGTGGCGAGCACGGTGACGTTTTTCGCGGGGCCGCGGAGTCGGCTGTAGATCTCGTCGCTGGCCTTCAACCAAGTTGCCGGCAGGCCGCGCATAATGGGATGATCGGGGGTGCGGGTGGTGACGAGGAAGTCGTGGCGGGGCGGGTGGGTGGCGTTGCCCGGGGTGGTGAAATCGAGGACCATCTTGGCGTCGCGCCAGCGGATCATCGGGCCGGCGGTCTCGGTTCGCGCACCGATGCTGCCATCGGCTTTGAAACCCCAGCCGCCTACGCCGATCATCTCGTTCCACTCGGGCCAGTAAGGGAAGGCGTTGTCGGTGTCGTGGACGGAGACGAGACCGCCGCCATTTTTCATGTAGTTAACGAAAGCCGCCTTCGTCGTCGCGGGCCATTCGGCGCCCTCGTAGACGATCACGATGGCGGCGTAGTCGGAAAACTTCGGCGCAAAGCCGGCCATGTCGGCGCCGGCGGGCGGGGTGGTGACGACGTCGACTTTGAAGAGCCCGGTCTGCTCGAGGTAGGTTTTCACGAGGGGCGAGCTGCGGGTCCAATCGTGATACTGGTTCGATTGGCCGGTCAGGAGCATGATCTTGTGCAAGGGGGCGGCGGAGTAGGCTGGCGTGAATCCCGCGAACACGGAAAGGGTGGCAACGGCGATCAGGGTGAGGAACGAGCGCATGACGACACGTGATGGGGTGGGGCGGGGCCGGCGGCAAGCCTGCGGCGCACATGCGATGGGTTGCATAAGCGGGTAAGATTATTTCGGCGGCACGCATCACTGGCGTTGCATTGGGTTAATATTTTCCAACCGTGGGCATCCGTCCTCGGTGGCGAGCGTCTGGCTCTCCGATCCCCTCAATCCCCCAAAGTTATGAAAGAATCATCCTCAAATCATATGAATCGTCGCGACTTTATCGCGTTCTCCGCAGTGGCCGCGTCCATGCTTGGCTTCGCCGGCTGCGCGACGCTCGCCAAGAATCCGCGCAAGCCGCGGCCGATCGCGGCCGGCGCCAAAATCCGCATCGCGCAGATCGGTTGCGGCGGCAAGGGCTTCTCGGACATCATGCCGCATAAGAACGAGGACGTCGTCGCCCTCTGCGATGTGGATTGGAGTTTGGATACCCCCCGGGGTGGCAGCAACCGCAAGAAGCTGATCGCGGAATTCCCGAATGCGAAGCGCTACACCGATTTTCGGAAGATGCTGCTCGAGATGGACGACCAGATCGACGCGGTCTGCGTCTCGACGCCGGACCATATGCATTTCCTGCCGGCCTACATGGCGATCATGCTGGGCAAACACGTTTATGTGCAGAAGCCGCTGACGCAGACCGTCGGCGAGGCGCGGGAGCTGTTGCGGCTGGCGCGCCTGAACGGCGTCTGCACGCAGATGGGCAACCAAGGCCACGCCGGCGAAGGCATCCGCCTCGTGCAGGAATGGTTCAATGCCGGCGTGCTCGGCGAGGTGCGCGAGGCGCAGATTTGGACCAACCGCTCGGCCGCGATGGGACCCGACGGCAAAGAGCAAGTCGTGTGGCCGCAGGGCATGCAGGAGTGGCCGAAGGCGGACACGCCGCCGGAGGGTTTCTCGCAGGATCTCTTCCTCGGCCGCGCGCAGGAGCGCACCTACAGCAATGCGATCCATCCGTTCAAATGGCGCGGATATATCGACTACGGCTGCGGCGCGCTCGGCGACATGGCGTGCCATCTGATGGATGCCGCATTCTGGAATCTCCGGCTCGGTGCGCCGACGACCGTCGAACTCAAGAAGATCGTGGGCAAGAGCCCGATCGCGTTCCCGAAGTCGGCCATCGTCGAGTATCAATTCCCGGCCCGCGACAACCTCCCGCCCGTCAAACTCACCTGGTATGAAGGCGGCGAGAAGCCTGCGAAACCCGCGCAGATGGAAGAGAGCCGCCAGCTCGCCAAGGGCGGTCAGCTCATCATCGGCAGCAAGGGCACCGTTTATGACGGCAACGACTACTGCAACAGCCCGCGCTTTATCCCGGAGTCATTGCACCGTGAGCTCACACCGTCGTTCCCGCCGAAGACGATTCCCCGCGTGCCGGAGAACAATCCTCATTACGAATGGACCGCCGCGATCCGCGCCAACAACCCGCTCGCTGCCGGTTCGAACTTCGAATACTCGGTGCCGTTTACCGAGATGGTTTGCCTCGGCACGATGGCGATTCTCGTGGGCGGGAAGTTCACGTGGGATCCCGTCGCGATGAAGACGAACAACCCCGAGGCCGACAAATTGATCTACCCGACCTACCGCAAGGGCTGGACGATGGCCGACATGGTCTAAGCGAACTGAGCATTCATCGGGTGATCTTCGCCTGAAGCCGTTTCTGGATTGCCGCGAAGCCGGGGTTTAAAAAACCTCGGCTTCGCTTTTTTATGAACAACCCAATCGCTCCCTCCACCCGCCGTTCCTTTCTCAAATCTGCCGCCGCTCTCGGTGCCCTCGGGGCGTTGAGCCCGCTCGCCCGCGCCGCCGCTACGCCGGCCGCAAAACCCGCCGCTTTCAAAATCTCGCTCGCGCAATGGTCGCTCAACAAGCGCTTCCTCAAGCGCGCCGGCGCCGAGCCGCTCGACAACCTCGAGTTCGCGAAGATCGCCCGGTCTGTCGGAATCGACGGCATCGAATACGTGAACCAGATGTTTAAGGACAAGGCGTCGGACCAGGCCTACCTCGGAGAAATGAAGACGCGCGCGGCGGGTGAAGGCGTCGCAAGCCTGCTCATCATGTGTGACGGCGAGGGCAGTCTCGGCGCGCCAACCGAAGAGGCACGGCAGAAAACCGTGACGAACCACTTGAAGTGGTTGGATGCGGCGGCGTTTCTCGGGTGCCATAGCATTCGGGTAAACGCGGCGAGCGACGCCAAATTGCCGTGGGACGAGCAAGCCAAGCTGGCGGCCGACGGTCTGCATCGCCTCTGCATCGAGGGCGACAAACGCGGACTCTGGGTTGTGGTTGAGAATCACGGCGGCCCCTCTTCGAACGGCAAGTGGCTGATTGATGTGATGAAGCGGGCCGACCACAAACGCGTGGGTATCTTGCCCGACTACGGCAATTTCTACACCGACCGCAACAAGTCGGAGCTCTACAATCCTTACCAGGGTCTGCGCGAGTTCATGCCGTGGGTGAAGCAGGCCGTGAGTGCCAAGTCCTACGATTGGGACACGGGCGCCGGACGTTTCTATACGGAAGACCGCCGGGAGAAACTCGAGATGACCCTCGATTTCGAGCGTCTGGTGAAGATCACCGTCGGCGCCGGCTACAGCGGCTACATCGGCATCGAATACGAAGGCCACAAGCACAGCGAGATCGAGGGCATCAAGCGCACCAAGCAGGCCCTCGAGGAGATCCGCGCGCTCCTTTGAGCGGCTCTTTTGTTGCTCAACCCCACCGCATGGCAGCCGCGGTGGGTTGTCCCGTCGAACGGGAAAACGCAGTCGGACACTTTGGCCCGGTTCTCACCGGGCAACCCTTCACCAATTAACCCCATGAAACCCAATCCCTCGCTCTTTTTTGATCGGTCCATTCGGGTCGTGTGCGCCGTTTTCGGCCTGCTCGGCGCCTCCTCGCTTTTGGCGCAACTGGCCGCGCCGCCCACTCCGGCTGCCACCAAGGCCGCGGATGGGAAAACACCGGTGATTCCCGGGACGGTTGCGGCTCCGGTCGTCGCCGATCCCGACGAGGTTGTGAAGCTCTCGCCGTTCGTGGTCGAGACCGACACCGACAAAGGCTACCAGTCGGCCTCGACGTTGGCGGGCACGCGCCTGCGCACGGAACTCCGCGATGTCGGAGCGGCGATCAGCGTGGTGAACGCCCAGTTTTTGGCCGACACGGGCTCGACGAATACCAAGGACATTCTCGTTTACACGACCGGCACGGAGGCTTCCGGCCCTGGCGGCAATTACTCCGGCGTCAGCACGGGCAATAACTTTTCCAACGCGGAAGCCAATCTCCAGAGCCCAAATGTTTCGACGCGTGTGCGCGGGCTCAGCGGCGCCGATCTTACCCGGGATTTTTTCCCCACCGACATCGGGCTCGATTCGTATAACACGGAGCGCGTCGATATCTCACGCGGAGCCAATGCCATTCTTTTCGGCCTCGGCAGCCCGGCGGGCATTATCAACAACCAGCTCAAGGTCCCGAATCTGCGCAAAAACGCCGTGGTGTTTCAGCAGACCTACAGCCGCTACGACTCGCACCGCGAGGTGCTCGATCTGAACCAGTCCATCATGAAGGACCGGTTGGCGGTGCGCGTCATCGGCCTGAACGACGACAAGAAATTCCGCCAAAAGCCCGCCTTCGAGGACGACCGCCGGCTCTATGCGGCGCTGCGCTGGGAGCCGCGCTTGTTTCGCGACGCCTTCACGCAGCTCAACGTGAGCTA
Organism: Opitutus sp. GAS368; assembly: GCA_943373185.1. Lineage (GTDB taxonomy): Bacteria > Verrucomicrobiota > Verrucomicrobiia > Opitutales > Opitutaceae > Tous-C4FEB. Next base: position 11,078 of record CALSBN010000045.1, on the reverse strand, counting down.
TGAGACCGGGGAAATCTCGGCCAACCGCCCCCGGCCCACGCCGCCGCAGGACGGACTCTCGGTTTGGTTCAACGTGCTGAACAAAGTCGCCATCGATCCGAGCCAGCCCACGACGGTGACCAACAATCCGCTGCTCGCGGCGCATCTGGGCTCGGCGGGCCGTTGGTTCGGCCAAGTCGGCGGCGTCTTCACGGATCCCAACTCCGCCGTCATGGGCGGCCCCGGCACGCCGGCTTTCATGCTCAGTCGCGGCGGCAATCCGTTCACGCAGTGGTTTGGCGTTGGCAACTACACGACGCAGGGCAACAACCCGCTCTTCTTCCTCAACCAGCAGTTCGCGCCCGCCGGCCAGGCCTACGCCGGGCTTTGGAAATACCAGGAGATCCGCGATCCTTCGGTTTTCGATTTCTACAACACGCTGCTCGACGGCCCCAACAAGCGCGAGGCGGCCAAGTTCAACGCGTTCAACGCGAGCCTCCGCCAGACCTTCTTCAAAGACGCCCTCGGCTTTGAGGTCGCCTACGACGAGCAGAAGCAAGACCGCGCCAACACCAGCATCATCGGCTTCGACGCGGCGACGATCCACGTCGATATGCAAAGCCGGCTCGTCAACGGCGCGGTCAACCCCAACTTCGGCCGGCCGTATTTTGCGTCGGACTCCATCGGCAATAATTTCTCCAACAACCGCCGCAAAGCCTTCCGTGCGACCTCCTATGCCACGCTGGATCTCACGCAGAAATCCGGCCTGTTCCGCCATCTCGGCAAGCACACGGTCACCGGCGTTTACAGCGATCTCGAGAGCTCCACGTTCTCACGCAGTTACCAAGGGTTCTCCTACACGACCGACCTTAACGTTTATTCCAACAATCCCGCCGCGCTGACCTATCCCGATTACGCCGCAATCCACTACCTCGGCGGCTCGCTGGCCAACCGCACGTCGCCGGCCGGCGCCGGTATCCAGGGCCTCACCGCGCCGCACATTCCCCAAACCAACGGCACCGCGTTGCTCTTCGACAATCGGACCAACCAGTGGGTGACCAACGCTCCCGTGACCGTGATCGGACCGGAGAGCGGCCTCGACAAACTCTACTCCAACGCCTCGCGCGCGCGGAACCAGACGACGAGCTACTCCGCGATCTGGCAGAGTTTCTTTCTCAACCGCAAACTCGTCGGCCTCGTCGGCTGGCGTGAAGACGAGTTTTCGCTCTTCGACCGCGGCGCCCCCGTGCGGGTCACGGCGACGAATCAGGTCGATCCTTTCGCCGCGTCGTGGGTCTCGCCCGCCAAACCCAACATCTACGCCAAGGATCGGACCGTGAGCTGGAGCGTCGTCGGCCATGCGCCCGATTTCATCAAGAAGCGCCTCCCGCTCGGGATGGACGTAAGCCTGTCCTATAACCGCTCGGAAAATTTCCGGCCGTCCTCGACGGTCGCCGATGTTTACGGACGTCCGTTCAGCCCGCCCGCCGGCTCCACGGTGGACAAGGGACTCACCCTCTCGTTTGCCGACCAGAAATTCGTCCTGCGCATCGTGAACTACAAGACGACGCAGGCGAACGACGTGAGCACGTTCTACAATACGTTTTGGCCGGGCAACGACGTCACCCGCGCGATGAACGGACTGCGCGGTTCCAACACCAGCGAGGTGCTCATCAACAAGTGGTTTGGCTTCGCGCCGAGCGATCCCCGCTACCTCCCGCTGCGCGCTTCGCTCACCGCGCCGGCGCAGGCGGGCAACGCGAACCCCGCGCTCACGGCGGCCGAGACCACCGCGCGCAACCTCTGGTTCACCCAGCGCACCGCCGCCGAGTGGCTCCGCCCGGTCGATCCGCAGCTCGTATCGTCGTGGGCCTTCTCCCAAGCCGCCGGTGGCGGAAATTGGAGCGCCACGCGTCCGCCGAATGTCGGCAACATCTCCGATACGACCTCCGAAGGCTGGGAATTTGAAGGCACCTACAATCCGCGGCGCAACTGGCGCATCACCTTCAACGCCGCGATGCAGGAAGCGGTGCGCGCCAACTACGGCGCGGACTTTGCGGCCTTTGTGGCGAAAAATCTGCCGCTCTGGTCGGATGGTGACGGCGTCGCCGCCACGAGCATCCGCGCGCAGGAAGGCTTCGAGGACATTCCCTATTTCAACAGTGTGACGGGCACCCGGTTCGGCGGCGCCACGACCAACAACATGTATATCCCCTACCTCAATGCCCTCGCGGCCAACGGGTCTGCCGTGCAGGAGCTTCGCAAGTGGCGTTTCAACGCGGTGACCAACTACGACTTCGTCACGGGGCCGCTCAAAGGCTTCGGCATCGGCGGCGCCGCCCGCTGGCAGGACCGCGTGGCGATCGGCTACGGCGTGAAGCGAAATTCGATCGGCGTCTGGGTCTCCGATGTGAGCCAACCGTTTTACGGCAGCGAGCAGCTCAACTGCGACGCCTGGCTTCGCTACAGCCGCAAGTTCCGAGACGGCAAGATCGGCTGGTCGATCCAACTCAATATCCGCGATTTTCTGGGAGACGATGACCTGATCGCCGTCACGGCCCAACCCAACGGGCAGGTCGCCTCGGCGCGGATTCCGCAGCCGAAGCAGTGGTCGATCACCAACACGTTCACCTTCTGATCACGGCGCCGGTTTGATCGGGCCGGGGCGGAGTTTGTAGGGGCGCGGCTCGACCGCGCCCGCCGAGCACGGGCGGACACAAGGTCCGCCCCTACGCCGTGGATTTTGTAGGGGCGTGGCTTGACCACGCCCGCCGCGCCAAGACGCGCACGAGGCACGCCCTCACGCAGCCGGTTTTCGAGGGGCGGGGCTTGCCCACTCCCGGACGGGCGGACGCAAGGTCCGACCCTACGCCGTGGAAGAAGCTGAAATGCGCTCGCCGCTTTCCGCTCTTCAATGAGCGCGAAATTTCTCTGGCCCCCGGTCGGGTCGTTAACAACTTTCCGAAGGTCGGCTCGTCTGGTCTGCCGGTAACCCGGCTTTGCTTTTTTGGCTCTCATAATCATTTTCCCCGCTTCCCCCTTTGCTCTCTTCCCGCTGCACGTTCCTCGCCCCGGTTCTTGGTCTCGCCCTTTTCGGCGGATTGGCGGATCTCCGCGCCGCTGACCCGGCTTTGGATTTCTTCGCGAAGGAGATTAAGCCGATCCTGAACGAGTATTGCTACGGCTGCCATGGCGGCGGCATCGACAAGGGCGGCGTCACGCTCGACGAGTTTGCGAGCGGCGCGGACCTCAAAGACCACGGGCTTTGGGTGCGGGCGCTGCGCAACGTCCGCACGGGCATCATGCCGCCGGCGGACGAGCCGCGGCTCCCGGCGGAGCTCGCGGAAAAGCTCACGAAATGGGTGAAGCGCGATGTGTTTGAACTCGATCCCGCCGTGCCCGATCCCGGTCGCGTGACCGTGCGCCGGCTCAATCGCACCGAGTATCGGAATACCGTTCGCGACCTAACTGGCGTTGAGGTCGATACGAAGCTGGAGTTTCCGGCCGACGATTCCGGACACGGTTTCGACAACATTGGCGATGTGCTGACGGTTTCGCCTCTGCTGCTCGAGCGTTACCTCGACACGGCGCAGAAGGTGATTGCTTCGGCCGTTCCGACGGTTGCGAAAGTGATCGATGAAACGACGGTGCCGGGGCGTAGATTTGTGTCGTCGGCCCCGCCGGTGGCGGTCGACCCGTCGCGGGGACGGGAGCGCGGAGGAGCGGCGCCGGGCTCGGCGTTGGAGTTGTCCTATTATGTCCCGGCGGTCGCGACGATGAAGCACCGGGTCGCCGTAGCGGGCCGGTATCAACTGGTGCTCGATCTGCGGACGGTCGAACGCTTCGTGGAGGACAAGTTCGATCTCAACCGCGCCATGCTCACCTTCCGGGTCGGAGGCGAGCTGGTGCTCGAGCGCGAGTTCGCCCGGGAGGGTAGCATTCCGCATGAGTTTACCTTTGAACGCGAGTGGTCGACGGGAGAGCACGAGTTGGCGGTAGAGATCAGGCCGTTGGGGGACCCGTTGCCCCAGGAACGGCAGCTGCGGATTCGGCTCAACGGTGTGACCGTGCGCGGACCGATGGCGCCGGAGCACTGGGTCGCGCCGAAGAATTACGCGCGGTTTTTCCCGAAGACCGTGCCGCCGGAGTTGGCCGGGCGGCGCGCCTACGCCGGCGAACTTCTGGGGCAATTTGCGACCCGCGCGTTTCGGCGTCCGGTCGACGAGTCTACGGTGAAGCGGCTCGTCGCTTTGGCCGAGCGCGTGATGACGCAGCCCGACGGCACCTTTGAAGCGGGCGTCGCTCAGGCGATGGTGGCGGTCTTGGCGTCGCCGCGGTTCATTTTCCGGGAGGAAGGCGTTGAGCCGCTCCGGCCGGGCCAGAAGCATCCGCTGATCGACGAGTATGCTTTGGCCTCGCGGCTGTCGTATCTGTTCTGGTCCACGATGCCGGATGACGAGCTGTTCCGGCTGGCGCGGGAGCATAAGCTCCGGGCTTCGCTTTCCGAGCAGGTCACCCGGCTCATGGCCCATCCGCGCTCGGCCGAGTTTGTGCGGAATTTCACCGGCCAATGGCTGCAGTCGCGCGATATTTCGACGGTGGTGATCGACGGCAGTGCGGTGTATCTCCGGGAGCACCCGCCGAGCGCGGCGTTTCGACAGGCGCGCGCGGTGATTCGGCGGATTTCAGATATTCCGGATATCCAGCGCACGCCTCAGGACCTCGCGGATCTCGCCGAGGCGAGACGGGTCCGGACCGAGGGGAGCCGGCAAACGGTGCCCCAGCTCACCGGGCCGCTTCGGCAAGCGATGTTGGATGAGACGGAAATGGTTTTTGAGCACATCCTGAAAGAAGACCGTCCGCTCACCGAGCTGATCGACAGCAACTACACCTTCCTCAATGAGGAACTCGCCAGGCACTATGGCATCCCCGGCGTGACCGGTCGGGCCATGCGCAAGGTGATGTTGCCGCCGGACAGCCCGCGGGGCGGCGTGCTGACCCACGGTAGTGTGCTGGCGGTGACCTCGAATCCCACGCGCACGTCGCCGGTGAAGCGCGGCGTCTTTATCTTGGAAGCGATTCTGGGCACGCCGCCCGCTCCGCCGCCGCCCGATATTCCCGGGCTGGAAGATGTCGCCAGCCCCGAAAAACTCGCGCAGATGACGCTCCGCGAAACCATGGCGCTGCACGCCACCAACCCGACCTGCTATTCCTGCCACAGCCGCATGGATCCGCTCGGGCTCGCCCTCGAAAATTTCAACGCCCTCGGCCAATGGCGCACCGCCGAGGCGAATCACGAGATCGACTCGACCGGCCAGCTCATCACTGGCGAAAAGTTTTCCGACATCCGGGAGCTGAAACGCATCCTCGCCACCGGCCACCGCGACGACTTTTATCACAACGTGGGCGAAAAACTTCTCACGTATGCGCTCGGGCGCGGGGTCGATTACACCGACACCGACACACTCGACCAATTGGCCTACAAGCTTGAAGCCGCCGGCGGCCGCCCCTCGGCGCTGATCCGCGGCGTCATCGATTCCGCTCCTTTCCAACAACGCCGCGCACCCGTCCGCGCGGTCAACGTCAGCCTCAACGCTCCCGCCCCATGAAAGCATCCCCGCCCGATTCGTTCACCGCCGAGCAGCACACCCAAGCCATGAACCGCCGTCACTTCCTGCGCGGCCTCGGCGCGTGCATCGCGTTGCCCTCGCTCGCTTCACTGGTGCCGTCGCGGCTGCTGGCGGAGCAAGCGGCCAAGGGTCTCGCCACGACCGCAACCGGCGCACCCTTGCGCACGGCGTTCGTCTATTTCCCCAACGGGGCGATTCCCTCCTCGTGGTGGCCCGAGGGCAGTGGCTCGAATTTCCGTTTCGGTCCCACGCTGGAGCCGCTCGCGGCCCTGAAGAACCAGCTGCAGGTGGTGAGCGGGCTCGATCACGCCAACGCGAAGGGCGGCAAGGACGGCGCCGGCGACCATGCGCGCGGCAACGGCGTCTTTTTGACCGGAGTGCGGCTCAACAAGAGCGCGACGGAAATCCGGGCGGGCATCTCGATCGATCAGGTGATGGCCGGCCAAGTCGGCCACCTCACGCGTTTCCCTTCGCTCGAACTCACCTGCGACGTCGAGCGCCGGTCCGGCAGTTGCGATTCCGGCTACGCCTGCGCTTACCAACACAATCTCTCCTGGCGCTCCGCGACGACGCCCATGCCGCCCGAGTCGAATCCGCGCCTGCTCTTCGAACGGATGTTTGGTGGCGGCGCCCATGGCGAGCGCGCCGAGAACGCCCGCCGCCGCATGGAGGCGCGCCGTTCGGTGCTCGATTTCGTCAACGAAGACACCCGTCGGATGCAGGGCCGGCTCGATGCCCACGACCGCGACAAACTTGACCAATATCTCACCGGCATCCGTGACGTAGAGATTCGAATCGGAAAGGCCGAGCAGTTCGGCCCCAACGTCGACCCCGACATCGACACCCCGGCGGGCGTGCCGCGCAGTCACGGCGATCACGTCCGGCTGATGTATGATATGTTGGCGCTCGCGTTTAAGACCGACTCGACGCGCATCGGGACGTTTACGCTGGCCCACGACGGCAGCAACCGCTCGTTTGGCGAGATCGGCGTCTTCGAGGGACATCACGATCTCTCGCACCACCAGGGCAACTTGGAGCGCATCGCGAAGATCGAGAAAATCGATCGTTGGTATGCCGAGCAGTTTGCCCGTTTCTTGAAGGACCTGCACGAGACGCGCGACATCGACGGCAATTCGATTCTCCACAACACGCGGATCGTTTATGGCAGCGGCAACGCCGACGGTAACCGCCACTCGCATGACAATCTCCCGGTGATTCTCGCGGGAGGTGGCGGCGGGCAACTGACGCCGGGCCGCTACGTGCAGCACGGCTCGAAGCCGATGAGCAATCTCTTCCTGACGCTCGCCGACCAAATCGGGGTGACGAAGCTCGACCGCTTCGGGGACTCGACCGCGCGGCTGGGGAATGTGTGAGGCGGAAGTTTAAAGCGAAGAGCTAAGAGTTGAGAGCTGAGAGTTGAGAGAAAGGTCTTCGGCGCTTCGGGTTCGGCTGTAGAACCGACCGATGGTCGGTTTCCGGGCACGGAGGTAAGAACCAAAGCCCGACCGGCGGTCGGGCCTACAGCGTCGAGATTCAGGCGAGGCGTTTGCCGGCGGCGGAGGCCGCGATGAGCGCGGCGAGGCGGCGCGCTTGGGTCGCGGGTTGTTTCGCGGTGACGATGTGGTGCAGCGCTTGGCGCCGGTAGCCGGGCGGTTGAGCTTGGAAGAATTTCCATGCGGATTTTTTGGTGCGGAATTTTTTCGCGAAGACGGTAGGCAACTTGGGCTCGGCGGTGCGCTCAAAGGCGTAGATGCCGGTCTTCGCGGCGCTGCGCGCGGCGAAGGCGGCGAGGCCGGCGGGGTGCATCTTGCCGGCGGCGGTGAGTCGGGCGACGTGGGCGACGTTGACGTTGCTCCAGATGCTGCCGGGTTTGCGCGGCGTGAAACGGTGCGAGAAACTGACGTCGTCGATTTTGCGGACGACGCCGTCGATCCAGCCGAAGCAGAGTGCTTCATCGACGGACTCGAGGTAGGTCATGCCGCCAAGACCGGTGGCTTTTTTGTAGGCGCCGACGTGGAGCTCGGTCGCAGTGGCGTGGTTTTTTTCGAGCCACGCGCAAAAGTCGGCGGCGGTCTTGAAGAACGTGGCGGTCATGGGGGTGATGAGATTGCGCGGGAAGTTTGGAGCAAACTCGCCAACCACGAAACACACAAAACACACGAAAGGCGGGGTTGCCCGCGAATGGACGCGAATGGCCGCGAATGGCGGAGGGGGCGTAAACGGGAACGAGGCGGTGAATCCGGACGGTGACCACGAAACACACAAAACAGACGAAAGGCGGAGTTGCCCGCGAATGGCGGAGACTTGGAAAAGATCGGGTCGGTGAAGGAGTCGGAGTGCGTGGCGGACCGCCGGAGTTTTTTGCGGCAGCGTGCGGAACTGCACATAGGCGAGAGAATTCCTGCTCAAGATCCGGGGCGTCAGGCCGATAAATCTGACGCCCGCGACGTGAGTCTGCGGGTTCTTATGTTGGCCCAAAAATTCCGAACCCTGCCGGTGACTCTCCTGCTCTTCCTTATGGGCGGGGCGGTGCTGGCTGCGGCGGCTTGGGCCGGAGATCGGCAGGACGACTCGAAACCGAGCTTTGTCGTCATGGGCGCGCAAGGGCGGTAGGTTGGACGTTCCCGCTTGGGAACCACCGAGACAAACCTACAGGCAAGATGCCCGTGCCGTTGCGGCGGGCGCGGCCGGGCCGACGACTCAGAACTTATACTGCACCTTCCCGTAGAGGATGTGGGCGGTGTAGTCGTTGAGGCCGGCGAAGGCGCCGTCGCGATTGGTCGCGTAGCCGTATTTGGCGGTGTAGATGAGGCGGTCGCCTTGGCGGCGCACCCAGGTGAGAAAGCCGCTTTGCATGGTCTGGCCGGCGTTGAGCGGGATCGTAACGTCGGAGTTCTCGGTATAGTTGTCGGCGCGGTAGTGGTTCAGGTCGAGGTAGAGATCGGTGGCTTTGCCGAGGGCATATCCGGCGCCGAGGGAGGCGTTCACGTAGTCGTTGTTGCTTTGCATCGTGAAGCGGTGACGCGGCACCTTGAGCTGGTCGTAGGTGACGTTGATGGCGCCGGAGAGGAACAGGCGGGTGGTGGGGTTCCACGTCGCGGTTTGCGTAACGATGTGGCGGGTGAGGCGGCCGTGATCGATCGCGGGCTGGTTCTCGAAGGTCGAGGTGGTGACGGCTTGCTGGTGCGCGTAGCGGGTGACGAAGCTGAGCATCGCGCGGGGCCGCCAGGAGAGGCGGACGTTGCCGTCGTGGGAGGCGATATCCTGATCGATCAAATAGGAAGGATAGCGGTTCGGCGAGTTGGAGGCGTTGGACGTGTTGTCGAGTTTGGAGCGGTAGTCGGCGAGCTTGAGGCGGTAGTTGTATTGCGCGGCGAGGGTGAGGCCGGGGCGGGCATACCAGGTGGCGTTGACGGTGTAGCGCTGGCCGAAGCGGTCGTAGTCGGTGTCCCGATTGATGACCGGCGTGGTGGCGGGGAGGAGGATGCTTTGTTCGAGGAGGCCGCCGGTGCCTTGGTTGAGCTGGGCGCGGGCGTCGAGGGCGAGGTTGCTCCAACGGGTGAAACGCACTTCGAGGTCTTCGGTGAGCTCGTTCCAGGAATTTTTGCTGGCGGCCCGAGTTTGATTTTGGACGGCGTTGAGCGCGGCACCGGCGAAATTGGTGTCGATATGATCTTTGCCGCTGCTTTGGCGGAGGTGCTCGTATTTCACGCCGGGGCGAATGGTCCAGTATTTGGCGGGTTGGTAGACGGCGTTGAGATTGCCGACGTATTGCTTGAGGCGGGTTTTACCGGCGAGGCCGTAGTAGCCGACGTCGCCGGCCTGACGGCGGGCGAAGGTCGCGGAGTATTCGGGGTCGGGGGTGCCGCCGTAAATCTTGCTGCCGGTGAGATTCGTATCGATGTCGGTGACGAGGCCGCCGGCGGACCAGCGGAGCTTTTCGTTGAAGATGCGTTCGTAATAGCCGTGGCCGGCAAAGAGGTCGGTGGATGAGCCGTCGGTCGAGACGACGTAGCGGTCCTGAGTTTCGCCGATGCGGCGGCGGGCGACGTGCCGGTTCTTGACGGAAGTGCGCTCGTAGCGGCCGGCGACTTTCCAGTGGGCGACGTCGGTGCGGGAGTTGAGCTCGGCGGTGAAAACGTCGCGGGTCTCGTCCACGAGCAGATAGGACGGAATGAAGGCGCGGGGGACAAAGGGCTGGCCAGCGAGATTGCTCTCGCCCCAGCGGATGGAGTCCTTGGTGCCGTCGCGGGTGTTGCGATCGTAGCGGAGGATCACCTGCGGACGGTCGGGCACGAGGGTGCCGAATTCGACCGAGAGATAGCTGCGGTCGAGAGCCAGGGCCTCGTCGAAGAAGGAGGCCGACAGCGCGCGCGGGCGGAAGTAGCCGCCGGAACCGTCGTAGAAGGTGCGGAACTGTTTGTAGTTTGCCTGAAGGTAGAAGGCGTCGAATTTCTCGAAGCGCAGGGAGCCGCGGTAATCTTCATTGCCGGGAATGATGCGGGCCTCGAAGCGGAGGAGCGACGTGTCGTTGATGCGCGAAAGGGAGAGTTCTTCGAGGCCGCCGTAGCCGTCTTTCTTTTGGCGAAACTGTTCCTGGAAGGCGGGGCGGTCGCCGTCGAGCAGCGTGCCGCCGCCGGCGACGGCGACGGTGCCGGAAACGACGAGTTGGGCCAAGGCGACAGGGGCGGGTGCGAGGACGAGGGCGAGCAACGCGCCGACTCGGATCGCGGCGGGAGAGAGACGGAGGAGCGAAGGGCGGGTGTTCATCAGTAGCGGAGGCTGGAGTTGACGTGGGAGCCGTGGATCGCCTCGTGGCAGCCGGCGGTCCAGCAAGTGCCCCGATTGACGTTGTTACTGTGGTCGACGCCGCCGTGCATGATCGCGACGCCGCTGGTCTGATTCTGAAAATGGCATTGGTAGCACAGGCTGACGTTGCGCGACTTCAGCATTTTGTCGTTCACCGAGCCGTGGGGCGAGTGACACGAGACGCAGCCCTCGCGCATCGCCTCGTGGACGAAGGTGAACGGGCCGGCCTGGGCCGGGTGGCATTTGGCGCAGGTGGCGTTGGCCGATTCGGTGAGGGAGCGGGCACCGGAGCCGCTGCGGAGGGCCTCGCCTTCGTGGGGATTGTGGCAATCGACGCAGCTGATCTTGCCGTTGAGGACCTGGTGGGTGTGCGGGAGGCTGAACTCGGAGCGGGTGTTGATGTGACACTGGAGGCAGGTGTCGGGCTTCAGCTTGGGATTGATGATCGTTTCGCGTGTGCCGGCCTTGACGTGGAGGCTGGCGGGACCGTGGCAGGATTCGCAGGAGATGTTGCGTATCTTGCCGTCTTCGCCGGGCTGCGCGAGGTGGGCGTGGGTCGCGTCGTGAAAGCCGCGGGTGATGTTGGAGTGGCACTTCGCGCAACTCTCGGAGCCGACGAGGGTGGCACCGGCGATCTTGGGCACGGCGATCAACGTGCGG
>CALSBN010000044.1:0-26506 GCA_943373185.1 Opitutus sp. GAS368 | reverse complement strand
GGCGAAAGCCATGGACTCGGCGTCGGCGTGACGATCGACGGATGCCCGCCGGGACTGATGATCTCGGCCGAGGAGATTCAGGCGGAACTGGACCGGCGTCGGCCGGGGCAAAGCGACATCGTGACGCCGCGGAAAGAGGAGGACAAAGTTGAGATCTGGTCGGGGATTTTTGAGGGCAAAACGACGGGCACACCGATCACGCTGCTCGTGCGCAACGGCGACCAACGGCCGGGCGCGTATGACGAGATGCGGGACAAGTTCCGGCCGTCGCACGCCGATTTTACCTATCAGCAAAAGTTTGGGCTGCGTGACCATCGCGGCGGCGGGCGGAGTTCGGCGCGGGAGACGGTCGGTCGGGTGGCGGCCGGGGCGATCGCGAAGAAAATTTTGGCGGCCGGGACCGGAGCGGGCGGAGTGGAGATCCGGGCGTTTTTGACTCAGGTGCATGACATCGCGGTGCCGACAGGCGCATTGGCGAAATTCCCGACCTTGGCCGAGGTAGAAGCGACACCGGTGCGTTGTCCGCACTTGGAAACGGCGGCGGCGATGATCGAACGCATCAAGGCCGTCCGCAGCGAGGGTGATTCGGTGGGCGGGGTGATCGAGTGCCGCGTGCGCGGGGTGCCGGCGGGATTGGGGGCGCCGGTGTTTGACCGGCTCGAAGCGGATTTGGCGAAGGCGATGCTCTCGCTGCCGGCGACGAAGGGATTCGAGATCGGGAGCGGGTTTGCCGGTGCGACGGTGCGCGGCAGCGAGCACAACGACGCGTTTGAGAATCGTGACGGTGCGGTGCGGACGGCGACCAACCGCAGCGGCGGCGTGCAGGGCGGGATCAGCAACGGAGAGGAGATCGTGTTCCGCGTGGCGTTTAAACCGACGGCGACGATTTTGCAGTTGCAGGCGACGGTGGACAAAGCGGGCGGGGCGACGGAGTTGATGGGACGCGGGCGCCATGACCCCTGCGTGGTGCCGAGGGCAGTGCCGATCGTCGAGGCGATGGCGGCGCTGGTGTTGCTGGACCACTGGCTGAGGCAGAGCGCGCAGTGCGGGACCTTTAAGTTTTGAGCGCCCGCGCGAGCGTCCGAAAAGAAGCGCTGGCGCTTCCGACGGCGGAGCGTTTGAGTGAACGGGAAATGAACAGCACGGAAAAACCATTGGTCTATGTAATCCTCGGCGCGGCCGGCTCGGGCCGACGCGAGGTGCTGCTCGATTTGATCGCGGGCGGATTTGGCGACGACGATCGGCCGGCGGTGCTGTTGGCCGCCGAAGAGCCGGCGGCGGAGATCGACGCGAAGTTGCCCGCAGTCGCGCGCTGGGTGTGGACGCAGGCGGGCACCATCGAGGCGGACCTGCCCGAAGGCGCGACGCACATTTTTTTTGTGACCGACGGACGGCGGAGTCCGGTGGACCAGATGGAAGCGTTTAAGGCGTGGGTGGAAGTGAAGCCCGTCGAACTGGGGCGGGTGTTGACGGTCATCAATTGCCAACTGGCCGCGAAGCACCCGCCGTTGCGCGCGTGGTATGAGGCGTGCGTCCATTTTTCGGATGTGGCGCTACTCAACCGGCGCGAAGGCGTGGAAAACAAGTGGCTGAGCGACTTCCGGGGATTTTTCGACGACCAGTTCGTGCCGTGCCTGTTTGAATTTGTGAAAGCGGGCCGGGTGAAGAATCCCGCGCTCATCCTCGATCCGCAGGCGCGGCGGATGACCCATATTTTCGACGACGAATTGGAGTGGCTGGTCGTCGATGAAGAAGGTTCCGAGGATGACGGCAGCGACGCCGCGATCGGCGTGGACGAAGAGGTGCAAGTTGCCCGCGAGGAGGAGCCGTATTTTGTGCGCGACGCGGCCGGGCGCCGGGCGAAGAGGATCGTGGAGATCGCCGAGTTCTTGCCGAAGATCGAGCCGTCGGCGGGGGCTTGAAATGAAAAAGCTCCGACCGCGGGGTCGGAGCCGAGGAGACCGTTGATCGCGGTCCTGATTACTTGGAGGCGGCGACGGCAGAGACGAAGGCTTTGGCCTTGGCGGTGATGGCGGCCCAGTTTTTTTCCTTCATCGCTTTGGCGTCAACGAGTGAGCTGCCGGCCGCGACGGCGAAGGCGCCGGCTTTGAGGAATTCTCCGACGTTGGATTCGTTAACCCCGCCGGTCGGGAGCATCTCGACGTGGGGGAGTGGGGCTTTGACGGATTTGATGTAGCCGGGGCCGAAAAACTCGGCGGGGAAAATTTTGGCGGCGTCGGCGCCGGCTTCCCATGCGTTGATGATCTCGGTGGGGGTGAAGGCGCCGGAGAAAATCGGCACACTGTAGCGCTTGCAAAGCGTGATGACGTCTGGGCGCAGGGCGGGGGTGACGATGAATTTGGCGCCGGAGAGGATGCCGGCGCGTGCGGTCTCAGCATCGAGGACGGTGCCGAGGCCGAAGAGAAAGTCGGGGAGCTCGGCGGAGGCCTTTTCCAGCATGCGGATTGCGCCCGGGGTGGTCATGGTGAGCTCGATGCTGGTGAGGCCGCCCTCGGCGAGGGCCTTGGCGCAATCGAGGAGACCGTCGGGGTTGTCGGCGCGGATGAGGGCGACGACGCGTTCGGTGCGGATTTTTTGCAGAATGGCTTCTTTTTTCATGGGAGGGGCGAGGTTGAGCACGACGGCGGGAGAGGGAAATCAATTTTCTTGCCCAGCGGTGAGGTGGAGTGTGTGTTTCCCTCTCCGCTCGTGCCCGGGTGGTGGAATTGGTAGACACGCAGGTCTCAGAAGCCTGTGCCTCACGGTGTAGCGGTTCGAGTCCGCTCCCGGGCACCATTTTTGTCGGGAGCGAGGCGCCGACGGACGATCCTCAAGGAGTTGGGCGAAACTGGCGGCGGTAAGCTTGTCCGCGCTCGAGGTGGGCGATAACCGACGGGTAGTCGCGGTTGGAGAGAGCGGAGCGAAAGGCGTGCAATTCGTCTTCGTAGGCGCGCAGGGCGCGGAGGACTTCGTCACGGTTTTGTTCCAAAATGGTGCGCCAGAGTTGGGGATCACTGCCGGCAATGCGGGTGGTGTCGCGGAGACCGCCGCCGGCGTAGTTGCGCCATGACGGATCACGGGAGGCCAAGAAAGCGCAGAGGGTTGAGGCGAGGACCTGGGGAAGGTGGCTGATGTGGGCCACAATCTCATCGTGCCGGTCGGGGTCGACGGTGACGGGTTCACCGCCGAGATCATGCCAGAAACGAACGACCCGCTCGGTCGCGGCCGGCGCGGTGGCGGGCAGCGGGGTGACGAAACACGTGCGCCGCACAAACAGCTCGGCGGTGCCGTGTTCCCAGCCGGTTTTCTCGGACCCGGCCATGGGGTGTGAGCCGACAAAATGCCCGTGCTCGCGCAGAGCGATGGCGCCGAGACGGGAGATCTCGGCTTTGACGCTGCCGACGTCGGTGACAACAGCATCTAGCGCGAGGTGGGGAGCCACCTGCTTGGCGAGCGGAACGATCTGATCCACGGGGGCGGCGATGACAACCAAGGTGGCGGCAGCGACGGCGGTCGCGGGCGAATCGGCGACGGCGTCGCACCACGGTTGCCCGGTGAGGGCAAGCCGGGTTTCAGGCCGACGCGACCAGAGGACGATGCGGGCGGCAACGCCACGGGCGCGGGCGGCGCGGGCGACCGAGGCACCGAGCAGGCCGGGAGCGAGAATGGTGAGCTGTGGGAGCATCTGGGCGGAGCGACGCAAAAACAGCGTGCGGTGTCGAGCGGGGAGACGTTGCGTTCCTTGAACGGGGGTTTAGGTGTAGCGGGACGTATGGACTACACCAAGATTCCGGAGCATCAAGTGACGACGATTGGCGACGAGGAGCGTGCGATGCGCCGCAAGATGTGGTTCGTGCGCGGCGCGGTCGGACTCGCGGCGGTGGTGGCGGCGGGGGGGTATTTTCTTTATTGGCGGGCAGAACAGGACGCAGCGCGGGCAACCGTGGCGGCGGCACGGACCACGTTGGCGGGGCAGATTTCGGAAGATGAAAGGACTTATCGGCGCTTGGTGGCGGGTGGGCAGGTAAGCGCGGAGGCGCTGGCGGCGCTTGATCGGGCGATCGCGAAGGAGCGCGAGCGCCAAAGCCTCGGGGGCAGCACGCAGCAGGGGGATCAACGCTACCTCGAAGGCCTCGAGCGCGAGCGCGACGACTGGTTGGCGCAGGAGGCTTTGCCCCGGTTGGCCTCGCTTGAGGCGGGGGCGCAGGCGCTCCGGGAAGCGGGTGATTTTGAGCCGGCGCTTGAGAACTTGCGCAAAGCGCTCGCGTTGCAGCGGGCGATCAACGGTGGAAGTGCGGCGGCCAAGATTAAGGATTACGTGAGGGAAACGCGCTTGGCGCAGGCACTCGCCGCGACCGAGGCGGACCCGCTCAAGCAAGAGGTGCAAAGCGCGCTCACCGCGGCGACCGCGGCGGTCGAGGCGCAGCGCTGGGTCGAGGCGCGCACGGCCTACCTGCGGGCGCGGACTGCGCAGATGACGCTGAACCAAAAGTATCCCGGTTCACGTTTTTCAGATACGCAGCAGCTTAACCGTATCGAGCAGGAATTGGCTTCATTGCAGGCGGCGGATGCGGCGGCGGCAGTGCAGGCGGAATTGCGAAGGGCCGAGGAAGCGGCGAGCGCGGGTCGCAAAGAGGAGGGCGTGACGGCGTTGTTGAACGCCCGGAACCTGCAGGAAAAATTGAATACTGAATTCGGTCGGAGCCGGTTTGCGTCGAGCGCCCGGGTGGAAGAAATCGAGTTGCGCCGCGAAACAATTTTGGCGGCGGACGACTTGGCGGCGCTGGAGAAAGAAGTGGAAGCGACGGCGGCGGACCTGCGGCGGCGCGACATCGTGAGCGCAGGCAAGACGGCGGCGGCGGCGATGGAACGGCTGGAGCGGATCGTCAAAGAATGGCCGAGACGCGCGGCCGCGGTGGAGGCATTCAAGGCGAGATTGGCGTTTCTCAGCGTGAGGCGGGCGGAGCTCGGGGGGATTCAGGAAGAGGCCTTGAACCGGCTGCTGGAGTTGCCCGGGCGGAAGGAAACCCGGATGTTGGCCACCGAGGTGTCGCAAGAGCTTTACACGCGGGTCATGAATACGAATCCAAGCCGCAACGTCGGCCGCAGTCTGCCCGCGGATTCCATGAGTTGGCGGGAGGCCCGGGAGTTTTGCGAACGACTCGGCTGGGTCTTGGGTCGGACGGTGCGGTTGCCCACCGAGCTGGAATGGCGGGCGGCAATGGGGGCGACACCCATCGCGGGGGTATGGTCGCTGGAGAACAGCGGCGGAAACAGTCGTGAGGTGGGGAAATCGCGCGCGAATGCGGCGGGCTTTTTTGATCTGACGGGCAACCTGGCCGAGTGGCTTGAGCCGGCCGAGCCGAGGGCTGCGACTGCGCCGATCGCGGGCGGCAGTTTTTTGGACCGGGATACGGTGATCAAAACGGCACCGACCGAACCGCTCAACAAAGGCGAACGCGCCCGTCAGGTCGGCTTTCGTTTCGTCGTGGAAACGCAGTAAAATCGGACCGGCTTAACCGCCTGATTCAGGCGCCGAGTTTTACGATAAGTGAATACTCCGCGGCGGAGAGCGGGAGCACGGAGAGGCGGCTTTGGCGGATGAGGGCGATATCGGCGAGGGCCGCCTCGGCCTTGATCTGCGCCAGAGTCACCGGGTGAGGCAGGGCGCGGCCGCACTCGAGTTCGACGGCCACCCAGCCCGGCTCGTCGGCGGTCGTATCGGGGAAGCTCGGCTTGGTCACTTCGGCCAATCCTGCGACTGCTTTGGGGCCGACGCTTTCGTAGAAGAGGACGCGGTCTCCGGGGCGCATGGCGTTGAGGTGGAGGCGGGCTTGGTAGTTGCGAACGCCGGTCCAAGCCGTGCGTTTGTCGCTCTGGAAGTCGGCCCAAGAATAGGCTTTGGGTTCGGACTTAACGAGCCAGTGTTGCGGTTGCATTTTTTGGGTCGGAGGCGTTTGGTTTCGGCATGGAGAAGGAAGCCAGCGACGCTGAAAAGGCAAAAGCCCGGAGCGTGCAGCGCCTGCTCTATTGGATAATGGCGGTGTTCATCCTTGCGCCATTGGTGGCGGCTTATCTGCTGCTCTGACCGCCCCAACTGACGCCGCGCCATGAATGCAACCCTCTTACCGATTCGAATTGTGTTCATTGCGCTCTGCGCGGCGGCTGGCTGGCTCCTTTGCTACACGATCGGCGATTGGGACGGCTATCGGGTGCGCGCTTCGTTCATCGGACTGAGCATCGGCGTTTTGGTCGTGCTGGTGGATCTGATGTTGAAGGGGTTTTCGCTTCGCGGTTTGTCGGCGCTGACTTTCGGGCTCGGGGTGGGTTTGCTTGTCGCTTACATGATCAGTGTGTCGCCACTGCTGGAGGCGGGTGACGGCCAGATCATTTATTTGGTGCGGCTCGCCTTGTTTTTGATCTGCACCTACTTGGGGACGGTGATCGCGCTGCGGGGCCGGGACGAATTCAATCTGGTGATCCCCTACGTGCGTTTCGTGCCGCACGAGGTGGATGTGCCGCTGGTGGTGGTGGACACCAGTGTGTTGATCGACGGGCGCATCGCTCGGGTTTGTGAGACGGGTTTTCTCAGTGCGGCGCTCGTGATTCCTCGTTTCGTGCTCAAGGAATTGCAGTCGGTGGCGGATTCGCCGGACCCGATCAAGCAAGCGCGTGGGCGGCGGGGGTTGGAGGTTTTGGCCGAGCTCCGCCGAATCAAGAATTTGGACATTCGAATTCCGGAGTCCGAGGTTTCCAAAAGCGACGAGGTCGATGCGAAGCTCGTGTTTCTGGCCCATTCAATGAAGGCGAAGTTGCTGACGACGGACTACAATTTGGCGAAGATGGCGGAGTTCCAAGGTGTCGTTTGGCTCAATCTCAACCAACTCGCGAAGTCCCTGCAGCCGGAGATGATGCAAGGTGAGCAAATCGAGGTTGAATTGGTCAAACAAGGGAAGGAAGAGGGACAGGCGATCGGTTTCCTGGGCGACGGATCGATGGTCGTCGTGACGGCGGGACGGGCCTACATGGGGCGCCGGGTCACGGTGGAGATTGTCAGCGTCATACCGTCGGCCGGTGGCAAGATGGTGTTTGCCCGCATGGCGGGACCCAAAAGCGATTGAGTTAAGGGCCGGGGATGCCGGGAGCGCGAAATAAGGTGTTTACTTGGTTCGGAGGTTTGCGGATATCTCCGGCAATTTCTTTGGGGCAATAGCTCAGTTGATAGAGCGCGTCGTTCGCAACGACGAGGTCGTCGGTTTGATCCCGATTTGCTCCACCATTTTCCAGCCGGGGATTTGAAGGTGGAATGTCACGGACGCGAAAAATTCGGCCAGTTTGCCGGTTGGCTTCGCACTTGCTCTTGTCGGGGAGGTCTCGGGGGATAAGCTTCCGACGTCTCAACCTCTTTTTTCGCCATGAAAACCAACACCAAATCCGTCAAGTCGCCCGCCCCAGCGAAAAAAACCACCGCCAAGAAAATCGTGCCGGCCGCCAAGGTCGCCGTTGCACCCAAACCAGCGGGAAAGCTCGCCCCCAAGGTATCCAAGCCGTTGGTGAAAAAGGCTCCGGCAAAGCCGGCGGCCGCGCCCCAAGTCGAACCGGTCGCTCCGACGACGGTGCGCACCACCATCACCGCCAAGATCGATATCGGTTTCGGCAATGCGCTCTACCTGCGGGGCGAGGGCGCCGGATTAAGTTGGGACCGCGGAACTTTGATGAACTGTGTGGATGACGACACGTGGATGCTCGAGCTGGGTGAGTCGGTCCGTCCGGTGATCTATAAATTCCTGGTCAACGATCTTACCTGGAGCACGGGGGATGATTATGTCGTCCCGGCCGGCACGAGCGTGACGGTGATTCCTGCCTTCTGACCCTTCAGGGTCACTTCGCGTCAGGATTGATGGCGCGAAGTTGGGCGGCGACGGCAGCAGTCGCTGCGTCGCGTTGGGTCAAATCGGCGGCCGGCACGAGCGTGCAGCGCATACGGATTTTGGAAAAGGGCTTGGGTAGGCAAAACCGATCCCACGAGCCGAGTCGCCACGTGGATTCGAACTCGGCGCCGATCAGTAACAGAGGGGTCCGGGTGCGGCGGGCGACGATCAAGGCCCCGGGCTTGAAGTCGTAGCACGGTCCGCGGGGACCGTCGGGGGTGATGCCGATATCGCGGCCGGAACGCAGAACTTCGACCAAAGCCGAAGCCGCCTCGCGGCCAAGCCGGCTGCTGGAGCCGCGCACGGTGCCCATGCCGGCGAGGGAGAAAAACGCGCTGAGCCAAGCGCCATCTTTGCTCGCGCTCACGAGGGCGTAGGCCGGTCGGCCCTGACGGTAGCGACGCACGATTTCGGCGGAGAGAAACAGGCGGTTGTGCCACAGCACGATGGCGACGGGTTCATCGTTTTTGGTAAACGCGTGCAGATCCTCAGGGGTCGTTTCGAACCGAAGCGAGCGCCCCCAGAGTTTCATCAGCAAGGAGAGCGGCCACAGCACGGCGCGACGCCAGCCTTCGATGTCGTGGATGGACTCGGGGGGCGCGGATTGGGGCGGGACGGCGGAGTTTGATGGCGATGAGTGCAGCAGTGGGGTTGTCGCGCAAAGCCCGGGCGTCGCCAAGCGAAAGTTCCTTTTCGGTGAAAGGGCGCGGCGTTGACCCCGCGCAGGTTCCTCGAAACGGTGCGCTCTCCATGAGTTCCGTGTTACCCCCTTGTCCGTATTTGCCGACGCCCCGCGCCGGGCTCGATTGGCGGTCGTTGCATGCTTACCGCGACCAAGAGCGGGGGGCGGATTTCTATTTTGGCTGCCTGGAATACGGCCACGCGCTTTGGCAACGTGGGTTGGCGGCGAGGGCGTTGCTGTGTCTTGACCGGGCTTTCGGGGCGGAACTTACCGGCCAGGAGCCCATTCTACGCTCGTGGGAGATGCCGTATGCGGCTACGGCGTGGATGATCGCCCGGACGCCGGGCGGGGTCTTCATCGGAAATCCGAGGGTTCATTTTCAGCATTACGCCGACCGCATGAACGAGCCGCGGCGCGAGCAACGCCGTTGGCGCGCATGGGCGTGCTGGGCACTCACGCGGGCGGTGGCGCCGGGGTTGCCGGGCGATCCACGGCATGTGGTGACGGAACCGAGCGAGATGCAGATCGAATCGGCTCTGATGGCGAACGGTCTGCCGGGCGAGGCAGCGGTTTGGCGGGCGGCACTGCATGCGGCCGCCGGGATGAAGGCCTAGTTCAGGCCGTCGCGCGGCGCGTGGCGGCGGCCATGAGATGGTCTTGGACGGAGAAGGACGGCTGACCGGCGCGGCGCTTGACCGGCTGGTAGGTGCCGTCGGCGCGGAGCACGTGGGCGTTGGCGTTGTCGCGCAGTTCGGGGGCGAAGAAATCGCGCGTCATCCAGCGACGGAGCGCGGGATCCTCGATCGGGAAGACGACTTCGATCCGGCGGAAGAAATTGCGCGGCATCCAATCGGCGCTCCCGGCCAGAATAAGGGGCTCGCCGTCGGCGTTCTCAAAGTAGATGGCGCGGGCGTGCTCGAGGAAGCGGCCGACAATGCTCCGCACGCGGATGTTCTCGCTGAGGCCCTTGACCCCGGGAACGAGGCAGCAGACGCCGCGCACGATTAGGTCGATCTTAACGCCGGCCTGCGACGCTGCGTAAAGCGACTCGATGGTCGCACGGTCAACGAGGGCGTTCATCTTGGCGATAATGCGGGCCGGCTTGCCGGCGGCGGCGTTGCGCTTCTCCCGCGTGATGAGTTCGCCGATCCTCCGGTGAAGATTGTAGGGGGCGACGAGCAAGTGACGGAACGCAGGGGTGCGGCCGAAACCGGTGAGGGAGTTGAAGAGGTGGGCGACGTCACCGGTGATCCCGGTGCGCGAGGTAAAATAGCTGAGGTCGGTGTAGAAACGGGCCGTGCGCGGGTTGTAGTTGCCCGTGCCGAGGTGGGCGTAGTGCCGCATGCGGCGGCCCTCGCGGCGGACCACAAGGCAGAGTTTGCAGTGAGTCTTATGGCCGACGAGGCCGTAGACAACGTGCACACCGGCTTCTTCGAGCTGCTTGGCCCATTGGATGTTGTTGGCCTCGTCGAAGCGGGCCTTGAGTTCGACGAGAGCGGTGACCTGTTTGCCGTTATGCGAGGCCTCGATGAGCGCGCGCACGAGGGGAGAGTCGCCGCTGGTGCGATAAAACGTCTGCTTGATCGCAAAGACCTGCGGGTCGCGGGCGGCCTGCTCGACAAAATCAACGACCGGTTGGAAGGAGTCGTAGGGGTGGTGCAGGAGGACATCCTGAACGCGCAGCGTATCGAAAATGCGGGCGGGCTCGGCGAGCGGCGTCGTGTTGACCGGGGTGAACGGCGCGAACTTCAGGTCGGGGCGCTCGACGTCGGCGAGGGCCTGAAGGCGGAGCAGGTTGACCGGTCCGTTGATGCGGTAGACGTAGTTTTGAGAAACGGAGAGGTTCTCGCACAGAATTTCGAAGAGATCGGGGTGCACGCCGTCTTCGACCTCAAGGCGCACGGCGGCACCGCGGCGGAGATTGCGGAGTTCGTCTTCGATTTTCTTCAGCAGATTTTCGGATTCCTCTTCGTCGATGTAGAGATCGCTGTTGCGGGTGACGCGGAAAGCATGGGCGGCGTTAAGCCGGTAGCCCGGGAAGAGTTGGCCGGCGCAGAGCTTGATGATCTCGCTGAGAAAAATGGTGTGGCGCGGGCCGCCGGTCTTGGCCGGCGGAATCTCCACGAGGCGCGGCAAGATGCGAGGCACCGGTAGAATCGCGACGTGCTGCTCGACCTCGGGCGTGGTTGGATTGTCGAGCGAGACGATGATGTTAAGCGTCTTGTTGCCGAGCTGCGGGAATGGATGGGATTGGTCGAGCGCGAGAGGCGTCAGCACCGGATAAACCTGATTGCGGAAATAGGATTGGACCCACTTGAGCTCGGCGGGATTGAGGTCTTTGGCGGTGCGGAATTCGATGCCCTCCGCGGCGAGGGCGGGCAGGAGCAAGTCATGCCAGCACCGGTATTGCTCGGCGACCAAAGCCGTGACCCGCTCGTGAATGACGTCGAGCTGGGCTTCGGGGGCAAGGCCGTCGGCCCCGGCTTCAGTCACGCCTGAGTCCATCTGTTGCATCAGACCGGCGACACGGATTTCGAAAAACTCGTCGAGGTTGGAACTGACGATCGATAGGAAACGGACGCGCTCCAGCAGCGGGTGGCGTTCGCTGCGGACCTGTTCGAGAACACGATGATTGAAGGCCAGCCAACTGAGCTCGCGGTTTAGGAAAATCGCAGCCGGGTGATTCCCATTGGCGGCGGGTCGGGGGGAGCGAGAGCGGGTGATCGGGGCCATGACGGAAGTGAGGGAGGGGGGACGCTAGGGTCGAGGCCGAGTGAAACGAGCCTTTTTGCGCCGAACGGAGCGAATGTCACCGCTTGCGCTGGGAAGCGGTGGAAAAATGCGGGTGAAATTCCCTTTGCGGTGTCGGTTTCGGGCCCGCTCGATTCGCTATCGGAGCAAGGGCCGGTGCGCCGCGTTAGTTCTTTTCAGGGAAAGAAGGTGGGGGCGGCAGGGTTTGGCCTTTGGTCCTCAGCTCCTCGAGAATGACATCGATGCCCTTGTCGAGTTGTTGGTCCTCGCCGCGGAATTCGCGGGCGGGGTCGTTGTCGACGACGATGTCAGGTTCGACCCCGACGCCTTCGATGATCCAGGATTTTCCGTCTTTTGAGTAAGGAGCGAACTCGGGTTTGTTGAGGATTCCGCCGTCGGTGAACGGCAGGGAACCGGAGATTCCGACGACGCCGCCCCACGTGCGTTTGCCGACAAGTTTGCCAAGGCCGGCTTCGCGGAAACGGTAGGGGAAGAGGTCGCCGTCGGAGGCGGAGTATTCGTTGAGCAGGGTAACCTTGGGCCCGAGGAGCATCTGGGCCGGATTGGTGGTCGGGGTGCCGCCGCGTCGGAGATTGATCATGGTGAGCTCACGCTGGAGGCGCTCGATGATCATCGGGGAGACGTTGCCGCCGCCGTTGCCGCGAACATCGACGATGAGAGCCTGCTTGTTGAGCTGTGGGTAGAAGCGGCGGACGAACTCGTTGAGACCCTCGGGGCCCATGTCGGGGATGTGGAGGTAGCCGACCTTGCCGTCGGTCTTTTTGGCGACGTAGGCGATGTTGTCGGCAACGAATTGCTCGTAGTAGAGCGGGGCTTCGTCGGCGATAGGGACAACGGTGATATCGCGGGCGCCCGCGTCGGTGGGCGTGGAATTCACGCGGAGGACGACTTGCTTGCCGGCGGTGCCGATCAGGGCGGCATAGATGTTGGCGAGGTCGCGAACGGGCTGGCCGTTCACGGCGAGGATGAAGTCGCCGGCCTTCACGTTGACGCCGAGCTCGGTGAGCGGGGAACGGGTCTTGGTCTGCCAGTTTTCGCCGGGGAGAATTTTATCGATGCGATAGGCGCGGGAGGCGGAGTCGCGGGAAAGCTCTGCGCCGAGGAGGCCGGTCTTGATGCGCGGGGCTTCGACGCGATCGCCGCCGCCGACGTAGGCGTGGCCGATGTTCAGCTCGGAGATCATCTCGCCGATGAGGTAGGTGAGATCGTTGCGCGTCGCGACAGAGGGGAGGAGGGCGGCGTATTTGGCGCGTTGGGCGGGCCAATCGACGCCGTGCATGTTGGGCGCGTAGAAGAAGTCGCGCATCTGGCGCCAACTCTCGTGGAAGATCTGGGTCCACTCGGCCTGGCGGTCGAGGCGGACCTCGATGGCGGAAAAGTCGATTTTCGAGTCGGGTTTCAACTCAACCTTGGCGGACGGGAGATCGATGAGGGAGAAATCGCGGCCGACGCGGACGAGCATTTTTTTGCCGTTGGCGGTGACTTCGAAGAAATCGAAATTGCCGAGCTCGGTCTCTCTTTTGGTTTTGAGATCGTAGAGCGCGACGGCGGGCCGGCTGGCGATGCTGGCACCGAAGCCTTCGCCGCCACCACCGCCGCCGGCGGGACCGCCTGGAGCGCGGCGGTAGTAAACCTTTTCGCCGATCATGAAGATCGAGCCGTAGTTGGAAGGAGCGATGGGCAGCCCGATGATACGGCCCGGGAGACCGTCCGCGTCGACCTTCACTGTGATTTTCGATTTTGGATTCTCAATTTTCGATTTTTCGGAGGCGGCGGGTTTGGTTGAGTCGGATTTCTCGGCGGGGGCGTCGGCGGGTTTCTTTTCCTCGTCTTTGGCGATCGTGACCTCGTCGCTCTTGGGGGCGAAGGGGGAGGGCGTGTCTTTGGCGAGCGCGACCATGTAGACGCGTTCCATGTCGAGGTAGGCGTGGTTCCACTCGGTGTTGGAGTAGATCGGGCGGTAGTCGCGGGCGGAGGCGAAGAGGAGCCACTTGCCGTCGTCACTGAAGTTGGGCGCGGTCGAGGCATAGGCGCCGTCGGTGACGGCGAGGGTCTCTTTGGCGGCGAGGCCGTAGAGCATGATTTTAGAGAGGGTGCCGCGTTCCTGTTTCACGTAGGTGACCCATTGGGAATCGGGCGCCCAGCCGTAGGAGGTGATGGGACCGTCGGGATTCTCGGCGACGGTGACGATGGCCTTTGATTCGACGTCGATGGTGCGGAGACGTTGCTTGCGGTCACCCCAGAGGAGTTTCTTGGAATCGGGCGACCAGTCGGGGGAGAAGGGGTAGGTGTCGTTGTTGGACGTGAGCTGAGTGGCTGGGCCTTTGCCGTCCTGCGGGCGAACGTAGAGCTCGAACTCGCCGGTGGCATCGGAGAGATAGGCGATCCATTTGCCATCCGGAGACCAGCTGGCGTTGCGCTCGTGCACGCCTTGGGTCTGGGTGAGATTGCGAGTCGGGCCGTTTTTGGCGGGCACGGTAAACACATCGCCGCGGGCGACGACGGTCACGCGCTGGCCGTCAGGAGCCGAGGAAACGGTGGCGACGAAACGGGAAACGTTGGTCAGCGCGGGCCGAGCCGAGGCGAGGTCCTCGCGGACTGTGATCGGCACGACGGTGGCTTTTTCCGTGGCGAGATCGAATTTCCAGATCTGGCCGGCTTGCTCGAAGACGATGGTTTTGCCGCCGAGGGAGGGGAACTTGATGTCGTAGTCGGTGAAGGTCGTGAGCTGCTTCGTCTGCTTCGTGGCGAGGTCGTAGCTGAAGAGATTCGCGCGCGTGGTGCGTTCGGAGATGAAGTAGATCCGGCCGTTGGAGGCCCACATCGGGAAGAGGTCTTGGGCGGGGTTGTCGGTGATGTTTTCGAGTGCGCCGGACTTTAGGTCGAAGATCCAGATATCGTCGGCCATGCCGCCGCGATATTGTTTCCAGGTGCGGAATTCGCGGAAGATGCGGTTGTAGGCGATCTTCGCGTCGTCGGGCGAATAGGAGACGAAGCCGCCGCGGGGAACGGGCAGCTGGCGGGGCAGGTCGCCGTCGAGCCCGACCGTGTTGAGCTGGCCGATGAAGGGGTTGAACGAGCGGGCGCGGGAGCGGTAGACGACCTCGGCGGCGGTGTTGCGCCAGCCGAAGACGATGTTGTTGGGCCCCATGCGATCGGCGAGGTCGTCGCGGTCGAGGGTGGCCGAGGTGGTCAGGCGCTTCGGCGTGCCACCGCCGGCGGGCATGACGTAGACCTCGGTGTTGCCGTCGTATTGGGCGGTGAAGGCGAGCTGGGTGCCGTCGGCGGAGAAGCGAGGGAAGATCGCGTAGCCGGGGCCGTCGGTGAGACGGCGAGCTGTGCCTCCGTCGGCGGGGACGGTGTAGAGCTGGCCGGCGTAGGAGAAGATTATGGCTTCGCCATTAATGGCGGGGAAGCGCAGGAGACGGGTGGGCGATGGATCGGCGTAAGTCGGCGCGCCGAGGCCAAGGGTAGAGAGGAAGGCAGCGGCCAGAAGCCGGAATGGGGTTCGCATTGCTCGACTAAACGAGCGCGGGTGCGGTCGGGCCAAGCGTAATTTGAGTGGCGAACCGGCAGCAAAATCTGACCGCCGTGCGAATTCACCTCAGCCGGTCGATCACGCGCAGGCCGGGAATGACGGAAAAATGCGCGTCGAGGGTGAGCACGGTGGCACCGGCTTGGAGGGCGTGGGCGGCGATCAGGATATCCTGTGCGGGGAGGACCCTGCCTTGGCGGTCGAGGGACCAAGCGAGTTGGGCGGCGCGGGCCCAGATCTGCTGCGTCGTGGGCAGGAAGATCATCACGTCGAAGCGCTCGCGGTAGCGCGCGAGCAAGTTTGGGTCGCGTTGGCCGCGGCAGACCTCGAGGACGATCATGCCGCAGGTCGCGAACTCCCAATCGCGGTCTTCGATCCCCAACGCGAATTCGCGGAAGGGATCGCGACCGGCGCGGACGGCACCGATGTAGATGTTACTATCGGGCAGGATCAGGTCGGCCATAGGGTGCCTTTTCCTCCGCTACCATCATCGCGTGCTGGGGCTCCTCCGGGTAGGAGGCCGGGTCGAAAGAGGCCTTCAACTCCTCCGGCGTGAGGCCGAGGCCGGCGGAGAACAACTCCTTCATCTTGTGGCGACGCGCCATCTCGTTGAGAGCGATCTCCACCGCGTCGGTCTTGGTCTTGGCCCCGGTGATCTTCATCACCCGATCCAAGACATCCTCGTCGATGTGCATGGTCATTTTCATAATGACCCAGACGGTATGGCTGGTGAGCCATACGTCAATGGAGAAGTATGGCTGTCGAGCCAGCAATCAGCTCATCAATGATTTGAGCTGATTGCTGAACTGAACGGTCAAACGCTCTCCAAGAGCTTGTAGAGACGGGCGACCATGGGGGTCGCGTCGTCGAGGAGGCCGGCGCTGATGAGGGAGTTGTCGAGGATCTGCTCGGCGACGAGCTTGGCCTTGTCGGGCGAGGTGGCGTGCGTCTCGAAGAGGCGCTTCATCACGACGGAGCGCGGGTTGATCTCGAGGGTGACCTTCACGGGCTCGTCGGCGCCGTCCTTCTTCATGGCCTTCATCATGCGGCGCATTTGGGGGGACATGAACTTGTCGGCGTTGACGGCGAGGGCCGGGGAATCGACGAGGCGGTCGGAGGCTTTGACCTCCTCGACGCGGGCGCCGAGGGTATCCTTGAGCCAGGCGGTGAGCTTCTTGGTGTCGTCTTCGCTGAGGGCGCCCTCGGGCTTTGGGAGGTCGGAGAGTTTGACGTCGGCGTGGTCGGCGGCGGTGAGCTTCTTGCCGTCGAACTCGCGGACGTTGCTCATGACGTATTCATCGACGGCCTCGTAGCAGAAGATGACCTCGAGGTTGCGGGCCTTGAAGCCTTCGAGATACGGGCCGGCTTCGAGGGCGGCGCGGTTGGGGCCGACGAGGTAGTAAATCTCTTTTTGCTCGGCGCCCATGCGGGTGACGTAGTCGGCGAGCGAGGTGGTCTTGCCCTTGTCGGTGAGGGAGGACTCGAAGCGGAGGAGCTTCGTGAGTTGCTCCTTGTGCGTGTAGTCCATGGCGGCGCCTTCCTTGAGGAAGATGCCGAATTCGGCGTAGAACTCGTTGTAGGTGTCGGGGCGGGCTTCGGCTTCCTCGGAGAGGAATTTGAGGAAGCGCTTCGTGACGACCTTGTTGAGTTTCTCGATGAGAGAACGGTCCTGCATTGTCTCGCGGGAGATGTTGAGCGGGAGGTCTTCGCTATCGATGACGCCCTTCATGAAGCGGAGCCACTCGGGGAGCAGGTCCTTGGGCTTGGCGTCGATGAGGACCTTGCGGCAGTAGAGCGAGACGGACGCCTCGAGGCGGGACATGCCGAACTTTTCTGTGTTGTCCTTGGGGACGAAGAGGAGGGCGTTGATGGCGAGCGGGGCGTCGGCGCTGAAGTGCAGGCGGAGGCGCGGGTCGTCGTGGGCGTGGGCCTGAAACTTGTAGAACTCGGTGTATTCCTCGTCCTTGATCTCGTTCTTTGAACGGAGCCAGAGGGCCTGGACGGTGTTGATATGTTTGCCGTTGAGCTTGATCGGGAACGACACGAACGCGCTGTAGCGCTCGAGGATTTCCTTGATCTTCCAGTCGGCGGAGTAGTCGCCGCAGTCGTCCTTGAGCTCGATGACGATCTTGGAGCCGCGGGGCAGATCGGCGGCCTCCTCGACCTCGTAGCTGCCGGAGCCGTCGCTGGACCAGACGTGGCCGGGCTCGGTGGTGCGCCAGGATTTGGAGTAAACTTTGACGGACTTCGCGACCATGAACGCGGAGTAGAAACCGACGCCGAACTGGCCGATGAGATTGGAGTTCTTGGCGCCGTTTTCGCCGAGGGCCTTTAGGAACTGCTTGGAGCCGGAGTGGGCGATGGTGCCGAGGTTTTTGACGAGCTCGTCGCGCGTCATGCCGATGCCGGAGTCTTGGATCGTGAGGGTCTTGGCTTTATCGTCGGTGGTGAGGCTGATCTCGAGCTCGGCCTTGTCGTCGAAGATGTCTTTTTCCGTGATCTGGGTGTGGCGGAGCTTCTCAAGGGCGTCGGAAGCATTGGAAACCAGCTCGCGGACGAAGATTTCCTTCTCCGTGTAGAGCGAGTGGATGACGATATCGAGCAGCTGCTTGATCTCGGCTTGGAACTCGAATTTTTGCGGAGCGGTGGTGGACATAATGGGATTTTGAGAGATGAGGACTGAGTCTGTGGAAAGGAACCGACCGGCGCGAACGCCGACGGAGCCCGCTATCTTAGCAGACTCTGGAAAAAATCAAGCGGCGCGAACGACGCCGGATTTTTCCTCAACCGAGCGCGGCGATGACCTCGCGGGCGCAAACCACGCCGAAAACGAGCAGGCAGAGGACCAACGCGGCATTGCCGAGGCGGCCGTTGGCAAGGTTGCCGACCCAAGCGCGGCGGTTGTTCAGGTAAAGCAGGGTGGCCGCGAGAAAAGGCATGAAGAACGCGCCCGCGATGGAAAACGTGAGCACGATGGCCACGGGCTGGCGGTGCCAGAGAAAGTAGAGGGGCGGACCGGCCAAGAATACGAGGGCGCCGAGGTAGAGCGGGCGGTTGGGGGTTGCGGGCGGTGAACCGCGCCAAGCCGCGTAGAGGTCTTCGTAGATGTGCGGCACCCCCTGCCAGACGCCGAGCATGGCGGTGAAGACCGTGGCCCAGAAGCCGATCAAGAAGAGGCCGCGCGGGATCGGGCCGGCGACGTCGCCGAGGCGCGCGGCGATTTCCAAGGCGATGCGTGCGCCGGAGGCGGCTTGCGCGTGGACTCCGGCGGCGATGACGCAAAGGGCGATGCCGAAGATGCCCGTGAACACGTAGGCAAGCCGGACATCTCCGCGGACGACGGAGAGTTTTTCGGCTCCGCTCCAGCCTTCGGCACGGAGCCAGTAGCTATAACAGATCACCGTCACGCTGCCGCCGATGCCGCCCAACAAGGATAGAACCGCGGCACCTCCGCCCGTGGCGGGAAGAAGGGGGACGAACAATCCCTTTAACACCTCGGCGGTCGGAGGAGCGGCGAGAAACGCGCAGATCACGACGCTCACCGCCATGACGGCGACGAGGAGCTTGATGAGTTTTTGGAAACTTGAGTAGCGATTGAGCGCGACGAGCAATGCGGCAAACGCGGCGTGAATCGCGCCCCACACCGGGACCGAGAGACCCGGAAAAAAGCTGGCGCCCGCAATCCCGCAGGCACTGCTGAGGGACGCGCCGACGAGAAAGGTCCAGAAGAGAAGATAGCCGGCGAAAAGGATGGAAACCCAGCGCGGGAACCGGGTGACCCAGGCGCGGGTGATCGTTTCACCGGTGGCGAGCTGCCAGCGGGCGAGGCCCTCGGTGAGGACGAACTTCAACGCGGCGGTGACCGCGATGGCCCAGAGCAGAGTGGGGCCGAACTTGATGCCGGTGACGGAGGCGACCACGACGTCGCCCGCGCCGATGCCGGCGGCGGCAAGGATGAGACCGGGACCGAGGGTGCGCAGACGCTGGAGCAGGGGCATGGGGCCCGAGTAGCAAACGGCGGGCCGTTTAGGGTTGGAAAACCTTCAGCGGCGTGAGGGTCACGGGGCCGAGCAGGCCGCTGGGGGTGAGCGGCCAACCGGAGGCATCAAAGGGCTTGTAGTTGATGTTAACGACATTGGCGTCGCGCATGATTTTCCAAGGGAGTTTGCGCTGATCCATGTCGCGGATGCGGTTGGCGGCGAGGTTGGTGACGTCGAGTTCGAGGACGTTGCGACCGGGCTTCAGGAGTTGGCCGGCGATGCGCACGCGGAACGGAAGACTCCAAGCGGTGGTGACGGGCTGGCCGTTGAGGATAACGCGAGCGCTTTCGCGGACGTCGCCGAGGTCGAGTAGCCAGTCGTCGGCTTTCGCGGGGGGAGCGTCAAATTCGAGGCGATAGCGGGCGGTGCCGCCGAAGCGTTTGGTTTCGTCGCCGCCGAGATCGGTCCACGATTTGAGGGCGGTGGTTTCGAGGGCGGGCGGGAGTTCTGGGCCGCCTTTGGCGAAGGAGATTTTCCAAGTGCCGGTGAGCGCGATGGGCGCGGCGGCGGGTTGGCGGTAGGGCCAGGCCGGTGCCACGGATTTTGCGGAATCGGTGCGAAGCAGGAGCGACTCGCCCGGGGAAAGTTCGAGATAAATGCCGCCGGGGCCGGTGGCGGCGACGCCGTCGCCTCCGTCGAGCGGATTGAGGATTCGGACCATGGCGGCATGGCGCCCGAGTTTCACCCAGCCGGCGAAGGGAAGCGCGGTGAGATTGGTGACAAAATAGTCGTGGGCGCCGCGGGCGGCGGCGCGGCGGATGAAACTCAGGCCGTGATCGGCGAGGGCCTCGCGACGGGCGTGGGGCGCGACGGCGGTGAGGATGTCGGAGTTGACCGTTGCCCGCGGAGCGAGAGAGGCGAGGGCGGCTTTGAAGTCGGCGCGGCGCTCGGCGAGGCGGCCGAAGCCGGGGACGTCTTCGGGGAGTTTTTCGAAGATGATCTTGGCTCCGGACGCGGCGAGGGCGGCGAGTTTTTGCAGCGTAGCAACGGGCATGCGGCGGGTGGCGGGCACAACGATCACTTGATAGCGGGTCTTGCCGTTGGTGATGAGGGCGCCGGATTCGGCGCGGGTTTGCTGAAGTTGGGCGTCGGAGATGTAATCGAAGGTGTAGCCCCGGTCCATGAGTTGGCGGGCGAGCTTCCCGACGGGTTGTTCGGTGAGCCATTTTGCGTGGTGGACGGTGAACATCTTTACGTTGCCAGACTCGTCGTCGAGGAGGTCGGCGAAGGGCCAGTAGAGGAGGATGTCGTTGTCGGGCGAGCCGCGTTGGAGGACGGATTGCACACGGCCGATGTAGCGGTTGAGCGCGCCGAAGTCGTCCCACCAGGTGTTCTGGGGATTGAACTGCGTGGAGGCGTAGAAGAGCCAGCCGGGCCAAGGGACGTCTTGAGGCGAGAAGACGGCGCCGTGGTAGAAAATGTGGTTGATGCCGTCGGCAAGAATGCGGTCGAGCTCGGGCTTCACGAAGGCGAGTGACTCTTTCCAATGATCGCGGAGCCATGTCGCGCTTTCGGAGGAAGCGAGCGTGTGCCCGGCGACGTGGGCGGCGGAGGAGGCAAGGCGGACGACGAGGGACTCGGGCAGGTCTTGGTTGTTGTTGGCAATGTCGGCGACGTCGCGGCGGAGGCCGGGAATGGGGAACGGGGTGGAGCCGAAGATCTCGGTTTCGGCGATGTCGGCGTTGGCGTAGAGATCGAGAAGGTTGCCAGGGGCGCCGTGAGATTGGTTGCGGACAAGGTAGCCGCGATCGTGCGACCACTTCACCCATGCACGGAGATAGTCGAGGTGGAGCTGGGCGAGGGTCTCGCGGTAGTCGCTCTTGATGCGTCCGAGGGTGTCGCGGTCGACGGTGGTGACGCTGGCGGGTGACCGGGCAAGGAGGGCGGCGGCGTAGGGTTGGATATCGTAGCCGTGCATCGCGCGGAATTTTTCGGGGAGCTGCGCGGTCCAGTTGGCGCCGTAGTATTCGAAGGAGTCGTGGAACTGTCCGCGGATGAGGCCGCGGGGGAGTTTGGCGGCGGTGAAGGCCTCGTCGAATTTGGCGAGGTAGCGACCGAGGGCGTCGGGCGAATACGGATCGAGGACGAAGCCCTCGCCGCCGGGGGCGGGGCGTTTGACGAGTTGTTTGGTGGGCTCGGTCACGGGCTGGCCGGCGGGGTTGAGAACGACCTTTTGCGCGGCGTCGGCGGGCGAGACCCATGGGCCGCCAAAGGGCCAGCCGGTGCCGGTGGCCATATCGACGCCGAGGCCGAGGCGTTGGGCTTCGCGGCCGGTGTGCTCGAGCAGTTCGACCCATTTTGGCGTGAGGAAATCGACGTAGCGGTCCTCGTAGCCCTTCGCGCCGTAGATGGGAGTGATCTCCACGCCACCGAGGCCGGCGGCGGCGAATTGTTCGAGTTGGCGGGTGAGGCTGGCTTTATCGACGCCGCTGCCGGGCCACCACCAACGGGTCCAGGGTTTGTTTTCGCGGGTGATCTCGGGCCAAGCGAGGGGATCGGGCGGAGAAGTCGGAGATTGAGAGAAGGAGGGAAGGGAGAGAAGGAGCGACGCGGCGATCAGAGCTAGGGTGGGGCGCATGTGCGTGGGGAAATTGAAGCGGCAGTGGTCGGCTTCAACGACTGGGAGTGACGGACAGTCTGACGATTTGTCCGATAGCTTTTCAAGCGCCCGGGATGCTGGGCGCGATCCGTGCGGCTACTCCGCGGAAGGCAGTGCGGGCAGCTTTAGTTCCTTCAAGAACGCGTTGTGCTTCCTCGTCGCCGTTTGGATCGCGCGCTCGATCTCGACTAGCTCGGCGTGAGTCGCGGCGAGGTCGATTTCTTCCTCGGCGGTCGCGGTGCTGATGTAGCGGGAGATGTTTAGGTTGAACTCGTTTTTCTCGATCTCGGCCATCTCCACGCGGCGGGAGTAGCGGGGCTCCTCTTTTCGAAACTTGTAGGTCTCGATGATTTTGGCGATGTGCTCCGTCGTAAGTTGGTTCTGGCGTTTGCCTTTTACGAAGTGCTCGGCGGCGTTGATGAAGAGCACGTCGTCGGGCTGCTTGCACTTCTTGAGCACGAGGATGCAGACCGGGATGCCGGTGGAGTAAAAGAGGTTCGCGGGCAGGCCGATGACGGTGTCGATGTGGCCGTCTTTGAGCAGTTTTTGGCGGATGCGTTCCTCGGCACCGCCACGGAAGAGCACGCCGTGGGGGAGGATGATGGCCATCACGCCCTCATCTTTGAGGTAGTGGAAGCCGTGGAGGAGAAAGGCGAAGTCGGCGGCGGACTTGGGGGCGAGGCCGTGGTTTTTGAAACGCACGTCGTCACCCAGGGCGTCGGTGGGTTCCCAGCGGTAGCTGAAGGGCGGATTGGCGACGATGGCGTCGAAGCTGGGTTTCTTGGCCGGGTTCAGCTCGCGGAGGATGTCCCACTCGTTGGTGAGGGTGTCGCCGTGGAAGATTTCGAACTCCGTGTCCTTCACCCCGTGCAGCAGCATGTTCATGCGGGCGAGGTTGTAGGTGGTGATGTTCTTTTCCTGGCCGTAGATTTTGCCGATGCCTTGCGGGCCCATGCGCTTGCGCACGTTGAGCAGGAGGGAGCCGGAGCCGCAGGCGAAATCGAGCACGCTTTCGAGCCGCTTCTTGGGGCCTTGGTCGGGGGATTGGCTGTCGAGCGTAACGATGGTGGAGAGGATGTCGGAAATCTGCTGCGGGGTGTAGAACTCGCCAGCTTTCTTGCCGGACCCGGCGGCGAACTGGCCGATGAGGTATTCGTAAGCATCGCCCAGCGCGTCGATGTCGGTGGAAAACTCGTTCAGGCCCTCGGCGATTTTTTGGATGATGGTGCAGAGCTTGGCGTTTCGGTCGGCATAGACCTTGCCGAGTTTGGGCGAGGCGAGATCGATCTCGGAAAAGAGGCCGTCAAAGGTGCTCTCGAGGGACTCGTCCTGGATGTATTTGAAACCGGCTTGGAGCGTGTTGAGCAGGTCGGCGTTCTGGGTGCGGGCCATGCCAGCGATACTGTTCCAGAGGTGCGCGGGCTGGATGACGTAATGCACCTTGCGGCGCATCTGTTTCTCGAAGGCGGGGATGTCGTCCGGGTTGTTGGCATACCAGAGGGCCAGCGGCACACGGCGGTCGTCGGCCGGCAGCGCGGGATAGTCTTTGCCGAGTTCCTTTTTCGCCGCCGTCTCGTAGTTGTCCGAGAGGTAGCGCAGGAAGAGGAAGGACAGCATGTAGTCGCGGAAGTCGTCCGCATCCATCGCCCCGCGCAGTTGGTCGGCGATGCCCCAGAGGGTGGAGCCCAGCTTCTTTTGGTTGGTGTCGGTCATTACAAGAGCGGCTGTTGGTTATCGGAATTGGTGTCCATGGCGGGTTTCGGCAGGTGGCCGGCTTGTTTTTCCAGTTTCTTTTCGTCGGTTTTTACCCGGCGCTCCAACTTCTTGATGTCCTCCGACGGCGGCAGGCTTTCGGGACGGATACCGCGTTGAACGAGCATGTCGCGAACGCTACTGTTGTTCTGCACGTGTTCGCGGGTGATGGCGGTTTCGCCGCGCAGGTCGGCCTGTTGCACGTTGTGGTTGGTCATCTCCGTGGCCAGGTTCTTGGCCGCAATGGTGAGGGTAGGCAAAAAGTCCGCCAGCGGTCGGTATTGGGTGATGCCGAGCTTGTCCTTCATGGCCTGCGTGGTGTGCCCGCCGAAGAGCGCGGCATCGCCCTTGGAGCGGATGCGGCCAAAACCCTCATCGTCCACACCGCGCTCAAAGATGTTGTCCGAAAGCGCCTTTTCGGAGGCTCGCAGTTTCTCCCGGGCTTCCAATCGGCGCATCAGTTCCAAGCGCTCCGCGATCAGCTCCTGCTTGCGGGTCTGGACGGCAAAGTAGCTCTGGGCGAAGGCGATGGGTTCCTTGCGGGGGTCGCCGTTCTGTGCGATGAGGTAACACGCGTAGCGCGTGAGCATGAAGTCCTCGATTTCCCGCTGCCCGCCCTTGCCGAGAGCGATCATTTTCGTGACGCCACGAAAATGATGCCCCGGATCGTAACCTGTTGTGTTGCATGACTCGATGGCCCGATTGAGGGCGGTGAGGAAGTTTTCCCAGCGAGCGTAGCCGAGCGGCTCCTGCAAGTCGCGGGCGAACCAAAACTCCACCTCGGGCGCGTCGGGGTGAACTCGCACCAGTCCGTCGAACTGGTTGCTCATCTGGAGGATTATTTCTTTGTTCATGATTGGTTAGGGCCCGTCCAACGGGGCAACGGTCAAGGATTCCTTGACAGTTGCGGCCTCCCGTAACTCTCCGTCCTCAATAATGTTGGGGAGATGCAGGGGAATATTTCCAGCTTGGGTGGGGCGTAACCATTTTCGTGACGCCAGGAAAATGGTCGGCGGGGCTGCGCGGCGGCGGAAACGTGCGGGCGTCGCGTTCATACCGACGCCGCCTCCGGGGAGGGGAAAAGCTGCTGCATCAGGCCTTGCTTGTGGGTCTTGAGGGCTTCGAGCGTTTGGGTTTGCGCGGCGATGAGGTCGTCGAGGCGGGTCAGGCAGTCGGCGATGCGTTGTTGTTCGGGCGCTTGGTTTGAAATGGATACTGGAACCTTATCCAAAACATCGACCGACAAACCCGGCTGTGCTTGTCCAGTGGCGTATTGATTGAGGTTTAGAAAATCCAATAGGTAAAATAACCAATCGACTGCGACGTTGTTTTTCGGGGTAACAACTACCGCGTGTTCGGTTGCGTGAAATTGACCAAGGCCAAGTTTAACATTGCCGCAGAGTGCGCCCTGCCGACCGATTAGTGGATACTTCCCGGAGTGGGTGAAAGTGGTCGTGTAACCCCGGAGGCCGTTCCCGCCATAACACGGAAATAACCCTTCGGCGTTTTTCTCTCGAATATCAGAGGCGGAGACAAACTTGCCCGCCTGCATGCGACAGGCTGCTCCCAAGGTCGTTTCCACCCACTCCCCGGCATTTTGGAATTCGGGGAAGCGGAGTCGGGGTTGGGTTTTGCCTTCGCTGGGGAAAAGCTGCTGCATAAGCCCTTTTTTATGGGTCTTGAGCGCGTCCAGTTTCAGCGCTTGCGCGGCGATCAGCTCATCCACCGAATTCAGGCAATCGGCGATTTTTTGTTGTTCGGGCAGTTCGGGGGCGCAGATGTCTCCTTTAAGAACATCGGCGTTATTCACCTTCATGTCATTCTTTGCCCCCTTCTTAACAATGGGCTGCAAGTAGGCATTCAGGTTGTAATCGACCGAAAAGAAATGATCCAAGTAGGTCGCAGAGCAACAGGGGTAAGGCCGATAGACGGCATATAACGTCGAAACTATACCACGCTTCCCTTTGTTTTCTTTGATGATGCCGTAAGGATTCCTTTTCAGCGGGCTCTTGGTGTAAACAATGTCACCCTGCTCAACGACATGATAGTCCTTCACAGTCACTCCTGCGTAGGACCGGCCCATGAACTCAATCTGGTTTACGCAACCATGATCTCCCGAAACGGACAGCACATCGCTCGGGCCAAGCGCGAGCGTTCTGTTGCGGTGTTTTGCTTCATACAATAACTCATTGAGTTTCCTGATACGGCACCCGTCCGCATCCTGAAACTCCGGAAACCGCAGCTTCGGCACCAGCGCGGGCCTTGCCTCTTCCTTCGTGGCGGTGGTTTTTGTCTTACTGCTCATCATTTTAGCCGTTTGACGTTATGATCGGTCAACAGGGTGCGCATCTGGGTGATGGCGATTTCGTTGAGTTTGAGCAGGCGTTCCGGCTGGGAAAGGCCTTGGCGGATGAGCGCGGAGTTGAGGCTTTCGAGGTTGGTGAGGACGACGAGTTGCTCCAGCGGGGCGTGGTCGCGGATGTTGCCATCGGCGTCGGGGTGGGCGTCGCGCCATTGCTTCGCGGTCTGCCCGAAGAGGGCGACGTTGAGCAGGTCGGCCTCGCTAGCGTAAACGAGGCTGGCCTGGGCTTTGGTGACGGCGGCGGGAATGAGGGTCTCCTTGATGGCGTCGGTGTGGATGCGGTAGTTGATCTTGGCGAGGGTGCGCTGGAGGTTCCAATTCAGCTTGAGGCGGTCATTTTCGTCGTCCTTGAGGCGACGGAACTCTTTCACCAGATAAATTTTGAATTCCGGGCTGATCCACATTCCGAATTCAAAGGCGATGTCAGGATGGGCGTAGGTGCCGCCATAGCGCCCCGCAGTTGCCCGGAGACCGATCGCGTTGGTTTTTTCGACCCAGTCCTTAACGCTGATCTTGTAGCTATTCAGTCCAGCCTGACTTTTAATTATGGCGAATTCGCCATAATTAAAATCCGGATTGAAGACGGTCTCCCAGATGCCGAGGAACTCCACTGTGTTCCTATTGCGGAGCCAATCAGCGATGAAAAAGTCTCCGTCCTTGGCCCGAAGCATATCCGTGAGAGATATGTAATCACCTTCCTTGGCCGAGAGAACCGTGACGCTGGTTCCCTTCACTTCTATGGTGGATGTTTTGGATTTGCTCATGGGCGTGGGGAATGTTTCGCCCCGTTGGGACTGGAAGACCGTCTCAATCGACCATTTTCCTGACATCGG
>CALSBN010000043.1:0-26597 GCA_943373185.1 Opitutus sp. GAS368 | reverse complement strand
CATCAAGAAACGTCACGGGCCGGCCGAGGAGTTTCTCCAACTCCGTGGCGATGGGCTTGAGCGAGAACTTGGCGACCTTCTGGCCATCGGGCCGGCCGAGGTGCGACATGAGCACCACCGACGCGCCCTTTTCCAAGGCGAACTTGATCGACGGCAGCGCCGCAACGATGCGCTGGGTGTTGGTGATGGCGCCGGTGACCTTGTCCTGCGGGACGTTGAAGTCGACGCGCATGAGGACGCGCTTGCCGGAGAGGTCGAGGTCGCGGATGGATTTGAATTTTGGCATGGGAGGAAGAATTGGTGGGTGGTGGGTGGCGAGCAGTTGGCAGGCTCAAACTCGGAAAAGAAAAACGAGTAGGAGCGGCGAAGGCGGCGGGATGCCGGCTACTCGCTGCTCACTACTCGCTGCTGGGGAGCGCCGTGGACGCTTAGAGCTTCGCGGCGATCACCTTGGTGAGATCGACGACGCGGTTGGAATAGCCCCACTCGTTGTCATACCAGGACACGAGCTTGAAGAACTTCGAGTTCAGCTCGATCGAGGAACCGGCATCGTAAATCGACGACTGCTTGTCGTGGATGAAGTCCGAGGAGACAACCTCGTCGGACGTGTAGCCGAGGATACCCTTCAGGTAGGTCTCGGACGCGTTCTTGATCGCGGCGTTGATCTCCTTGAGGGAGGTTTCCTTGGTGCTGCGGAACGTCAGATCCACGACGGAAACCGTCGGGGTTGGCACGCGGAACGACATGCCGGTGAGCTTGCCCTTGGTCGCTGGCAACACGAGCGCGGTGGCCTTGGCGGCACCGGTGCTGGACGGGATGATGTTGATCGCAGCGGAACGGCCGCCCTTCCAGTCCTTCTTCGACGGGCCGTCCACGGTCTTTTGCGTGGCGGTGTAGGAGTGGATCGTGGTCATGAGACCCTCTTCGAGACCAAAGCCCTCTTTGAGCAGAACGTGGACGAGCGGCGCGAGGCAGTTCGTCGTGCAGGACGCATTCGAGATGATGCTGTGCACCGCGAGGTCGAGCTTCTCGTCGTTAACGCCCATGACGATGGTGATGTCTTCGCCTTTGGCCGGCGCGGAGATGATGACCTTCTTGGCGCCGGCGGTGATGTGACCCTTGGCTTTTTCCGCTTCGGTAAAGAGGCCGGTGGACTCGATCACGATATCAACCCCGAGTTTTGCCCACGGCAGTTCGGCCGGAGATTTGGCGGAGACGACCAGGATTTCCTTACCGTCGATCACCAAAACATCGTCTTCGGCTTTATCCGGGGAAGACTTCTTGGACGACACGGTGCCGGCAAATTTGCCCTGCGTTGAGTCGTATTTGACGAGGTAAGCGAGATTGTCGGCGGGGACGATATCGCCGACGGCGACCACATCGAGGGTGGTGCCGAGCAGACCTTGCTCAACGAGAGCGCGGAAAACGAGGCGACCGATACGTCCGAAACCATTGATTGCGACTTTGACTGCCATTTTAGACTCCGTGTTTTTAGGTGTTATTTGCTAGTTCTTGACCGACTGAATCCGCGCAGGCGCGGAGGCCTCATGAAAGAACAGTGCGCCGATACGCTGGCAAGGGGTTTTGAGGACGGATTGTGTCACCTATTCGTCACCCACCCAAAGCCCGCAGCCTAGAGCGGGAAGTGTCAGATCGGCCTCGACCGGAGTCAGTGCCGCGCGGCTGGTTTCAGCGTAAAAACGCTCGTGATCCGCAAGCTGGCGCCACGCGCCGGTGCCGGAAAGCTCGGCACCCAACGCGAGGGTCGCATCGCCCAAGGTTGCATTGATCGCAAAAAGCAACCGCGCCGATCCGATCGAGCGGTCGGCGTTGTAAACCACGGCCAAAGCCGGCGAAGCCTCCGAATGGATGAACTGGAAAAAGCCCTCGCCCGGCCGGGAGTAGTGCCGGAGCAGACGCCCGAGCTCACTCCGGCGAAACGCAATCCAGTCGGCGAAGTAGGTGTGCGTGCTCAGGTGGCGATACAGCCGACGATAGTCCAGAGCGTTAAGATCACCACGCAGGTAGGTGTTGGTGACGCCTTGCTTGGACCTCAGGAAATCCTGCCCCGCCGCCAGCATGGGCACACCGAGCGACATAAACAGCACCGCCGCCATCAAGTGGGTGCGGCGACGATCGTTGGCGGTGGGAGAAAAACCGTTGTTGCCGGGATTCTCCGTGATGACGTCGATCCAGCAGCGGTCGTCGTGCGACTCGGTGTAATTGACCGTCTGCGCGGGCCATTTGGCAAAATACCACGGTGAACCCCGCAGAAAATACTCCAGGCGCCCGGCCGTGCCGCCACCGCGCACGTAGTCGCGGACGAAATCCCGGTAGCCGTCGTTCCAAGACGCCCAGCCCGTGTCGCGCAACGCCCCAGCGATGTGCCCGCGAAAACTCCAAGGCTCCGCGATGAGGATCACATCGGATTTCACCCGCTTCAGCGCGACCTCGATTTCCCGCAATACGTCGGCCCCGATCAACTCGGCGAGATCGAAGCGGAAGCCGTCGATTCCGTAGGCCTCGATGAGATGGATGCAGCTGTCGATGATGAGGCGTTTGGCCATCGCCGAGCGCGCGCGGACGTCGTTTCCGCAGCCGCTCCAGTTGGCGAGATCACCGGCGGCGTCCTGTTCGAAATAATACAGCCGGTCGATGAACAACAAATGCGCCGGCACTCCCACATGGTTGTAAACCACATCAAGAACGACCGCCATCCCCCGCCCATGGAAGGCCCGCACCAAGTCCTGGAGCTCCCGCACCCCGGAAGCGCGCGCCGGCGTGAGCGCGTAGCTGCTCTCCGGCGCGAACCAGTTGTTCGTCATGTAGCCCCAATGATACTCGTCCACCGTCAGGTCGTCGAACTCCTGCACGGGCTGAAGCTCCACGCAGTTGACCCCGAGGTGATGCAGATAGAACTCCGGGCTCTCGACCCACTTTCTCAAACCGGTGAAGCCCCGGCGCTCCTCGGGCGTGGCCTTCACCGGCGCATGGACGACGAGATCGCGCACATGAGCCTCCACCATGACGAGATCGTGCCATGCCGGCGTCTTGAAACTCCGGTCACCCTCCCCGATCCACGCCCGGTCGAGCACGATCCCGGGACCGTCATGATGCAGCACGGCGAGCGCGTAAGGATCGAGCACCGGCATCATCGGATCGAACCGGCCCGCTCCCTCGCGCACGCCGTCGACCTGATACCAATAAAGCCAGCCGTGAAGATTGCGGCCCAACGCGATCTCCCAAACGCCCGCCTTCCCGTCTGCGTCGGGCCGGCGAACCAGCGACTGCCGTTGTGCCTGCGGTCGCTCGGCCAACTCGGCACAAAAGAACAAAGTGACGCTGCGGGCGCGCGGAGCAAAAAGTCGGAAAACCGTCTCATCGCCACGCACGATCGCACCCAGCGGCAAATCGGATTTGAGGCCGAAAAAAAAGCTGCGGGGAGCAATCGGAACCGCGTCGATCCCCGGACGGTTGGCCCACGCGACCGAATTGGCTTCGGCCAAATCCAGAGGCTGGCTCAGCGTAAACCGCCACAAGTGCCGCCCGGTGCGCTGGGGATCGATGACGCGGTTGAAATTACCAGCCCCGTCC
Source organism: Opitutus sp. GAS368 (assembly GCA_943373185.1). Classification (GTDB taxonomy): domain Bacteria; phylum Verrucomicrobiota; class Verrucomicrobiia; order Opitutales; family Opitutaceae; genus Tous-C4FEB. The sequence goes on along the minus strand of CALSBN010000043.1, from coordinate 23,003 downwards.
CCGACGGCGTTGGGAGCATCGTCGGGCAACCCGAGCCAATGGTGCTCTCCCGTCACAAACTTGAACCGTTGGCCGGGCGGATTTAGCAGATTCTCAGCCGACCCGGTCCAAAGCAGCACCTCTTCACCGTCGAAAATCTGCGGTTGAAGCCGCCACTCCTCGCGGCCCACCGCCGCCTGCCAGCCGTTGAAATCGCCCGCGACGTAAATCGCATCGCGCTTCGGATCGATCTCCGTGCCGTGCTCCGGCGTAAGGGCGAAGACAAACTCGCCGGTGGCTTTCACAAAATAGCGGTAAGCCACGGCCGCCATCAGCCCCGAGTCCATCGCCAATCCCGATGGGGCCGGACACTGGTCGCCAAACGTGAACTGAGGCGACCGCGAACCCCGCCAGTCGCGATCCAATTCGATCACGCCCGTGGTGAGCGAATCGAGCCAAGCTCTGACGATACGATGGGCAGGTTCAGCCATGTGGAAGGAAGAGCATTTGCCGGGCCGACCGCCGCACAAGCGGAAATCCCGGCAAGGGAACTTCGTCGCGTTCATTTGACAAAGCGCCGGGCCGCCGCGTCGTCTTCCCGGAATTCAAAAAATGGCCCCCGCCAAAAAAATCCTCGTCGCGCTTTCGGGCGGAGTGGACAGCTCCGTCGCCGCTCTCCTGCTCAAGCGGGAAGGCCACGACATCGCCGGGGCCTACATGAAGAACTGGATCAACGAGGACAACGTCGTCGGACACTGCCCATGGATGCAGGACATCGAAGACGCCCGCCGCGTCGCGGATAAAATCGGCATCGAGTTCCAAGTCGTCAATCTGATGCGCGACTACCGGGAGCGCGTCGTCCACTACCTGCTCGACGGCTACGCCTGGGGCCTGACGCCGAACCCCGACGTGATGTGCAACCGCGAGATCAAGTTCGGCGTGTTGCGGGCCTGGGCGAAAGATCACGGCTTCGGCGCGGTCGCGACCGGCCACTACGCCCGCCGCATCGAGCACGAAGACGGCCGCTGCGACCTGCTCGAAGGCGTCGACAAAAACAAAGACCAGTCCTACTTCCTCGCGCTCCTCGATCAACCCCAGCTCCGCGACGCCCGCTTTCCGATCGGCCACCTTGAAAAGCCCGCGCTTCGCCAACTTGCACGCGAGGCCGGTCTGGCTACGGCGGAAAAAAAGGACAGCCAAGGCATCTGCTTTATCGGCGAAGTGAAGATGCACGATTTCCTCCGCGCCTACGTGCCGGAGAAACCGGGCCCCATTCTTCGCGCCAGCGACGAGCACGTGCTCGGCGAACACCGAGGGCTGCACTACTTCACGCTCGGCCAGCGCAAAGGCATCGGCATTCCGTCCAACACCGATGGCCAAGCTTACGTTGTTGTCGGCAAGCGCGCTCCGGACAACGCTCTGCTCGTGGCTTTCGACCAACTCGGTGCGCCCGGCCTCTTTCAGCACGACGTGGACGTGCACAGCCTGAGCTGGACCGACGAACCGATCACCGCGCCGTGCGCCCTCGAGGGCCGCGTGCGCTATCGCGATCCACGGGTTCCCATCACGTTTACCCCGGAATCAGACGGAACTGCGCGGGTTTCATTCCGTGACCCCCAGCGCGCGCTCGCCAGCGGCCAGATCTTCGCTCTCTACGACGGCGAGCGCTTACTCGGCGGCGGCGTCTACCGCTGAAGGCGTTCGCGGCTTTCGAGATTTGCCTCGACGTCGGTGCGGGTGAGCAATGCCGGACGCAGCTTCATGTCGCTGAGCAGACCCAGTTGATCGGTCTGATGCGGGCTGCCCGGCTGCGAGCTGTTGCCGTAGCTCGTGAGCACCGAGGCGCGCACCGGGCGACCGAACTCCACCGCCATCACCACGGTGTCGCCAAACGTGGCCTTCTGCTTCGGCGAGTCTTTGGCCACCGGGGAAAACTGCATCACGCGAAACGTGCCGAGCGATCCGGTCGCGCCGTTGGCCGGGAGGTCGGTCGCACCGACTTGAAAGCGCCGAAACTCGCCCCAAGGCGCGTCGAGCGCACCGAAGCGTTTGAGCGTGTCGCTCGCGGCCGACTCGAGCAGGGCAACGGCGGCGGTGGGATCCTTGAGCCCGCGAGGGGTGGTCAATGGCTGTCGCCAGTCGGGGGCGACGGCGAAAATCTTTCGGTCGGCGAGCGTCGGTCCCATGAGCTTTTGGGCAAAATTTTCGAAGAGCAGCGCTCCGCGGCTGCCGTTATCGGTGCGACGATCCCAAGATTTCAAGACGGCCGCGGCCGCCTTGGCGGACGCGGAGCCTTGGTCTTCGGCGGCGGCAATCAACTCGTCGAGCAACCGGTCGGCCAACTCGAGGCGCGTCGAATGTTTGTAGGCGAGCAGTTCTTCGAAACTCACGCTCGAATCTTCGTGGAGCATTCGCAGAGAACCCATGGTGCGAAACGAGGCCGAGGTGCCGCCGATGGACGGCGGAAAGTTGGCGGGATCAAGCAGGCCGGGGAAGGTCGCGAGCCAAGGCGGGTTGTTGGTGTTCTGCACCCAGCCGCTCGGCGGATCGATGACCTTGGGCAGATCGGCGTAAGGGTGAACCTCTGTCCAAAGCGTGGCCGAAGTGTCGCCGGGTATGATACCGGCCCATGTGGCGGCGTCGCCGGAGGCGCGTTTCGGCAGGGTGCCGTTGTAAAGATACATGATGTTGCCGTCGCGGTCTGCGTAAGTGATGTTGAAGGTGGGCACCTCCAGCCGTTTTAGCTGCGTCTCATACGCCTCGAACGACGGGGCGAGCGCCATTTTCCAATATTGCTCGATCATAAACGGACGGTCCAACCCCGCCGTCCGGACGGCCAGCGTCACCCCGTCGCGATCCCAGACCACCGGGCCGTGCACGGACTTTCGCACGACGAGCGACTCGGTCAGGAACGAACCGTCGGGCTGGAGAATCTTGATTTCATCCTCGGTCCGCTCAAACGGCTTCACCGCACCGTCAAAAACATAGCCGGCGCCGTCGGGCGCGAGCGTGAGTTTGTAGAGATCGCTGGCGTCGATGTTGTTTACCGTCTGCGTAAATCCGAGCACGTCGCTGAAAACAAATCGCAGCATCGGAAATCCGACCTGACTCGAACCATAGAGATGAATTCCGGGCGCGTTGAGATGAGCCTCGTAGTAGATCGACCAATCGCGCCACGGCAGGTGGGGATTCATGAGTAGGAGCGGCTTGCCGGCGGCCGTGCGGGACGGCGCCAGGGCCCAGGCGTTGGACTCGGCGATGTTGGGCGCGGGACCGGCCTTCACCGCCGCTTCAACGGCGCGCATCGAGCTCATGTAACCGAAGTGGACGATCCGATGCACATGAAGCAGCGAGTCGACCGGACGGATCGGCAGCACCTTGCGCCGGGCGGGATCGAGCGCCTCGGGATGAAGCTCGGCATAGGCATTCATGCCGGCGGCGAATGCGGCGAAGTTGCGCTGATACTCCGGCGTTTGCCCGGCGAGCCAGCGGTCGGCGCGGGCGGGGGCTTCATTGACGCGGACCCAGCGGTCGTTTTCGAGATTGGCCGTCGGTCCGTTCTCGCCCGCGGCGCCCCAATACTCGGCGGCCCGGCCGCGCGACTCGCCGTAAAGCTTGAGGATCAAGTTCCCGTGGCTCTTCAGCTGGGCGTAACCATAGCCGTAAAAGAGGCCCTCAAGATTCTGCGCGTAGATGTGGCCGACGCCAAATTTGTCCCAGAGGATTTCAACCTCCTCAGCCGCAGGAGCGGAGTCGGCGGCGCCAACAAAAAGACCGGTAAGCAGGAGCGAAAGGGAGCGGAGCTTCATCAGGATCCCAGAGAGCAGATCCCGCGCCGACAGCGCGGCGCTCTACCGCACCGACGCCCGCGCCAGGCTGATGGCGAAGGCGATGAACACCGCCCCAAGGACTCGGTCCACCCAGTGTCCATAGCGCAGAAATGCCGCGCGCACGGCCGGCCGGGTAAACAGCACCGAGACCAGGCAAAACCAGCCGGTTGTGGCCGCCACCATCCACGCGCCATAGCCCGCCTTGATCACCGTGGGCGTGTCGGCGCTGATCACGGTCACGAAGAGGGCGACGAAAAAAAGCGTCGCCTTGGGGTTGAGCGCGTTGGTGAGAAACCCGGTGAGCCAGGCCGCCCAGGCGGTTGGCAGGGCGCTGGAGTCCTGAACGCGGTTGTCCGCAACGGCAGGATCCGAAACCGCCGGACGCGACGGAGCGCGCAGGGCCTGCCAACCGAGCCACGCGAGGTAGGCGGCGCCGGAGTATTTCACGACATCGAAAGCGAGGGCCGAGCTTTTGAGAATCATGCCGAGCCCGAGCAGGGAATAGGTGACGTGGAGCGTGATTGCCATGCCCACCCCAACACTGGACCAGACCGCGGTGCGCCGGCCGTATCGCAGGCTCTGGCGCAGCACGATCGCGAAATCCGGGCCCGGACTTGCCACCGCGAGCAAATGGGCGAGCGCGACCTTGGAGAACTCGAGCCAAATGACGTCCATCAACGGACCCCTGCCTTAAAGCGAAATTTCCTTAAACAAGGCCGAGTTCAGCATCGCCTCGAGTTGCTTGCCTTGCACGAATGCGCGAACCGCCGGATCGCCGGGATGTTTCTTCTCAATGGTTGCCAGGAGATCGCGGGCCACGTCGACGCGACCGAGCAACGCGAGCGCGTAAACTTGCTGCAGGTAGGGTTGAGGGACCTTTGGATCGAGTTTGTAAGCCGCCTCGAACGCGTTGAGCGCCGATTCGTAGGCTTTCTTTGCCGCAGGCCGCTGACCCAAACGCACCCTCATCGATCCAAGACTCACCCAGTAGTTGCCATTGTCGAATTCCAGGGCCGTCGCTTTGGCCAACAGTCCTTCCGCGCGCGCATAATCCCGCAGCGTCATGGCAAACTGGGCCTCGCTGACGAGATTCGCCGCCTCTTTTCGCTGGAGCGAAGTGATTTCGGCCGGTTTGGGTTTGCAGCCACCAAGGACCAGCACCGCTACGGCAAGAAGGAACAACGGCTTCAGATAGGACATGGCACAAACACGCCGGAATGGATGCCGGGCGTCAATCGCCGCAAGGACCGGAAGCCGTCCCCTGCCCGGCTTGGGTTCACATATCGGGCGGAACCGTGGCGATCGCCTCTTCCAAAGTCGTGAGCCCTTCCTTCACCTTCAAAAGGCTGTCTTGGTGAAGCGTTTTCATGCCGTTGCGCATCGCGATCCGCTTCAGCTCGGTTGCCTCGAGTTCTTTGTTGATCGCCGAGATCAACTCCTCGTTGGACGTCATCAGCTCGTGGATACCGACCCGGCCTTTGTAACCGCTGCCTCCACATTTGGGGCAGCCCTTGGGGTTGGCTTTGAAAATTTGCCCGCTCCAACCGATTCCTTTCTCCAAAATCTCCTTCTCCCGGCCTTCCGGCGAATAGGTTACCCGACACGTCTTGCACACCCGCCGCATCAGCCGCTGGGCACACACGCAAAGCAACGACGACGAGATCATGAAGGGCTCGATGCCCATATCGGTCAGACGGGAGATGGTCGTAGGTGCGTCGTTGGTGTGCAGCGTCGAAATGAGCAAGTGACCGGTAAGCGCCGCCTCGATGGCAATACCCGCCGTCTCCTTGTCGCGAATTTCGCCGACGAGAATGATATCGGGGTCCTGCCGCAAAAAGGAACGGAGCGCCGAAGCAAACGTCAGGCCGATCTGCCGATGCATCTGCATCTGGTTGAGTCCCGCGAGGGTGTATTCGATCGGGTCTTCCGCCGTCCGAATGACGATGTCCGAAGTGTTCACCTCGTTGAGCGCCGAGTAGAGCGTCATCGACTTGCCCGATCCGGTCGGACCGCAGTGCAGAATCATGCCGTAAGGCTGGCGGATGCACTCGCGGTAGCGCGCGAGATTCTCTTCCGAAAAGCCCAGCGCGGTGAGGGGCAGTGTGCTCTTTTGCTTGTCGAGAATACGCATCACGACGCCCTCGCCGTGATTGAGCGGCGAGGTGGAAACACGCAGGTCGAGATCGAGACCCTTCTTGGTGTATTGCTTGAAAACGATGCGTCCGTCCTGGGGCAACCGACGCTCCGAGATATCGAGATTGCACATGATCTTCAGGCGCGCGACCAGCGCCGGTCCGACCTTTTTGGGCAAACGAAGTTTTTCCGAGCAGATGCCGTCGATCCGGTAGCGGACAACGATATCTCTCTCTTGGGGCTCGATGTGAATGTCGCTCGTGCCCGTGTAATAGGCATCTTCGATGATCCGGTTTGCGATCTGGATAATCGGCCCGGATTCCTCGTTCACGTCCTCGGATTGCAGGTCGGCATCGACCTCGCTGGCGCCGAACTCAGCGCCGATCTGCTGCACCACGTCGTCAAAGCCTGCGGCCCGATCCAGACTCTTGTTGAATTTGTCCTTGATGTCTTTCTCCCGCGCCAGGAGTCGAACGACCTTTTTGCCGGTCATCTCCTGAATCTTGGTAGGGAGCGCGACTTCGAAGGGATTGGCAAACGCCACGAGCAGTAATTCCCCCACCATTCCCACCGGCAGCACGAGGTGCTGCTGGCAGAACTCCTGCGGTATCCGCTCGAACGTGGAGGACGTGAGCTTAAACCGGCTGATGTTATACGGCGCGAGATTCACCGCCCGAGCCTTGGCCACAAGAAATTGGAAGGGCGTGATCTTGAAATCATCCTGCAACAATTTGTCCAAGGCGTCGCCGTTCAGATCCTCCGGCCGGGCCGCGATGGCGTTGCGTTGCTCGACGGTCAGACGCGACATTTCGACGAGTTGGGCCACAATCTGAGACTGAACTTTTCCGAGGGGCATGGCGGGAAATTAGGACGCTTTGGCCACCGGTTTCGGAAACGGCTTCGCGGTTGATTTCGTCGGCGGGATCGGCGGTGTCGTCCCCGTTTTCGCCGCGATCAATTTGCTCGCAAAAGGGGATCGGGTGTTGGAGCTCTCGCCTTCGATTCGTTCCAAGAAATCCGCGATTCCTTCCAACGTGGTGCCGAACCAAAGCACGGGCCCGGTAAACTGCTTCTCCCAATAGTTGCGAACGGCTGCGCTCAGATAATAGGCCGTGGCAATGAACGTAAAATCCTCCTCCTGATCGAACGGCACCGACCAGGTGGCCCACGCCGCCCCACGGTCCATCGTCTTTTTAAGATCCTCCGAAACCTCGTATTCCCGCAGATCCACGAGCCCGATGCTCTCCGACTCGACGAGATGGGTTAAGACATCGTCTTCACGCAAGACCTTCATCTCATACGCCAAAATCCCAAGCACGGTGCTCTGCCGCGGCTGATTGGTGGCGACGATTTCGAGCAGTCGCTCGTTCGCCTGTTCCAAATCCTCAATCTTGACGAGATTGTGGTCGACCAACGCCGCGCCGAGGCGACGGTTGGCGTTCATCAGCAACGAACGATGTTCGGTGGACATAGCGGACACGAATCAGAGTTAATCTAGAGCGAGGCCTTAAGCGATTTCTTTTCACGCACGCGGAACGCGGTGACCCGCTTTAACAACTCTTTTTTGAGTTTATCGAGGCCGGTGCCCTCGCGGCAGGAGATCTCGATGACATCGACCTTATGGCGTTTCTTGAACTTCACGAGTTGGGCCGCCGCCTCCGGGATGTCCATTTTGTTTGCCGCAACCAAACGCGGTTTTTCGAGCAGGGCGGGGTCGTAAAGTTTGAGCTCGTTCAACAGGTGCTTGTAATCGTCACGCGGATCGCGGGCATCGGTTCCAGCCATGTCGACGATGAGCACGAGCACCGCACAGCGTTCGATATGACGGAGGAAACGATGACCGAGACCACGGTTCTCGTTTGCGCCTTCGATCAACCCGGGGATATCGGCCAACAGCAGGTGCCGGTGGCCTTTTTTCACGTCCAGAAAATCGATCACCCCGATCTGCGGATGCAACGTGGTGAAGGGATAAGCGGCCATCTTGGGCCGCGCTTTGGTGATCGCGTTCGTCAGCGAGGACTTGCCCGCATTGGGAAAGCCTACCAACCCCACGTCGGCGATGCTCTTGAGCACGAGGCGATAGACGCCGCGCCCGCCATCAAGCCCGTCATTGGCCCGTTTCGGGGCGCGATTCGTGGAGTTCTTAAAGTGGGTGTTGCCCCACCCTCCGTTGCCCCCTTTGCACAAAATCACCCGTTGGCCCTCCTCCACGATTTCTGCCACGGGCAGTTCGGTCGCCTCGTCAATCACCACGGTGCCGAGCGGCATCCGCAGCTCGGCGGATTTGCCCTCGCGGCCATTGCAATCCTTGCCCTGGCCATGCTCGCCACGCTCGGCGTTCCAATGCGGTTGGAACTTGTAGTCGACGAGGTTGTTGGTGTTGACGTCGCCCACCAAGATCACGTCTCCGCCACGCCCACCGTCACCGCCGTTTGGGCCGCCCCACGGCTCATACTTCTCCCGCCGAAAGGACACGCAGCCACGCCCGCCGTCACCGGCCGTTACTTTGATCACACATTCATCGACAAACATGGGGTCACGATGCAGATGCTTTCCCCTTTGCCAAGGGGGGTCTTATTCCGGCCAAAAACGCAGCTCAAAGCGCGATCTTGATGCCCTTACGCAAGTAGGTTGGCACGTCGAGATCCTGACCGTCGAAGAGGTTGCGGTCCGTCTTCTCGAAATGTCCGCGACTTTCAACTTCACCGAACCCGAACTCGTCTTGGTCGATTTTTTCGGCTGCCGTCAAAGCCAGTTCGGTCGGCGCAACCCGGTCGCCGGTCGCCGCCGGTCGTGGAACCGGCGCCGCCTCAATCTGGGCCGTTCCCGGCCGGGGGCGTGCCGCCGATGCCAGACGCCGCTGCAAGCCGCTTCGGCCGACGAGGTCACTGGTCCCGAGCACGCAAATCTCAACGCGCTGCTGCATCCCTTCGTCGATCACCGCGCCCATGATAAGATGCGAGTCCCGACCGAATTTCTCCGCGATGGCGCTCATCAGGTCGTTGACCTTGGGCAACGTCAGATCGGTGCCTCCGGTGATATTGACGAGCAGCCGGTCGGCCTTGCGGGAGAATTCCGGCGTGTGCAGCAGCGGGCACAGCTTCAGGCTCTCGATCGCATCGGCCGCCGCGTTTTCGCCGGCACCTTCACCCAGACCGAACAACGTTTTCCCCCCGCGTTGTTGAAACGCCTGGCGCAGGGTGGCGAAGTCCAAATTGATGAGGCCGGTCTTCATTAGCATCGCCCAGATTGATTTCACGCCCCGGCCGATCCACTCGTCCGCCCGGGCAAACGAATCGAGCACCGTCTCGTTCTCTCCGGCTTCCTGGAGCAATATGTCGTTCGGCAGCGGGATGACGGCGTCGCACACCTTGCGCAACGCGATCAACCCTTCTTCCGCCTGTTTAAGCCGGCGGCCGCCTTCGAAGCTGAAAGGCATCGTCACAAACGCGATCACAAGGGCTCCGGTCTCGGCCGCGATTTCCGCCACTGCGGGGGCTGCACCGCTACCGGTGCCACCGCCCATCCCGGCGATGAGAAAGACGAGGTCGCAGTCCTTCACGACCTTGGAGATCTTCTCCCGATCCGCTTCCGCCGCCTCGCGGCCCAGCTCGGGATCGCCGCCAGCCCCGAGGCCGCGGGTGATGCTCATCCCGATCAGCACCTTGTCCTGAACCGGAGAACTGGCGAGCGCCTGATAATCGGTGTTGATCACCGCGAGCTGCAGGCGCTCGAGATTCTCCATTTTCAGACGGTCGACGGCGTTGGCTCCGGCACCGCCCACGCCGACGAGCTTGATGGCAACATTTCGGTCCGCGAGGAGTTGGTGTTCGAGGGGAAGTTCGTGGAGATTCATGGTGCTAATCAGGAAGTGGCAAACAGACGGGACACACTGTGGAGGAATCCGGCTTTGCGTCGGATCGGGGCCGATTTCTCGCCTTGTGAACTGACCCCGTAATAGAGCAGGCCGAGCGCCGTGTGGTATCCGGGATCGCGGAGATTCTCGGCCACCCAAGACGGCGTTTCGCCCAAATGCGCCGGCACCCCGAAAACCTTGGCCGCACACTCGGCGATCCCGGGAAGTTTGGCGGTTCCTCCGGTGAGCACGACGCCGGCCTGACACGTCTCGTTCGAGAACGAGTGACCCAGCTTTTTCTTCACAACTTCAAGCAACTCCCACGTGCGGGCCGCGGTGATCTGCTCGATGGCGTGGCGGGGGAACTGGCGGTCCCCGATGGCAAAATTCCCGTCGAGCCAAACCTTCTCGGATTTGTCGCGGGCCTGAACGGTCGCTCGGCCGTGCCTGAGTTTCAGTTTCTCCGCCTGTCCTTCCGTGAGACGAAGCCCGAGGCTGAGATCGTTGGTCAGATGGGTGCCACCGACCGGCACCACTCCCGTGGTGTGCCCGACGCCATCGCGGTAGAGCACGAAATCCGTGGTGCCCGCGCCGATGTCGATCGCGAGCACTCCGTTTTGACGTTCTTCGGCCGTCGTCACCATGTGGCCGGACGCCAGGCTCGCGAGCACGAGTTCCCGAACTTCGAGATTAAAGCCCCGGATCACATGAATATTGTCCGCGAGTCGCTGCTCCTGACCATGAACGGTCCAGTAGCCGACCTCCAATTTTTGGCCGACAAGATTCTCGGGTGAAGTCGGCACCAACCGGCCATCAACGCGGAAGGGGCGGCGAATGTTGTGCACGACCATCCGGCCGGCCGGCAGTTCTTTGGATTTGGCGAGATCACAAACGGTGCGGATGTCGTCGCGACCGATCATGTTGTCGGAAGACTTCACGTTCACGGAGGCTTCGTTGTAGAATCCGTCGAGGTGGCCACCGGTCTGGGCAAGGAAGACGAGCTCGATGCGTTCACCGGCGTCGCGCTCGGCAAGCTCGAGGGCACTGTGCGCGCAATCGCTCGCCGCTTTGTAATCGACGACGGAGCCCTTGATCACGCCGCGGGAGGCGCATTCACCGCGGCCGATGATGGCGAGTTCCCGGCCGTTGTATTCGCCGATCAGAGCGGTGATTTTCGAGGTGCCGATTTCGACGGCACCGATGAAAGTAGGCTTAGAGCTCACGGGACTTTTTTGAAGGAAGGGAGAAGTTGCCGAAGGCGGGAGAGACAGGAGTTGAAGACCGGCGGAGCGAGGAGGCGGGTGCCTTCTTTGCGGGAGTGGACGTAGTAGCTACAGGAACCAAGGGCACGTCCAACGTGACAATCGCATCGCGCCCTCCGCCGAGCGTGATTCGCTTGAAGGTCGAACCCTGCTCGGCCAGCCGGTCCAAAATCAAATCTAGTTTGGCAATCTGGGTATGAGTATCCGCGCTGGCGCTGAACACCATCGAGGCCCCTGAAGCCGTGCGGACCTCGATCTCCCCATCCGTGTTCAGCGCGGCCAAAGAGACGATTCGCCACGTCTTGTAGAGGTGTTCCGCCTCGAGCCGTGCTTTGCCGAGCAAATCGGCCACGACCACCATCCCCGTGACCGGGACGAAGCCATCACCGTCACGGACCAATTTTGTCGGCTCCAACCACGGCAGCGACTCGATGATTTCGGCCGGAAAGCCCACGCCGGAAAAAACCACGCCATCGCGGGCCACCAAAAACTGACGCGGCTCGGCTCCGGGGAGTTGGGCCATTATCCGCACCACCGGAGTCCGCTCGGTCAGTTGCACGCGCAACGTGGACGGGAAAACTTTAGTCAACACCGCCGACTGGACCTGACCCTGCGCCAGCAAGCGCGCCCGAAGGCTGTCCAGGTCGAGCCCCATCAGGGTTGCGTTGCGCGGTAACGCGAGCGTGCGGGCGAGCCACGTGGGGTCACCGCCGAGGTAGCCGGTCGTCTCAAGTTGGGGCGAGCTCAGTGGCGCCGCCGCTGACACCGAAGGTTTGCCGGAGGTCTCATGCGTCGCCCGAAAAACCTGCCACCCGCCCACGGCCACGCCGACCATCACCGCAACCACGAGACACGAGCGGACGACTGACAGCATGAAACGCTGCCGCCCTCCGCGCGACATGGCGCGGGGCTTCACCGGCTGGGGAATGTCTCTCCAGCTTCGGGCCGTGGGAAAACTGTCGTTGATCAGGCTCACAGAAATTAGCGCGGCGCCGCCTCCGAAAAACGCCCCAGCGCAGGCAACACCAACTCGCGGACCAAAGCCGTAAAATCCAAGCCCGCACAGCGCGCACTCATCGGCAGCAAACTCGTCTCTTTCATGCCGGGCAGGGTGTTTATTTCCAGCAAATAAAGCTCGGCGTCCCCAACTAAAATGAAATCGACGCGCGCGTAGTCGCGACAACCGCAGGCGGCAAAAGCCGCTTCGGCCGCGCGCTGCGCGGCCAAGGTCATCGCCGCGTCCAACGGCGCGGGCGCGAAATACTCCGTGGCACCCACCGTGTATTTGCTGGCGAAATCATAAACGCCCGACTTCGGCCGGATCTCGACCACGCCCATCGCGGAGCCGCGCAAAACTCCCACCGAGAGCTCGCGACCGACGAGTCGCCGCTCGGCCAGCCACGAACCGGGCGTGAGCCGCGCCAACGCGCCCGCGAGTTCTTCGCGGCTGCGGTTGATCGTCAGACCGACGCTGCTGCCTTGGTCGTTGGGCTTGAGCACAACCTCTGCTCCAAGCTCGGCGACCAAAGACTCGGCCGAGGGTGCGTTCGCCGCTTCAAACGATACTCCCGCACCGATCCGGACGCCCCGTTTGGCGGCGGCCTGCTTCGTGAGCGTCTTGTCCATCGTAAGCGCGCTGCTCGCGGCGTCGCATCCGGCGTAAACGATTCCGGCGGAGTCGAGCAGGCGTTGCATCGATCCGTCTTCGCCGAACGTGCCGTGGAGGGTGGAGAACACCACGTGCCGCGATGGATCGAGCCCAGCCGGCAGCGCATCCGAGTTGAGTTCGAAAAACTGCGTGGGAAACGACCGGGCGAGCGCGACCGCACTGGAGCGACCGGAGCCGAGCGAAACGTCTCTCTCGGAGGAAATCCCACCGGCAAACACGGCGATGATCGGAGTTGGTGTCATTTTAAAGTGATGAAAGGATTAGAGCACGTCGCGCCATTCCTTGCCGTAAAGCAAAACCTCCGGTTCGAGTTCGACGCCGTGAACTTCATCGACGCGCTTCCGGATCTTTCGGACCAGAGCGATCAGATCGGCACTGGTGGCCGACCCGCGATTGACGATGAAGTTGGCGTGAACGGGTGAAACCTCCGCGTCCCCCACCCGCTCCCCTTTGAGGCCGCTTTGGTCGATCAACCGGCCGGCCGAGTTCCCGGGCGGATTCTTGAAAATGCAGCCCGCACTTGGGTCCCGCGGCTGGGATTCCTGCCGTTTCTTTTTATAAACGTCGATCTGCCGGGCGACCGATTCGGTATCGGCAGGCGCAACCGGCCGCAACAACGCGCCGAGCGCGATCGCCGTCTGAAGTTCGGCGCAGTGACGGTAATCGACGTGCATCTCGGCGCGGCTCGCGGTGTGCACCGTTCCATCCGGCGAAATGAATCGCACCTCCTCCACCACGTCGAACATCCACCCGCCCATCGCCCCGGCATTCATCCGCAAGGCACCCCCGACATTACCCGGAATGCCTTCGAGAAACTCGAACCCAGTAAGACCGGCTTTGGCCGCCAAGCCGCACAAGTTCTTCAGCCGAAGACCGGCCCCGACCCACAAACGTCCATCAGCACGCGGCTCGAATCCCGCCCACGCTTCATGCGCCAGTGAGAGCACAAGGCCGTCAACGCCTTCGTCCGGGACCACCAGATTCGAACCCCGTCCCAGCGGAAAAACGGGAATGCCCGCCGCGGCCGCCGCGACCAGCAGCGTCTGAAAATCACGGACCGAACCGGGCTCGGCATAGAGACGCGCGGCTCCCCCGATCCGGATCGTGGTTTTCGCCGCGAGCGGTTCTTCGCGGGTAAATTTCGCGGTGTTTTCAAGGCGCGGGCGGACCGACGCCAAAAATTCGTCCCAAAGCGCGAAGCCACCCGAGAGTCTCAAGTCGGTCGCTGTCATCATCCGGCGACGGCGTTTATCGCCCGGCGGGGAGCCCCCCTCAGCGCGGTGAGTGTTTCCAAGTCCCGCAACATCAGGTCGAGCGAGTTCGCCCGATCCATCCGCCGGAGATTGCCCCGAAACTTTCGGAGCAACCAATCGTTGAAAATCAGTTCGAGCACCTCAGCCCGGAGATTCCCGAGACCCGACTGTTCGACGACGATGCCGCCGCCTTGGCGCTCGAAGAACGAAGCGTTGGCGCGCTGGTGGTCATCCGCCGCATGGGGAAACGGAATGAGAATGGCCGGGGTTTCACACCGGATGAGTTCGGCGATCGATCCGGCTCCAGCCCGGGAAACCACCAGATCCGCCGCCGAGAGCAGTTCGGCTACGCGATCACTGAACGGGATAAACACCGAGCGAACCGGCGAGCCGAGTTTTGATTTCAGATCGAGATTCTCGGCCGCGCCCTTGCCCAGGCCCGTCACGCAGCAGAGCTGGACACCTTCGTTCGCGAGCGAAGCGACGTGGTCACGGGCCCACTGGTTGAGCGCACTCGCCCCCTGGCTGCCACCGAGCAGGACAAGAAGTTTTTGCGCAGGATCGAATCCGAGCGAAGCCCGCGCGGTGGACTGCGGCGTGCGCACGATCTCACGCCGGACAGGCGGTCCCGCATATCGGGTCGCGGCGGCACGGACACTGCCGAGGTTCACTCCGGGCGGCAGGTAGACCCGGGTCGCAAATCGGCCGAGCATACGGATGGCAAAACCCGGCACCCGGTTTGATTCATGCAACATCACCGGCAAACCCGCGAGCCGCCCCGCCAGCGCCACCGGTGCGGAAGTGAATCCGCCAAAGCCGACGATGCCATCCGGCGAACGTTCATGGATGAGCCGCCGACAAAAGCGCAAAGCCCGCAATTGGGAAACGATGCACCGGGCCAGTTGCACCGGGTGCCACGCGAAACCCGAGCCGGGCATCCGGGCGAAGCTCAGGTGAGGGTATTTCTCAATCAGCCGCGCGTCGACTTTCTTCTCGCTGATCAGGAGAGTCGCCGCGTGACCACGCTCCGCCAGCCCCTCGGCCAACGCGATACCCGGTGAGAGATGGCCGCCCGTGCCGCCGCAAGAAATGAGAAAGTGGCTCATACAGATACTTCGCGCATTGCGCGGGAGTCTTCGGCCAGAACTGCGCGGCCCCACGTGCGCTGGGTGTTGAGGAAGATGCCGACCAGCAACCCCATCAACAGCAGGTTGGAGAGACCGGCGCTGATAAACGGCAGCGACATGCCCTTGGTGGGAAAAACACCGGTAACCACGCCGAGATTCACGATGGCCTGCAGGCTGATCAACATGAGGCAGCCCACCACCAGCAGGAAGTGAAACAGATTGGGAGCGCGCCGCAGGTGGACCAACCCCGCGACAAAAATCACCGCGAAGACCACGACAACGCCCAGAGTGAACCAAAGACCCAATTCCTCGCCGATTACCGCAAAAATGAAATCCGTATGCGCCTCGGGCAGAAAGTTGAGTTGCTGGCGTCCCTGCCCGAGACCGGCGCCATCCGTGCCTCCGGCCGCGTAGGCGGCCAGTGCCTGATAAAGCTGATAAGTGCCGCCCTGCTTGTTGCCCTCCACGTCGAGAAAAGCCAGGAACCGGCGCAGGCGGTTGGGATTATTGATGACCAAAATCGTGAACGCCGAGACGACCAACGCGACCGTGGGCACGATGTAGCGCCACTTGGCGCCGGCGAGAAACAGCATGGTCAGGCCAACAATGACCACGAGGGCCGCCGTGCCAAAGTCGGGCTCAAGCACGATGAGGCCCGCGAAGGCACCGATGATCGCGAGCGGGTAGAGATAGCCGCGGGTCAGCTCGGCGATTCGCGTCTGGTTGAGCGCGAGATAATGCGCGAGACAGAAGACCAAACCGAGTTTGGCAAACTCGGAGACCTGCAAGCGAACAGGACCCAAACCAAGCCAACGCCGACTGCCCTTTACCTCGATTCCGATATGCGGGATCAGCACCAGCGTGAGAAGAAAGAGCGTGATTCCGGCAATCCACCACGAGTAGCGCCGCGCGTAGTCGAGGTTCACGCGGCTCGCCACGAAACACACTAGGCCGGCGAGGAAGACGCCGACCAGCTGCTTGTTGAGGTAGAAGTAGGGCCCCTGCCGAAACGAGGCGCTTGCACTGAACAAGATCGTCAGCCCAAGAAACGTGAGGCCGATGCAGCAAACCGCGATCAATGCGGCCGGATTGACGAAGAGACTGGCTCGGGAAGGTGCGGCGGACGCGGACAACATCGACGGTCGGGCAGAAGGCGAGGTGAGCGCGGCGATGAGGCGACGTTGGCGGTTCGGCGTCCGATCAAGGCGCCAGTTTCGGCGCGGGCGCCGCGGGATCGTCGACCCTGATGACGGGAACTTCCGTCGAGGGGACCGGCTTGAGTCCGGAGTCGAGATCTTGCTCTACGGGAGGCACGACAAAAAAGGATCGGGCGGGCTCGGCCGGCTTGGCTGCGGGATCAGCGGGCTTGGCGGCAGCCTTGGCTTTGCCGGCAGGTGCCTGCCACCCGGGGATAGAGAGAATTTGTCCGGCGGTTATCTTTTGCGGATCCGTGATGTTGTTGGCCACCGCGATGTCACCCTGGCGAACACCGTATTTGCGGGCAATGGTGCCGAGGGATTCACCCATTTTGACGGTATGGGAAATGGATTCGCCCTTGGCCTTGGCCGCGTCAGGTGGAGGCGCGCCAATTGCCGATGTTGCCATCGGGCTCGTTGACGCCGCCGGGGGCTGCGTTGCAGCGGCTCCTCCGGAAACGGGAGCCTTGCCGGGGATGATCAATTTTTGGCCGAGCCGGAGGGTGCTTGCCGGTTTGAGGTTATTTGCGGCGGCGAGTTCACCGACCGTCAGTTGATTCTTCTTCGCGATCGTCCAAAGGCTGTCGCCCTTTGCGACGAGGTAGGTCGTGGCCGGAATAACATCAGCCACCGGCGCAGCGACGATGGCGCTCGCGGCCGGCGTGCCGGGACGGGTCGGAGAGTAACGGACGCCGGCAACAGCGGGTGCGGTAGGGTCAAACCCGATCGGTGCCGCCGAGATCGAGGACGCTTCGGCAGCACCGCCGAGCGGAACCGTCACTACGGGAGCGGACGGAGCCGGTGCCGAAGCGGTCTCAGCGGGTTTCGGGGCCGGTTTGCTCGTGGAGCTGCAGCCCGGATTGGCAAAAATAAGCATGAGCGCAAAGAGGTGGATGCCCACGACGACGCCAAATACACGGATGATTTTCATAGGAAAAATTATGTTACCTTAGGCGGGAAACGCACGATCAATATGGACGGTTTGCCAGGGTTGTAACGTGAAGCGGAGCGGAGTTCCCGTGCGACGCATCCGAGTTCAAAAAATCGGCAGCCTTGGAGTTTAGCCCGCGCGCAGCTCCCGCCGTTTCGCCCTCGGGGCTCGGGCGTTTGTGAGCAAGCCGGAAGGTGCGGGCCGCGGCGTAAAGTTCACCCGGTTGGAAACCGGCGGCCCGCCACCAAGCGGCGGCCAAAACAAAGCTCTCCCGCAACGGATTCGTCGCGAAGAGGGTATCGGCGAGAAGTGGATCGGCGGGCTGCGCCACCGTTGCCACGGCGGCACGGGCCGGCAGCGGAAGATGCCAACGTGAGGCGAAGACTTGCACGGAGCTACCTGCGACGAAACCGCCCGGAGCCGTGCAAGCCACGAGCGTCCAGTTGGCCGCAAAACAGGCTGCGGGATTCGAATGCCCATCAAGATCCGCCTCGGAGAAACTTGTCCAAAGCGTGGCATCCGCACGGAAATGCCGCAGGGTTCCGGCTTGGCCTGGGTTCACCTCGCAGACGGCAATTTTCTCCGCCGCCGCGAGCGACCCACCGCCCCATTCGGCGACCAGTTGGGCGAAGGGATAACGCCGGTCGCAAACGGCGCTGGCTTCAAAGCCGTTGGTCCTCAGAGCGAAGGTAAGGAATTCCACCAGGGTCTCTCGACCCTCGGAACCGGCGACCGCGATCACCTGACCGCGCCAAAAGAGCGCCGCAAAATCGAGTTCACCGATGCACTCACAACCAGCAGCCCTCGCGGTCATCAACCACGGATGATCGGCGCGGAAATCCGATGAAAAAATCACGAGTCCGCTCCGTGCGGCGGCGTCCAAGGTAAAATCAAATGCCGCGTCACTTGCTTGGTCGTAAACTTGGGATTCGACGACCCCGAGTTTCTCCAACAAAGCGGTGAGGCCACGCCCACACGCACCGGCACCGAGGATTGCAACGGGACGAGCCAGCAGCGGGCGAAGGAATACGGGAGTGGTGAGCGACATGGGAGTAGTTGGGAGCGACGTTAGGAGGGACTGTGTTTTGTTTTTCTGTAGGCTTTTGAGCAGGGCGAAATTTAGCGGATCTTCAGCGTTGCGAGACCGATCAGGGCGAAGATCAAGGACAGGACCCAAAACCGCAGGACGACCTTCGTTTCGGGCCAACCCTTCTTCTGAAAATGGTGGTGGATCGGGGCCATCAGGAAGTAGCGGCTCCCCTGCCCGGTCGGGCTCCGGCGTTTGGTATATTTGAAGTAGCCGACCTGAATGATGACCGACGCCGCCTCCCAAACGAACACGCCGCCGACGATGATCAGGGTGAGCGGCTGCTGCACCATGAAGGCGATGATTCCGATCAGCCCGCCGAGGGCCAAAGATCCCGTGTCGCCCATGAAGACTTCCGCCGGATGGGAGTTATACCAAAGAAAGGCCACGCCGGCTCCGACCAACGCACCGCACAGCACGGTGAGTTCGCCCGTGCCCGGCACATAGCTGATCAGGAGATATTCCGAAATGAGAATGTTGCCCGCGGCATACGCCATGATCCCGTAGACCAGAGCGACGCTGATCGTGCAGCCGATCGCCAGACCGTCGAGCCCATCGGTCAGGTTGATCGCGTTGGAAAAACCCACGAGCCACAGGTAAATGAAGATAAACAGGGCGGGCAGACCCAAGATTCCGGAGAACACGAGCACGGGATGCTTGATAAACGGGACCCAGAGCTCGCGGATTTTGCCGGCGCTGGTCGGATGCCAAAGCAGCACGGCCAAGGCAAGAACCGTGATCAGCGTCTGCCAGAAAATTTTCTCACGCGACGAGATGCCGTCGCGATTCTTGTGCACCACCTTCAGGAAGTCGTCCCTAAAGCCCACCGCGGTGAGCGCCGCGTAAACAAAGAGCGCCGTCACAACCCAGACGTTGGGCGTCGCCCACAGCACCGAACTCAGGAACACACAGCCGAAGATGAGCAAGCCCCCCATCGTGGGCGTATTCTTTTTGTCGAAACGCTGCGCGAGGTCCCCGGTCCGGTCGTCATCGTAATGCTGGCCAAACTTCAACCGGCGCAACTGGTGGATCAGCCACGGACCAATGATAAATCCGATGATCGCCGCCGTCCCCGTGGCTCCAAGTGTGCGCACGCTGATATAACGGAGCACACGGAGCGGTCCGAATTGGTCGGAGTATTCTGCGAGATAACTAAGCATGGGCGGAGGCGGGCACGAGGGCCGCCGGCAGAGTGCGCTCGAGTTGGTATCGACGGCTGCCCTTCACAAAGATTGCACCGCGGAAACGATTGATCCGGTCGGCGATGTCCGAGAGGTCGGTGGCAATCGCCACGGCCGTGGCTTGATTACCACGCTCCACCGCTCCGGCGAGCACTTCGGCCGCATGGTCCCCGATCGTCACCACTTCGTCGCCGGGACGCAGCGCCAACGCACGACCCAACTCGCGATGATGGTTGGCCGCGAGCGGTCCCAGCTCCTCCATGCCGCCGAGCACGAAAAGACGGCGGGAGTCTTGCGGAGCGACCGCGCAAAACGTTCCGAGCGCGTCATGCATCGAAGCCGGATTGGCATTGTAGCAATCAAGGTAGAACACGTTCTCCGACACATTTCGCCACTCTCCGCGCATCGGGCCCGGAGCGTAGGCAGCGAGCCGGGCTTGAATCTCGTCGCGAGGCACCCCGAGCCAAAGCGCGGCGCAAATCGCAATGACCGCATTCTGCGCCATTCCATCGGTTACCCGGCAAAGGGTAAAGGTGAGGGGCGGAGGCTCCCCGTAGGCGAGTGCGATGGCCGTGGTGTTTCCCCGTTGGGTAGCAGCGAAGTAAACCCGATCTTTGGGCGGGGCGACCGGACGGACGACCTCCGCCGGCTCGATGATCATCTGGCGAACGCCGAGCTCACGGAACGGCCCAAAGCCCGCGCACTGGGTCGGAAAGATCGCCACACCGGCCGAACGGACAGAAGCGGACAGCCGCGATTTCTCGCGTGCGACGCCCTCCAGCGAACCCAGTTCCTTGATATGCGCCGGACCGATGAGCGTCGTAAGCGCGAGGTCGGGCTCGATCATCGAGGCCAAGGTCGACATATCGCCCGGCGCGCTGATGCCGGCTTCAATCACCGCGAATCGATGCCGGGCCGGATCCAGCCGGGTCAGCGTGAGAGGAACGCCGAGGTGATTGTTGAGGTTTCCCTCGGTCGAGAGCACCGGCTCCACGGGCGCGGAACCACCGAGCAACAAAGTGAGTAGATTCTTGGTCGAGGTCTTGCCGGCGCTGCCGGTGATGCCGACGACCGGTCCGGAAAAACCCCGCCGATGCTCGCGGGCGATCGCTTGAAATGCCGTGAGCGGATCGGCGACGACAAGTTGCGGCAGGCCAAGCGAGGGATTCGCCACGGCAACAAGTGCGGCCGATGCGCCCTGCGCTGCCGCAGCGGCGACGAAGTCGTGACCATCGCGGGTCGAGCTCTTGAGCGCGACAAACACCTCGCCTGCGCGCGTGCCGCGCGAGTCGATGCTGAATCCCCGTAGGGGCACAACCGGGACCGACGTCCACTGTCCGGACGTCCAGCGGGCAAGATGCGTGGGATCAAAAGCAAGCATCAGGACCTTTCCATGGCGCCGACGATGAGCTCTCGAACGACCTCACGGTCGTCGAACGGGACGACGGTGTCCGCCAGTTTCTGATAGCTTTCATGGCCCTTCCCGGCGATGAGGAGAGTGTCTCCCGGTTTGCAGATCTCGAGGCCCCGCGCGATCGCCCGGCGACGATCGGCAATCCATTCGATCCGCTCGGCGTCGCTGACCCCCGCCTTCATCTCCGCGAAACTGTCGGCGACCGGTTCGGCACCGGGATTGGTGGCGGTGGCGATCGAAATTTCCGCCAAGCTTTGCACCGTCTGCACCAACTGCGATCGGGCGGCGCGGTTCAAATTTTCCCCGCCGCCAAAGACGACAACCATACGACCGGACGTGAGCGTGCGCAAAATCCCGAGCGACTGGCGGATTGCTTCAGGCGTGCGGGCATAGTCGACGAACACGTTGAACGACTGCCCGGCGTCGATGCGCTCCATGCGGCCGGGAACGCCCTTGAACGCGCGAAGCTTCGCCAAGAAGACCACAGGATCACGCCCCAGACTCCAAGCGGTGGCGACGGCGGCGAGAAGGTTGCTGAGATTCGCGCGGCCGATCAGCGGTGAATCAATCGACATCTCCCCGCCGGGCCAAACCAGCGTGAAGGTCGTATTTCTCGAGTTGAACACGACGTTTGCCGCCCGAACCTGGGCGTGAGCATTTTCCCCGAAAGTTACCCGACGAACCTCCGGCGGGAGCACCGCCAGCAGCGCCGCGCTGAACGGGTCATCAAGGTTCACAACGGCCGCTTTGGGACGGGGGCCGGCCTCGCCGGAAAAGAGGCGCAGCTTCACCCCAAAATCAGCCTCGGGTGATCCGGCTCCGGCGTCGCCTCCATCAGCATGGTTCGTAAAGACGGCGGCGGCCAGTTGGACGCCTTGCACACGTTTTTGGTCGATGCCTCCGGCGGTCACCTCGAGCACCGCTTGGCGACAACCGGCATCCCGCATTTGGGCCATCATGCCGTAGATATCGAGCGACTCCGGCGTGCTGCGATACGCAGGGACGACACGCGCGCCCAAATCGTAATTGATCGTGCCGATAAGCCCCACGCGCTGATCGGCACTGAGGAAATACTTGATCAAGTGCGCCACGGTCGTCTTTCCGGCCGTGCCGGTGACGCCCACGACGGAAAGGTCGCAGTCAGGGAATTTAAAGTAGCGTTGCGCGAACCGGGCGAGCGCCGCCCGGGCATCGGCCACCCGAATAAAGGTGACCTTCGACGGCGGAAACGCCGGCATGGTTTCGGTGACAATCGCAACCGCACCACGACTGGCCGCCTCGTCGATCGAGTTACCCGCGCCGCGACGAAGATCAGGAATCGCAAAGAAAACATTCCCCGGCAAGACCCGCCGACTGTCGAAAGCGACACCGGAAATCGGGCGCTCCAAGCTCCCCTTCAATTCAGGAATTTCGACGTCCTCGAAATAGTCGGCGAGCTTCGGCGCCTGCTTGAAGACACGATTGAGCGAAAGCGTTTCGTGCCGCGTGCGACGCACTTGGCGAGGCGCGAACGCGGCGATCAGGGCCTGATTGGATGTGAGATAGCCAAGCATTAGCGAACTCCGTTTGCCGCCAGCAACGAACCTGGCGCCGTGACCGACGGTGCGACGGGCTTGATGTCGAGATGCCGGATGAGCTTCTCGGCGATGAGCGTGAACGACGGGGCGGCAATTTTTGAACCATACGCCGCGCCCCTGGAGAGATTTAGTGTCGCTCCGTCAATGATTACGGAGATCGCGATTTGCGGCCGGGACGCGGGCAGGAATCCGACGAACGACGCCACGTGAGCCTGGTTGGAGTAGACGCCGTTGATGATCTTCTGGGTCGTGCCGGTCTTGCCCGCGACCTCGTAGTCTTTGATCGCCGCATCGGGCGCCGTGCCTCCTTTTGCCACCACGCCTTGCAAGAGCCGGGCGACCTCACGGGCCACGCGCTCGGAAATCACGCGCTCACCGACCCGCCCCTCGAAACGAAAGACGATTTCGCCCGCAGCGTCGGTTACTTGGCGAATCACGCTGGGCTTGATCAGAAATCCACCGCTCGCGATGACGCACATGGCTTGATGCATCTGCAACGGGGTTGCGG
>CALSBN010000042.1:0-26763 GCA_943373185.1 Opitutus sp. GAS368 | reverse complement strand
CGCCCGTCGCGTTGATCAACCCCGAACCGCTCGTCACAAGTTCCTCCGCCGGCAACGGCTGCGAACCCCGCATCAACGCCGCGCGCAAGCGGGCCGGGCTCGCGTCGAGTTTCTGGGCCTTCGCCGCACTCAGCACGAGCGCCGCCACGCCGCTCGCCGACGGCGCCGCCATCGACGTGCCGTTATACATGTCGGCCCCGCGAATCACCTCCGCCGAGATCGCCGCAAACGCCGCGCCGGGCGCCATGATGTCCACGCCGAAATCGCCGTCCTTCGTCGGCCCGCGGCTGGTGAACAGCTGCGCAGCCTCCGCGCTCGGTTTGAGCGTGTTGTAGAGCACGCGGCCCATCTCGGGCGACATGTAGGCACCCACTCCGAGCAGGCGCGAAGCCTCGGCCCCGGCACTGCCCGCCGTGCCCAGCGCCGGACCGCTGTTGCCGGCCGAGACCACCGCCAAAATGTCGTAACGCTCGGTCAACGCGTCGTAGACCCGGCCGTTGAGGCTTTTGCCGTCCTGATACTGGGTCCGACCGCCCCAGCTAGCGTTGACGATATCGACCTTGTGCTGCGCCGAGAGCGCGAGGGCCCGGAGTTCGCTGGTGTTGTAGGAACTCCCGCCCGCACGGATATCGCCGATCTTGATCGAGAGAATGCGCGCACCGGGCGCGATGCCCTCGCGGCCCGGATCCTTGGGCGAGTGCCCCGCCGCGATCGAAGCGACGTGCGTGCCGTGCGCGCCGCTCACCGTGACGACCGACAGCAGATCGCCGCCGGCATATACCTGCACGCCGAACGTAGCAAACGTGACGTCGCCAAACGAACCGTAGTCGCCCGCGACGCCGAAGGGCCTCAGCACCTTTTCATCGCGCAGATCGCCGTCTTCATCGGTGTCGATCACCACGCGCCAATCGGTTCCGTCCTGCCAGACCACGCAGTCGTAAAGCGCGCCGGGATCGTTCGTCGCCTTTGGGTCTTCGAGCGCGTCCAACGCCGCCGCGCGCGCGGCCACGTCGCGCTCGGCCCGCGTGCGGTCGGCCGGGGCCTTGGCCCGGATCGCCTTCAACGCCGCGGCTTCCGGCGAGGCGGCCCGCTCCGCCTGAGTGCGCGAAAGAATGGCGGCCCGCGCTTGGGCGCGCCGGTCGTTGAGACGTTTCAAAACCTCCGTGTAGAAAAGCTCCGACGCAGGCTTGAGACCGAGCCGGTAGTCGCCGGCAGGATTCTTGACGCCTTCCGGCAACGTGAGCTTGCGACCGCTCAGACCGAGCAGTTGCCCGCCCGCGTCCGGCTTGCGCTTGGTGGTCGTGACGACGTCGCCGGAGCCGGACGCATCGAGGATATCGACGATCTTGCGCTCGCCCGTCGTCGTGACCGCGAGCCCCGCGGCTGCCGGATCGACGCCCGTGTCCCAGACCGCGATGACGACGTCGCGCCCATCCCAAGTCGGGTTTGCCTTCAAAAATGCATCCGCTCCGACCTCGCGTTTCGGAATCAGCGCCGAGCGCAACGCCACGAGATCAAGCTCTGCCGGCGCCGTCGCGGCGGAGAGGGAACCAAGACCGAACACAAGGAGGGCAAAAGCACGCACGTGGGGAGTGAACATCACAAAACCGCTAATGAAACCAAAGCCCCCGGCAAATGCGAAAACGAGCCTCCCTCGACTCCCCTTGGGGACGCGACACCCCCGTCGCGTTTTCCCTCCGCCGGCGACGAGGGCGTCGCCGCTCCAGCTCTGCCTCGCCAATCCGTCACCGCGCGCCCCGTTCAACCTCGCGCCTCAAACGCCCCGTCCGCCCGCTTCGCCACCGCGCGTTTCAGCTCCAACATCATCAACCCCGCCGAGAGCTGCGCCGATGAAAACCCCGTCAGCTCCGCCAACGCATCCGGCGTCAGCTGCGCCCCGCCCGCGAAACACGCAAAAATCCGCGCCTCGTCCGCCGTGAGATTCGCCGGCGTCCCCACCGGGGTGCCGGGCTTTTCCGGGATCGCCGACGGCCGCAGACCGTCGAGGTAGTTCAACTCGCTCAGCAGATCATCGACGCTCGTGAGCAACGTCGCGCCGTCGCGGATGAGCTGGTGGCAGCCCGCGCTCGTGGGCTGGTCGATCCGCCCCGGCACGGCGAAAAGCAACCGCCCCTGCTCACCCGCAAACCGCGCCGTGATCATGGCGCCGCCGTCCACGTCGCTCTCGATCACCACCGTCGCCTCGCACATCCCCGCGACGATCCGGTTGCGCATCGCAAACGACTGCCGGTCCGCCCGCCGGCCAAAAGGAAACTCCGAGAGAATCGCGCCGTGTTCTTCGATCTGCCGGTAGAGCCCGAGATTTTCCGGCGGATAAATGATGTCGAGGCCCGTGCCGAGCACCGCCGCCGTTTTTCCGCCCACCGAAATCGCGCCTTCATGCGCCGCCGTGTCGATCCCGCGCGCCAGCCCGCTCACGACGCAGAACCCGAGCTGCGCCAGTTGCGCGCCAATCTTTTTCGCGGTCGCCTGCCCGTAGAGCGTCGTGCGCCGCGAGCCCACGATGGCAATGTTGGGCCGGCTGAAATCGTAGCGCCCTTTGCGATAAAGCGCGATCGGCGGATCGGAGATTTCCTTCAGTAACTTCGGGTAAGCGTCGTCGCCGCCGACGATGAAGTCGGCGTGGCTCTGCGCCATCCGCTCCTCCTCCTTCGCGACGTCGAATTTCTCCCGCCACGCGCCCAACGTCGCGCTGATCACCGGGCCCACGCCCTTCACCGACTCCAGCCGCGACCGGTCGGTCGTGAGGATCGTGCGCGGGTCGCCGCCCAGTTCATCGAGCAGCCGGTTGAGCGTGATCGGCCCGATGTTGGGCAAGGCGTTCAAAACCAAATACGCCTGCCGCTCGGTCAAATCGGTGCTCATGCGTTGCACTCTCGTGGCACCGCCACCGGAAAGTCGAGACCCGCCTCGCGTGCCTCACTCAAGCCTGGGCTTGAACGCGGTCGCGGCGCGGCTTTGGTCACCCGGGTGAACCGTCTCGGCCTGATCCTCGAACGCTGGAAACTGCTCCGTCCCTCCGCCACCCGCGTGCCCACCCCGCGCGCCTGGCTCTTGCTGCTCGCGACGGGTGCCGCGGTCACCGTCGGACTCGTCGCCAACCTCTACCCGTTTCTCGCGGTCACCGCCCGGGCCCAAACGGATATCTTGGTCGTCGAGGGCTGGGTGCCCGATTTCGCCCTCCGCGCCGGACTCGAAGAATTTCGCCGCGGGAACTACCGTGAAATCATCTCCACCGGTGGACCGGTCGAAACCGGCGAACTGCTCGTCGCCTATGGCAGCCACGCCCACGTCGGCCGGGCGACGCTGGAGAAATTGGGTGCGCCCACCGCGGCCTTGCACGCCGTGCCCGCCCCTCGGGTCATGCGCGACCGCACCTACGTCTCCGCCGTCGCGCTGCGCGACTGGTTCCGCCAACGCGGGCCGGTTCCCGCCGCCATCAACATCGTCACCACCGATGTCCACGCCCGGCGGACGCGCCTGCTTTTCGAAAACGCTTTTGGCCCCGCCACGCGCATCGGCGTGATCGCCGTGCCCGACGAGCGTTTCGACGTCGCGCGTTGGTGGCGCTCCAGCCAAGGCGTGCGCACCGTGATGGAGGAACTCATCGGCTACATCTACGCGCGCTGTTTTTCGCGCGTGGCCGACGACTTAAAAAATCCGTAGCCACGCCGGCGCCGAGGCCGCCAAAATCAGAGTTCGGCGCCCCCCGCGTTCCCGTAGCGGACGAGGCAAGCAGGCCGTCCGGCTGCCGGATTTCCAACCATTAAACGTTTCACGTTCAGCGTTAAACGTTGAGCGTTCCAATCTCCTCGCCCGGCCTTCTCACGTCGTCGGCTACGCGCGTTCCGTCCCCGCCATTCCGGCCGATTTCCGCCGCCGCCACATCGCGAAGCCCAGCGCGGCCGCGCCGAAGATCGCCGCATACGTGCTCGGCTCGGGGATCGCGCTCGCGGTGAGTTGCAGCGTATTGCCGCTCAGGCCGAGGACGTAGTTGTAGCCGCTCACCGTCGAGCCGAGCGAAAAACTCCCGACCGAGAAGTTGCTGGTTCCGGTCGCCGTCGCGTAGTTGATTAGCGTGTAGGTGCCGGCCCCGAAGCCGCCGGAGTCGGAGAAATTCAAAGTCACCGTGCCGCTCGACGGTCCGGACAACAGCCCGCCGCCAACCACGATCAGGTCGCTCGCGGTGCCGAGTTCGAAATTCAAGATCGAGCCGCCCGCGAGCGTGAGGCCGGCGTTGAACGTGATCGTGCCGGGCGAGGTGCCCGGGGCGAGGATGCCTCCGCTCGCCAGCGTCGTGAGCCCGGCAAACGTGCCGCCGCCGCCGAGGGTCGCACCCGAGGCGACCGACACCGCCGTGTTGGCCAGCGAGCCGGTGACCAGCAGGGAGCCGGCGTTGACTGCCGTCGCACCGGCGTAGGTGTTGACTCCGGAGAGCGTGAGCGCGCCCGCACCGGTTTTCGTGAGCCCGCCGCTCGCCCCGAGTTCGCCGGACAACGTCGCGCCGAGCCCGTTCGTATCGATGGTCGTGGTGCCGCTGAGCGTTGCCGGCACCGAGCTGGTGAGGGCAGTGCCGATGATTTTCAGCGTGCCCCCTGAGAAATTGAGATTGGAGCCGAACGACTGCTTGATGCCGTCGGTCCCGCCGACCTCCAAGGTGCCTTCGGTATTCAGATTGAGCGTGCTCGCGCGCACGCCGCTATCGAGCCGTAGCTCGCCGCCAACCCGCACCGTGCCGCCGGAGCCAATCGTGAGCACACCGGGGCTGGTAAGGGAAAGCGAGAGCTGCGTGGCGACATCGAGCAGCGAGCCGGTGCCGGTCACGTTGATCGGCAGCGCGGTGTTGTTTCCGCCAGTTCCAAAAGAGGCGAAGTCGCTGGAGACCAGCCGACCGCCCGCGGTGATGTTCAGCGCGCCGTAAAAGTGATCGTAGCCGATCGTGGTGAGCGTGCTGCCGATCCCGTCGATCGTGATGGGCGTCGCTCCGAGCTGCTGGACGAGAATCCCGTTGGTCGTGGCCGTAAGTGTGGCCCCGCCGGTCAGGCTTAGGCTCGCCGCCGTGTAACTCCCGATATAGTTACCCGGGGCGGTCAAAGACGACGTGGCCCCGTCGAGCGCCAACGTGCCGAGATTGACCAAAGAGAGCGCGGTCGTGGAGTTGGCCCCCGAGAGTGTGAGCGTGCCGGCGCCATTCTTCCTGAAACCGCCGGTGTTCACCAGCGCGGTGGCGAAAGTGACGTTGTTGCCGTTGGTGTCGAAAGTGCCCGCGTTCGCTGTGATCGCGGTGAGTCTCGCCGAAACATCAGTCGTCGTGCCGGTCGCCCATTGCAGGATGCCGCCGTCGAGCGTGATGTTGCCGGTGCCGAAGTTATTGAGCGCGCTGAACTGCACCGTGCCGTTGGAAATCGTCGTGCCGCCGGTGAAGGTGTTGGCCCCGGAGAGCGTGAGCGTGCCCGCGCCGGATTTGGTGAGCGTGGCACCGGTGCCGCCGAGAATCGTGGCGAGGGAGGCGGACGACGCGGAGTTGTAGGCGTAGGTGCCCGTGCCGGTGAGCGTGCCCGCACCGGAGATGCGCGTGAGATCAAAACCGTAGGTTGATGAATCGAGCGTAGCCCCCGAGGCCACGCTCACCGCGCCCGTGCCGAGGGCGGAGGCGGAACCCATCGCCAGCGTGCCGGCGGAGATCGTTGTGCCGCCGGTGTAGGTGTTGGCTCCCGAGAGCGTCAGGGTGCCCGTGCCGGTCTTGGTGAGCGCCGAGTCGGTGCCGGAAAGGATACCGCTGAAAGTTGTCGATCCATTGTTACCACCCACCGAGAGGGCAACGGCGGCGGGCGTGGTGTTGGTGAGCGCGAGGTTCTTGTCGCCGGAAAGACCGCCGAAAGTGGCGGCCGTGAGCGTCCCAAAGCTCAGAGTGCCGGAGTCGGCGGAATTGTAGCCGAGCGTCGAGCCGGCGAGTGCGTCGGCAGCGCCCAGCCCGAGCGTGCCGCCGGTGATCGAGGAAGTGCCGGTATAGGTATTGGCCCCTGAGAGCGTGAGGGTGCCCGCGCCGGCTTTCGAGAGATTCGCCGCGCCGCCGAGAATCGTCGCGAGAGAGGCAGAGGCCGCGGAGTTGTAGGCATAGGTGCCGCTGCCGGTCAGCGTGCCTGCGCCGGAAATGCGCGTGAGATCAAAGCCATAGGTCGAAGAGTCTAGCGTCGCACCCGAGGCGACGCTCGCCGCACCGGAGCCGAGAGCGGACACGTTGGCCATCGCCAGCGTCCCGGCCGAGACGGTCGTGCCGCCGTTGTAGGTATTGGCCCCGGAAAGCGTGAGAGTGTCGGTGCCGGTTTTGGTGAGCGCCGAGCCTGTGCCGGAAAGGATCCCGCTGTAGGTCGTGGAGGCATTGTTGCCGCCTACCGTGAGGGCAACGGCGGCGGGCGTGGTGTTGGTGAGCGCGAGATTCTTATCGCCGGAGAGACCACCGAAGGTGGCGGCGGTGAGCGTGCCGAAGCTGAGCGTGCCGGCATCGCCGGAGTTGTAGGCGAGGGTCGAGCCCGCGAGCGCGGAACTGTGGTCGAGCAGCAGCGAGCCGCCGGTGATCGTCGTGGTTCCGGTGTAGGTATTGGCGCCTGAGAGCGTGAGCGTGCCGGTGCCGGCTTTGATGAGCGCGGCACCCGTGCCGCCATAGTTGCCTCCATCGGCGATCACGCCAGATATCGTGGTGCTCAGGTTGCTGCCTCCCACCGTGAGAGCGCTCGACCCGAGATTAAGACCGCCGGCACCGGCGACAGATGCCAATTCCAAAGTCCCACTGAAACGACTGGCATCGATAGAACCCCCGGCGTTAAGCGTGAAACTGGCCGTGCCGCCGGTGCTTGTGTCTTCAAATCGAACGACACCACCGCTATTCACCGTAATGGAGGCGGCCCCCGCCGTGGCGCTGCCATAAATGATGAGCGAACCTCCTTGATTCAAGGTGATGGAAGAGCTCCCGGCCGAAGCATTGTCCGAAAAATATAGCTGATTGTTGCTGATCGTGATCGAGGCGTTTGCCGCCGTGGTATTGGCGCCAAAAAAGAAATATCCCCCGCCCGCGACCGTCGACATCACGGCATGACCGGCGCTCGACGAACCTGAGAAAAGCACGCGGTTGGACCCGCTCAAGAGGGTGATTGTGGCGTGGTCGGCGGAGCTGCTACTGAAAAAACTGAGCCCAGAACCCGCGAGACCAACAATCGCCGCTGTGCCCGCCGTGCTGGAATTGTTGAACGTGACGACGCCACCGTTGTTGATCGTCGCATTGCCGGCTGTAGATGAATTGTTGAATGTTAGGTAAGTGCTCCCGAGCTCAAGCGTCGGAGCAAATGCACTTTGATTTAGAATTCCAGCGCCGTAGAACGTAAGGGAATTGGACAGGGTCACGGAGTTGGCCAACGCGTCGGCAGCGAAGGTGAGACGGTCCAAATAGGTCACGGCGGAAATTCCAACACTGGCCGCTCCAGACGCGGCGTTGAAAGTCGCGCGGGCATCGTTCGCGTTGGGAACCGTGCCGGTCGTCCAATTGCCGGCGGTGCTCCAATCGGAATCGGCACCAAGGCCGGTCCACGTGACATCCACCTGAGCCCGGGCCGAGGGAATAACGCTAGTGAGTAACGCGAGCACGAGCGGAAGCACACGACGCGGAACGGAGAAAGGAGAGAAAAAGCGCATATCCCAGCAGGGGCAAACGAGGCCCGCCGGAGCGACAGTTCTGTGACAAGCGCACGGAAATTTGTGACAAGCGCACGGTCGCCGGCCAAACCGGGGCGACTTTCCGCTCCGCGTCCGCCGGCGCCGGCGTCTCCTCTCGGCTCCCGTAGCGGACGATGTAAGCAGGTCGTCCGGCTGCCGGATCTCCGACCATTAAGCGTTAAGCGTTCAGCGTTAAACGTTGAGCGTTCCAATCTCCTCGCCCGGCCTCCTCACGTCGTCCGCTCAAAACAGCTCGGGCCGGCGGGCGCGGAGTTCGGCGAGATAACGATAACTCACACTCACGGGCTCAGCGACCCCGGCGAGGTGCAACCGCGACGTCGCGGCGCTCACCCGCTCCAGCCGCAACGCATGCGCGACATTGACGATCATCTGCCGGTGCACGCGCACGAATTGCGAGGGCGGCAACAGATCTTCCCACGCCTTGATGGTTTGACGCACGAGCAGGCGCTCGCCGCTCGCGCCGACAAGGACCTCGCTGTAATTCTCCTCCGAAGCCACGCAGCGAATCTCCGCCAAGCTCACGAAGCGCTTCTGCCCGGCCCCGAGCTTCAGCAGCACGCGGTCGTCGGGTCGCCACGGTGTCGCAGATGCCGACGGGACCGCGGGAGCCGATGGGCCGAGGCGCGCGAGCGCGGCGGCGAGCCGGGCGGGCGCGACGGGTTTTGTGAGGTAATCGAGCGCGTTCACCTCAAAGGCGCGCAACGCGTGCTGGTCGTAGGCGGTGACAAAAATGATCCGTGCTCCCTCGCGCACGAGCGGCACGAGATCGAAGCCGCTGCCGCCGCGCAGTTGGATGTCGAGCAACACAAGGTCGTAATCAGTCCCCGCAAGCCGGGCGCGCGCCTCCTCCATCGTGCCGGCCTCGCCCGCGACCACGACCTGCCGGTGATCGGACAGTAACGCGCGCAAGGCTTCGCAGGCGGGCGGCTCGTCTTCGATGATCAACGCGCGGATCATTTTGGATTTTCAGCTAACGTTGCCTGAGCACCGAGCCGGAGTTTGACGCACACCCAGCTCGCGGCGGAAACGACCTCGAGCTTGTGCGCGGCGGGGAAGCAGCGTTCGAGACGGGCGCGCAAGTTTTCCATGCCGATGCCCGTGGAAGACGTCGGACGCGGATCGGAGGCGGCCAGCCAGGCGCCGGAGTTGCCGACCTCGATCTGGATCGCGCCGTCGGCGGCACGATGCGCCGTGAGCCGGACGGTGAGCACACCGGGACTGGTTGCGCCGCCGTGCTTGATCGCGTTGTCCACGACCGGCAGGAGGAGAAACGCCGGCAGGCGGGTGGCGCCGGCCACCGGATCGACGTTCAACTCGACCACGAGCCACTCGCGCCAACGGGCCTGCTCGATATCGAGGTAGGTGCGCAGCATCGCGCACTCGTCGTCGAGCGAGTGCCACTGGTCGTCGGTGCGGGTGAGCGTGCTGCGGCAAAAATCGGCGAGGCGACGCACGAGGTCCCCGGCGGGCCGCGAGTGCGGATAGACGAGGCCGTAGATGGAGTTGAGCGCGTTGAAGAGAAAGTGCGGGTTGAGCTGGTAACGCAGCATCTCGAGGCGGGCCTTCTCCTCGGAGAGCTGCGCGAGGATTTTTTCGTCGAGCTCGAGGCGGCGGAGGCGCTCCAACTCGGCGGTGCGCGCGGCGACGATCGCTTCGAGGTGCGCGTTGCGGCGGCGGAGGGCACGGGTGCGGAGTTTGACGATCCCGACAACCCCAAGCGCGGCCAGCAGCGTCGCAGCGGCAGCCGCCCAGAGCGTGCGCCACCACGGAGCGGCGACCATGAAGGCCACCGGCGCCGCCGCCCCGGAGCGGCCGTTGAAATCACGGGCCTCGACGAGAAACGCAAAGTCACCCGGCGGGAGATTGGAGACATCGCGGCGCACCTCGTGGCTCCACGGGGTCCAATCGCGGTCAAGACCCGTAACGCGCGTGCGATATTGAAGGGAGGTCGCGCCGCGGAATTCGCTTACAAACGTCGGCGCGGCGAATTCGAAGCGCACGGAGTTGTCCTCAGCCGGCAGGGCCAGCACACCCGGCCGGGCATCCGGGGCGGCGAGGATGCGGCCGGTCGGCGTGAGGACGCGGCGCACCGCAGCGCGGAGCAGCGGCGCGGGTTGGGCGGGACGCCAGCTCAGATCGAGCGAGATGAGCGCGCCTTGGCCGGCGACCCAGAGAGTATCCTGCGCGGCGTCATGAAAGAGGGAATTGATCGCCAGCGCGCCCAGCGGTGCGGCGGAGAGACGCTCGACGCGCCAGCCGCCGGCCCCGTCGGGACGCAGGCGCGCGAACTCCGGTGAAGGCTCGCGGCTGAAGAACCACACCCCGCCGTCCGCGGCCGGCGCGGCGAGCTCGGGCCCGCGGCGGATGTTGAAGCCGAGCGAGGGGAACCGAGATTCAGGCACGAAGCGGTCGGCAGCGGGATCGTAGCGGAGCAACCAGCGCGCGCTGGCGGCGAGGAGTTCGGAGCCGAGGGTAAAAAGGCGGAGGTTGTCGCGCCGGAGGGCCGCGGGCACGCCGTGCTCGGGACCGTAGCGGCGGGCGGGGGCCGCCTCCGTCAGGCCGCCAGTGAGATCGATCCGCCAGATCTCACCCGTGCGCGTCGTCACCCAGACGAAACCGTCATCCCGTTCCAAGATGTGGTCGACGCCGGCCGGCAGGTTGTTCAACCGGCCGTTCAACTGCCACGCCCCGGCGGCATCGCGGCCGTAGAAACCCAACGCGGGGGCGGACGACGCGAGCAAGCGGCCCGGGAAACGCCGGAGGAGAGCGACGCCGTAGAGGTAGGGTCCGGCAAGTGTCCGGTCGGTGCCATCGGCCACCACTTCGTGCAGGCCCTGCGCAGTGACGAGCACTCCGTTACCTTCCGCCACGACTTGGTGGCTGCCGGTGCGGAATCCGGTGATCGGGCGGAACTGTCCATCGCGGTCCGCCCGCCAGGCGAGGCCCTCGCCGTGCGTGACAAAAAGCCGGTCGCCCGCGCGAGCGAGCTGGCGCGGGCCGCCCGTGAGACCTTGGGCCTCGCCGTGCGCGGCGAAGGGCGAGTCAAGTTGCACGCGCACAATGCCCGTCGGCATGGCCAACCACACACCACCCTCGCGATCGACGCCGAGACCGTTGACGCGGTTGCCCGGCAATCCCTGCCGGCGATCCACGCGCCGGTCATATTTCCCGTCGCGATCAAAAACGATGAGACCGCTGCGCGTCGTGCCGTAGACGGAGCGGCCATCAGCCAGAAAGACCGCGCACGTCGGTTGTTCGTCGCGAAAAAGACCGGCCGCAGTTTCATCGAGCGCGACGGTCGGCGCGTCCGCCCCGGTCCAGCGCACGGGACCGCGCGTGGAGAGCAGCCGCCAACCCCCGCGCGGATCGGGCTGGGCGGCGAAGGCGTTGAGCCGCGCATCGCCCGCCGGCGGGAGCAACCGGCCCTCATCGAGCCGGCGTGCGCCGCGGGTGATTTCTTCGAGGTGAGCCGCGCCGTCCATCCACCAGAGCTGCCCGACGCGGAGCTTGGCCGGGACGACGCTCAGTCCGCCGTCGGGAGCGAAACGCACGAGCGCATCGGGCACGCGGAACACGACGCCGTCGGGCGTGGCGAGGGCGCGGTTAAGATTGCCAAGGACGCTGGCCGGATTGGGCGGCCCGCCGCCCGCGCCCTCGTCCTCGCCAGCGTCGGCGGCGGCGGCGGGTGCGGCGCGGAGGTTGTCCCCGAGCGCCGCCAACACGCGGCCGGTCTGGTCAACCGCCCGCAATTCACCGGTCGCGGCCGGGACCAACGTCGCGAGTTCCCCCACCCCGCCGACCCAAATCGTGCCCGCCGGATCTATCGCGAGCGCGCGCGCCGCCCCACCGTGCGGCAACGGAATCAACCGCCAGACCGCGCCGTCGAATTCGAGCACGCCGGAATTGTTGGTCGCGTAGATGTAGCCGGTCGTCGGGTGCTGCTCGATGCGCCAGTTGACCGACGAGGCGCCGTAATCCGCCGAGTTCCAGGCGTGAAGAAACGGCGAGCCCGTCGTGCGCGGACTCTCGGCGGCCACGAGCGAAAAACCCGAAAGCACGGCCAGCACCCGGAAAAAAATCGCGACGCGTCGCGCCCCGCGGGCCGACTGGCGACTTCTGCCGAAGCCGGGAGACGACGCGAGGCACCCCGAAAAAAACGACGCAACGGAGGCTGAGAGCACGAGGCTTCCAAACCATGTTTCGTCGGAGTTTCCAGTTCCGATTTGTCCCAAGAGACGCTCCGCCGGAATTTTCACCGACCGCCTGACGGCCGCTTCGAAGCTTCGTTTTGGCGGGGCCCGAGTGGATGAAAGCGCACCCGCCGAGCCGAATCAAAGTTCGCGCAAAACCGGTCCGAGGTAATCGAGCACTTGGGTTGTCATCACCGAAGTTTGTCCGTGCGCCCGGGCGAGCGCATCCGCCGCGAAACCGTGCCAAAGAGTGCCGCGTGCGGCGGCGAGCATCGGATCGGCCGGCGTCTGCGCGAGCAAGCCGCCGATCAGACCCGCGAGCAAATCGCCGCTACCGCCCCGCGCGAGCACCGGACCGCCCGCCAAACTGAAATAAACCGGGCCGCCCGTTCCGCCGCCCTGAATCCGCGTGACTGGCCCCTTGAGCACCACTACCGCTCGGTCTGGAACCGATCCCGCGACCCGGGCCCACTCGCCGGCATGAGGGGTGAGCACGCGCGCGGCCAGCCCCAGGCCCGCGATGTCGGCCTGCAACGCATCCGCATCGAGCACAAACGGCACCGGCGATGTCGTCACGATGTCGCGCACCAGCGCGAGCGTCTCCGCCTCGCGCCCGAGACCCGGGCCGATCACGAGCGCGTCGAGCCGCGACAGACGCGCCTGCAACAAGTGACTTCCCTCGAGTGCGAGCCCGCCCGAGGGCGTTTCCGGCCAGCCCACCCACATCACTTCCGGCGCGCGCGCGGCAAACGCCGCCGCCAAGGACTCCGGGACAAACGCCGTCACCAGCCCCGCACCGCTGCGCAACGCCGCCAGCGCCGCCATCAAGATCGCGCCCGGATAGTCCCGCGAGCCGCCCAAAATGCCCACGTGCCCGTAGGTGCGTTTGTCGGACTGCGACGAACGCAACGCCGCGAGCGGAGCAAGCAGCGCGGGCGTGAGGACTCTCTGGGTGGCACGGGCATCTTGCCCGTGATCCGTCGTATTCAAACCCACGGGCGAGACGCCCGTGCCACGTTTCGGAAAAAACCCGAGGTCGAGGTAGCGCACCCGACCCGCGTTCGCCGATTCGAG
The DNA here is from genome assembly GCA_943373185.1 of Opitutus sp. GAS368. Lineage (GTDB taxonomy): Bacteria > Verrucomicrobiota > Verrucomicrobiia > Opitutales > Opitutaceae > Tous-C4FEB. The sequence goes on along the minus strand of CALSBN010000042.1, from coordinate 13,747 downwards.
CACCGGGGTTTTCACGATCCCGGTCGCGTAGGTGAAATCCGCCCGAAAGAGATCGGCGCTGGGCAGATCGACCGCCGCGCGGAAACGAATCGACGCCGCATTGACGCGTTCGATCACGGCCGCCACCCGCAGCTCGACCGGCGGGCGAAACTGAAAACCGAAAATCCCGTCGAGGCACAGACTGTAGAACCGGCCGCCGGTCGGTTCCGCCACAACCCGCACTCGCTCACCACCGCGCTGGACCAGCTCTCGCCACGCCCGCGTCGCCAACGGCCGCAACGCTCGTTCGCCGAAAACAAACAGCACGTCCACGGTCGCGCCCGGGAAATCTTTCAGCAGTTCGCCCGCAGCGAGCAGGGCGTCGCCGGCGTTATGCCCTTTGCCCGCCAGCACGAGCACGCGACCCTCGGCCGAAAACCCGCCAATTTCCTGAATATCCCGGAGCACCGCCGACGCCAACGCGCGGCCCGCGTGCTGCATCGCCGGCCACTCAAGGTCCTCGTCGCCGCCAAACCGGGCCGCCTCAAAGTCGCGGGCTTCCGCGCAGCTGAGAATCGGATCGCTGGCCGGAAGCGAGGACATAGAGCCTTAGCGGGAGCCGGGGATCTGCGGCGGCGGGGCCGCCTGGTTGCGGGCCGCCTCGCTGAGGGCGCGCCATGTTTCCTGATTCTTAGCCCCGATCCACTCCGCGCGCTGCGCCTCGCTCTCCGTAAACTGAAGCGGCGAGTTGTCCCGCACGCCGCGCGTAAGCACGGGCCGGGTGAGACGTGGGATGGACCGAAAAAAATACATTCCGCCCGTGCGGATGACCTGGAAGCACTGCGAATAGCTGCCCGTTTCGCTGCTCCAGAGCGCGATTTCCGTGACGTCATTCTCCCACGAGGCGGCACTCCCCCACTCCGCAAACACCGCTTCGATCACCGCGATCTGCGGGGCCGATCGCGCCACCGGGGCCGGTGAGGGCTCGAGGTTCACCGCCGCGGGTGTCTCCGAATTCGGCAACATCCAGATAAACAGCACTCCGATCCCGAACCCGAGCAAGACCCACGAAGGAGCCATTGACGGTTTGGGCGGAAGCTCCGGCCGGGGCGGCGGAGGCTGGCCGAAGTCTTCGGGCTCGTCGGGATACATCGCAAAAGAGACTCAGGCCCGCACGAGTGCGGCGACGGCCATCGCGGCGGTCTCGGTGTGCGAGAGACTGAGAATGACATGCGTCGCGCCGACCTGCGCAAGCAAGGCCGTGGCTTTTTCGTCGAGGCGCACGAGCGGCTCGGAACGTTCACCGTGGTAGACCGACATCGACTTCCAACCGAGTTCGGCGCCGATGCCGGTGGTAAAGGTTTTCGAAATGGCCTCTTTGGCGGCCCACCGGGCGGCCAGGTGCTTGTGCGGGTGCGCCATCCCGAGACAGTAGGCGCGCTCCTCGGCGGTGAACACCCGGTCGAGGAAACGATCGCCGTGGTGCTCGAGCACGTCGCGGATGCGTTGCACATCGATCAGATCGCAGCCGAGACCGACCAGCACGCCGCCGGGAGGAAGTGAAAGGTTCATGACGGGGTCGAAAGTAGCGGTGACCGGGGTGCGGGTAGCGAGTAGAAATTCAGAGTAAGCAGGCCCACCCGACGGTGAGACTTTGGTGATTTTCCGCTTCCGGCGTGGGGCACTTTGACGTTGGCTGTGGCGATGTCCGTCCCACCGCCCAAGCGCGAAAACCTGCTCTTCAACATCGTCTGCAACATCGCGGTGCCCTCGGTCGTCCTGACGTGGGGCAGCAAGGCGGCGTGGCTCGGGCCCAAGGGCGCGCTGATCGTGGCGCTGGCGTTTCCGCTGGGCTACGCGCTCTACGACCTCAAGGAGCGGAAGAAATTCAATTTCATTTCGGCCATCGGATTTTTGAGCATTCTGATCACCGGCAGCTTTGCCCTGATGAAGCTTGAGCCCTTCTGGTTCGCAGTGAAGGAGGCGGCCGTGCCGGCGGTGATCGGACTCGTCGTGCTCGCGTCGATGGGCACGCGATGGCCGCTCGTGCGCGAGATGCTCTACAACCCCCAGGTGATTGACGTGCCCCGCATCGACGCCGCGCTCGCCGTGCGCAACGCCCGGCCGGCGTTCGACCGCCTGCTGGCGAATGCGAGCTACCTGCTGACCCTGTCGTTTTTTGTCAGCGCGGTGCTCAATTACGCGCTGGCGCGGTATATTCTGAAAAGCCCGGGCGGCTCGGAGGCCTTTAACGAGGAGCTCGCCCGGATGAACCTCCTGAGCTGGCCGGTGATCTCGCTGCCGACGATGGCAATGACCATGTTTGCGCTGTGGCGGCTGCTCGGAGGTTTGCAGAAACTCACCGGACTCGCGCTCGAGGAACTGCTCCATGCTCCGCCGGAGAAAAAATAGCCTCCGGCGGGCGACGCCATCGGACCGAAGCGGCCCGCGATGGCGTCAACTGCGCTGGTCGATCGGCACGTAGGGCCGCAACACCGGGCCAACGTAGATCTGCCGGGGACGGTAGATGCGGCCCTTGGGATTGGAAGCGACCTCGTGCCAGTTGGCGATGTAGCCGGGAGCGCGCCCGATCGCGAACATCGTGGTGAACATATTCACCGGAATGCCGATCGCGCGCATGATGATGCCCGAGTAGAAATCGACGTTCGGGTAGAGTTTCCGCGAGATGAAGTAATCGTCCTTGAGGGCGGCCTGCTCCAAGTGTTGCGCGATGTTGAGCAACGGATCGTCGATCCCGAGCTTGGAGAGGAGCGTGCCGCAGGCCTGCCCGATGATTTTGGCGCGCGGATCGAAGTTGCGGTAAACCGCATGGCCAAAGCCCATGAGGCGGTTTGATTTGCTGCCCGATTTGGCGGCGGCGATGAACCGGCTGCCGTCGTCGCCCTCGTCGTGGATCGACTGCAGCATGTGCATGACGGCGGCGTTGGCCCCGCCATGAAGCGGACCGGCCAGAGCGCTGATGCCGGCCGAGATCGAAGTGAAGAGATTGGACGAGCTCGAGGCGACCATCCGCACCGTGGACGTCGAACAATTCTGCTCATGGTCGGCGTGCAGGAGCAGGAAGAGGTTGAGAGCCTTCGTGACCTCGGGGACCGAAACGTAGTCCTTGTAAGGCTCCGAAAACATCATGTGCAGGAAGTTATCGCAGAACGGCAGCTCCTGCTTCGGAAACATGAACGGCAAACCTTTTTGGTAGCGGTAGATCATCGCGACCATCGTGCGGATCTTGGAGATCGCGACGGCGGCGGCCTGGTCGAAGACCTTGAGATCTTTTTCAAAATTGTTGTTGGCGAACTGGGGGTGGTAGGCCGGCAAGGCCGCGACCATCGCGGAGAGCATCGCCATCGGCGAAGCGCTCGTGGGGAAACCTTCCAGAATTTTCTGCATCTGGGTTTCGACCACGGCGTTTTGACGCAGGCGAAGACCGAACTCCTTGCGCTGGGCTGCGGTCGGGAGCTCGCCGTAGATGACGAGATAAGAGGTCTCAACAAAATCGCTGTGGTTCGCTAACTGCTCGATCGGGTAACCGCGATGGCGGAGGATCCCATCGTCACCGTTGAGGAAGGTGACCTTGCTCTCGCACGAACCGGTGTTGCCGTAACCCTGATCGTAAGCGACGTAGCCGGCGGTGGCACGGAGCGTGCGCGTGTCGACCGCTTTCTCGCCTTCGGTGCCGACAATCACGGGCAAGGGGTATTCTTTATCGTCGATTTTCAGCGATGCGGTATGGGTCATACCGGTCGAGCGAAGCCAAAACCGAGCCACTGGCAAAACAAAGATGGACGACGATGAAAAGGATTCGCGCAAATTAGCGCGCCCCGGCCATCGCTTAAGAAAATGTCGTGCAGCGGGCCTCAGCCCACCGCCGCGACCGTCGCGAAATTGCGGTAGATCTTCAGTCCCTTGGCCTGACTTTTCTCCGGGTGAAACTGCGTGGCGAACATCCTCCCCCGCGCCACAGAGGCACAGAATACGCCGCCGTAATCAGTCTCGCCGAGCACCAGCGCCGGATCGGCCGGCACGCAGTGAAAACTATGGACGAAGTAAAACGCCTCGCCGTCGTCCGCCAAGCCGGCGGCAAGCGCCGAACCGGGTTGCACGAAGCGCACGGTGTTCCAGCCCATGTGCGGAATTTTGAACTCCCTGGGCCGCACAAAACGCACAACCTTGCCGGGAATGATGCCGAGACCCTGGATGTCGCCCTCCTCGGAATGTTCGAACAACGCCTGCATCCCGAGACACACGCCGAGAAAAGGCCGGTCGGCCGCGATCCAATCGCGCACGACCGCATCGAGGCCGGAGGCCCGCAGCGAAGCCACGCAGTCACGCAAGGCCCCGACCCCGGGTAACACGAGCCCGAGGGCGCCGCTCGCGGCGAGCTCCGCCGGAGTGCGCACGACGCGGGGCGCGGCGCCCACCGCCTCCAACGCTTTGGTGACGCTGCGAAGATTGCAGATGCCGTTATCGATGACGGCGATCAAAGGCGGCTGAACGGCCGTGAGGTTCGAGGCTTCGGACATGGAACGAGAACCCCAGGTCAAATCTTACCTTTGGTGCTCGGCAGTTGATCGGCGGCGCGCAGTTCGATCTGCGTCGCGGCGTCGAGGGCGCGGGCCAGGCCTTTGAAAATAGCTTCGGCGACGTGATGCGGCTCCTCGCCGTAGATCAGCTGCACGTGCAAGTTGGCCCCGAGGGCGTTGCTAAAGGCGCGGCAAAATTCCTTCACGAGCACGATATTGAAATCGCGCACAAACATCGTCGGCGCGTTCGCTTCGTAGACTAGGTGAGGCCGTCCACCCACATCGACCACGACGCGGGCAAGCGACTCGTCCATCGGAAGGAAAAAGAAGCCGTAGCGCCTGATCCCGATCTTGTCGCCCAGCGCCTCTTTGAACGCCTGACCCAGCACGAGACCGACATCCTCGACGGTGTGGTGGTAGTCCACGTCGACATCGCCCTTGGCTTTGACGGTGAGGTCGAAGAGGCCGTGTTTCGCGAACAAGGTGAGCATATGGTCGAAGAATGGAACGCCGGTCTCAATCGTGGAGGCACCTGCGCCATCGACGGCGAGGGTGAGCACAATGTCGGTCTCGGCGGTCTTGCGGGAAACCGTTGCTACGCGGTGTGAGTTTTTGACCATGAGTCCAAGGTTTCGGAGAGGACGAGCATCTCCTGATCGGTGCCGACGGTGATTCGCAGAAAAGACGCGGTCAAGGCGTGGCTGGGAAAGATCCGAACCAGAACCTTGTGCGCGACCAGAAAATCATAGGCGGACTTAGCCACCGCCGGACTCGAAACGCCGCGCGCATCCTTCGGCTCGGTGAAAACAAAATTGGCCGCCGAAGGATAAGTGAACCAACCCCGACGGACGGCGAAATCTGCGATGCAACGGTCGCGCGTGGCCTTGATGCGGGTAATGATCGCAGCGTAATAGCCGGGATCCTCGATCGCAGCCAAAGCGGCCGCCTGCGAAAGTGCGTTGACGTTGTAGCTGTCGCGCACGCGGTCGAGCAGGCCGATGATCTCGGGGTGCGCCAGAGCATAGCCGACTCGGATGCCCGCGAGCGCGTGAGCCTTGGAGAGCGTTCGAACCACGACCAGACGCGGATGAGCCGCGAGCAAAGAAACGGCGTTCTCTTCGGCAAAGGGCGCGTAGGCTTCGTCGACGATCAACAGACCTGGGAAACCGGCGAGCACCCGCTCAAGCTCGGCAGTCGAGAATGCGACGCCCGTCGGAGCATTCGGTGAGGTCAGAAAAAACGCCCGCGCGGAAGAAGAGACAATGCGTTCAATCGGCAAACGCATCGACCGGTCGAATTGGACGACTTCCGTGTGCCCGTCCTGAATGCCGATCAGAACCGGGTAGAGGGAGTAGGACGGAAACGTGAGGCCGGCGGTCGCGGAGCTGGCGCAGAACGCGCGCACGAGCAGGTTGAGCAGATCATCGGAACCGTTGCCGATAATGACGTTCTCCGCCGTCAGGCCTGCACCATGATGGCGGGCCACGGCGGCGCGCAGCGGGGCGCTCTTTGGATTCGGATAGAGCCGGAGTGAAGAACCATCAGCCCCGAGCGCGGACCGTATCGCATCCACCACGCGCGAACTGGGCGGATAAGGACACTCGTTGGTGTTGAGCTTTACCCAACCGGACTCACCCGGCTGCAATCCCGGTGTGTAGGCGTGCAAGGACGCGACATGGGGAAGCGCCAATGAGGTAAGTTCGGACATATTCGAACGGCGTGCGGCAGAATCAACGGGTGCGAATCTGCACCGAGCGACCATGGGCATCCAGCCGCTCCATCGCCGCGAACGCGGCCACCACCGGAGCGCCCCGCTTCACGCTCGCGCGATCGTAGCGAATGAGACTGGTGCGACGTTGAAAATCGGCGACCCGCAAGCCGCTAAAGAAACGTCCCGCCCGCCCTGTTGGAAGCACATGACTGGGACCGGCCGTAAAGTCGCCGAGCGCCGTCGGCGTGAAGTTGCCCAGCATGATTGCTCCGGCCGTGGTGATTTCTTTGGTCAGCCGTTTGGCCGAAGACTCCTTCACCAGCAATTCGAGATGCTCCGGGGCCACGTAATTGGCGACCTCGGCGGCTTGAGCCAAGGTGCCGACCTGCACCGCGAGCCATCCCTCGCTCAATACCCGGGCGGTCTTTTCCGAGCGCGAAATCGACGGGAGCTGAGCCTGAACCTCGGCCGCGACTTTACCGATTACGGCCGCCGAAGTGGCCACGAGATAAATCCTTTCGCGGCCCGACCCATGTTCGGCCTGGGCCAGCAAATCCGCCGCCGCGAAATCCGGACGCGCACTCTCGTCGGCGATGATCATCACCTCACTCGGACCGGGGAGCGAATCGACCCCAACCGTGCCGAAAACCTGTCGTTTGGCCTCGCAGACATAGGCGTTGCCCGGCCCATAAATTTTGTCGACAGCCGGAATCATCGAAGTGCCATAGGCCATCGCACCGATCGCCTGCACGCCGCCGATGCGATAAATCTCATCGACCCCAATCAAGTGCAGCGCGGCGAGCAGACCGTCCGCGACTTTGCCCTGTGGATTGGAGGGCGTGCAGACCGCTATCTCGGGGCAACCGGCGATCCGCGCCAAAGTGACGGTCATGAGCACCGTGGACACCAGCGGCACCTGTCCGCCCGGCACGTAAATTCCAACGCGACGGATCGGATCGAATTTCTCACCGACCATCGCGCCTTGGGGATTTTTCGCCGTCCAGTTTTTGACGAGGCTTCGACGATTGAACGAAACGATGCTGGCGTGAGCCGCAACGAGGGCGCGGCGCTCGGCCGCCGGTAGACGGGCGGCAGCCGCCGCGATATCGGCTGGCTTTATCCGAAACTCTTTCGCCCGCAATTTCGCCCCGTCAAACTTCGCCGCATAGTGGGAAACCGCTTCATCGCCGCGTTGTTTGACGTCGGCAAGTATGCCTGTCACCGCCGCCGTTATTTCCGGCGGCACGCTGGAGCCCCGGCAGAAAGCAGCCAGATTTTCGGAGAAGTTCTTGTCGGAAGCGACGAGAGTGCGCATATCGGTAAACCTCGTGGGCGGGATTGGTCGAAAGAGGGCGAAAGCGGAAGGTTGGCAGCGGTGCCCAGTCCGCCGCCTAGAGCTCAACGCGTAGACAACGCCGGCACCGCGAAAAACGCGGAAGGGAAAACCTCGTTAACCGTGATCTTCTCAAAGTTGATGGTGACGGTCTGCGCTTTGCCGCCCGCCGCCTTCGTCACGGTGATGATCGTCTTCGGGAAGCGAACTCCGTTCACCACCATCGAACCTTGCTCGCGGATCGCACCACCGGCCTCGGTTTCAGTCAGGACCAAGCGACCCGTTGCGCTCTCAAAATAGCGGGTAAAAACAATGTTCGGACCATGGATAAATGCGACCTTTTGGCAGGCGACTCCGTCGACGTTCACCGGTCCCAAGTCTTCAATCTTGCCCCCAACGCGTTCGATGCCGCGAAAGAACATCAGGTTCTCAAGGGTGTTGGCCCGGAGCCGTTTGATTTGGTCGGCCGAGAGCAAGGTTTGCCGCCACTTCGCCGGGTCGGACGGATCCTGCTGACGTTGCCACGCATCGTAGCCATCGAGTGCCGTTTGTTCGACGGCCTTCTCGTAAGTGATGCTGATCCGTTGCTGGCCCGGCTTCTGGAAAACAATGTCCACCGCAGCACTCGCAGGCTTGTTGGAGTCGGCCGGATCGGAAGTGACCAAAGTCCCGACGTAATGAACGGATTTTACCCCTTCGAGAGCGGTCTCTGCGCCAAGGAATGCCCGTGCTTTGGTCAAGATCGGCAGTTCGGCGTGAGCCGAAACAACCCAAGCAGAGGCGAAAAGCGCAAAAAACACAGTGCGAAAACGTGAAGTAATCATGGCGGATAAAGGAGGAGAGGAGGTCAGCGAACGCAACAAACGGAAAACGGGGACATCACTCCCACTCGATGGTTGCCGGCGGTTTGGAGCTTATGTCGAGCACGACTCTGCTCACACCGCGGACCTCGTTCGTGATTCGACTCGAAATTCTTTGCAGCAAATCATGCGGCAGCCTCGCCCAATCTGCGGTCATCGCGTCGGTGCTTTCGACGATCCGCAGCGCGATGACATAGTCGTAAGTGCGCTCATCTCCGAAAACCCCGACCGTCTTCACTGGCAAGAACACCGCGAACGACTGCCAGACCTTCCAGTAATGTCCCGACGCAGCCATCTCCTCCTGCAGGACGGCGTCGGCATTTCGCAAGATTTCCAGATTCTCGTCCGTGATCGCTCCCATCACCCGAACGCCCAACCCGGGGCCGGGGAACGGTTGCCGCCAAACGACCTCTTTAGGTAGTCCCAGCGCTTCCCCGACCCGCCGAACCTCATCCTTGAATAGTTGGCGCAGCGGCTCGATAAGCTTCAGTTTCATTCGTTCGGGAAGACCACCGACATTGTGGTGCGTCTTGATCAATGAAGCTGGGTTGCCCGCGATGGAAACGCTTTCAATCACATCGGGATAGAGCGTGCCCTGCCCGAGAAACTCCGCGCGGCCCTTGATCGATTTAAGGGACTTCTCAAAGACCTCAACAAATGTGCGGCCGATGATTTTCCGTTTCTGTTCGGGTTCGACGATACCCTTGAGTCGCCTGAGAAATAGCTTTGAGGCGTCGACCACCCGAAGATCGATCTGGAAATGGTCACCGTAAAGCTTTTCGACCGCAGCCCGCTCGCCCTTACGGAGCAGACCATTGTCGACAAAAACACAGGTCAGCTGTTTGCCGATCGCTTTGTGCAGCAATGCGGCCGCAACCGAAGAATCAACTCCGCCCGACAGACCGAGCAAAACCCGCCCCTCACCCACTTGCTCCCGAATGGAAGCGACCGACTGGGCAATGAAATCTTTTGTCGTCCAATCTTGTTTGGCGCCGCAGATACCGACCAAAAAATTACGGATTATATCTCCGCCTCGCTCCGTATGAAAGACCTCGGGATGAAATTGAATGCCGTAAAAGCCTCTTTTCCTATCCTCGATCCCTGAAAAGGGGGAGTTTTCAGACACCGCAGTGGCAACAAAACCCGGAGGCAATTTTTCAAGCTTGTCCCCGTGCGAGTTCCAAATCCGGAGCTTTTTCGGCAGACCGGCGAAGAGTTTGCTTTGCTTCGTAACGGTGAGATGACCGTGGCCATACTCACGTGCTTTACTATGCGCCACGTGCCCGCCGAGATGGTGCCCCATAAGTTGCACACCGTAGCAAATGCCCAATATAGGCACACCGAGATCAAAAATGCCACGATCCGGATGCGGCGCCGTCCTAGAGTAAACACTTTGGGGACCGCCAGAAAGAATGATTCCAGCGACCCCATCTTCGCGAAGTTTCTCGGCCGGGGTCTCGTAATGATAAATCTTCGAGTAGACTTGGCACTCGCGAATACGGCGGGCTATCACCTGGGTAAGTTGCGAACCAAAATCTAGGACAGCAATAATCTGTGGCATGGGAATGGACTAACAATTCGACGACAAATGCTCACAAAACACGAAGAGCTCGTTAGTCGTCAAATGCAGCGTTAAAATTTCAATCGTGTATTCTCATGGCCGCATCGCGGACATTTACAAAGCTCCGTGCCGGACGGAGCCGTAAAGAGTTGATCGCATCGGACGCATAGAAACGTGGTCTTTCGTCGCTCCTTTTCGAAACGCAGGTGATCGCGCCGGTCATAGTAGAGCCACAAACCGAGAAATCCCAGAGCGACCAAAACGCAGTAGATCACGGCACCCGTCGTCAGATCGAACATGCGGACGAAAAATACGACCACGGGAGCAAGGGGCAAGATTATCGCGTTCGAAGTCACCCTAAACACGACGCAAAAAAAGCGCCGACCCGAAGGTCGGCGCTTTTGGATTTGGACGGCGGATCGCCGGCAAATTACACGAACGAGGCTTAAGCTTTTCCTTCGCCTTCAGTTACCGGGGCGGCAGGGGCCTCGGCAGCGGGAGTAGCCACTTTTGCGACACGGGCCTTCTTTGCCTTAGCCGGCTTCTTGGCCGCTTTGTAGCCAAGATCATCAGCCTTCACAAACTCGATCAGGGCCATTTCGGCGGCATCACCTTGAGCACGGGGCCCAAGCTTGTAGATGCGGGTATAGCCACCGGAACGGTTGGTGAAGTCCTTGACCTTTTCGTTGAACAGCAAGGTGATTGCGGTCTCGTCGCGCACGTCGGCAAGGGCCAAACGGCGGAGATGGATCGCATCCTTCTTTTCGGTCTTGAGAGCCGCTTTCTTGGCCTTCGTGATGACTTTCTCAATAAACGGACGAAGAGCTTTCGCCTTCGCAAACGTAGTTTTGATGCGACCGTGGGTGATAAGCGATGCAGCCATATTGGCCATCATCGATTTACGGTGCGGAGCGGTGACGCCAAGGGTGGCGTGATGTTTTTTGTGACGCATGTTATTTTATATCTAAACCGACTCCCGATCGGCAATCCAGCCGCAGCGTGGCGCGGAACTGGACGGCGCGAGAGTCAAATGGGTTAAGCTTCCTTCTTCGTCTCAAGGAGACGCTCATCGAACTTCATCCCCAATGAGAGGCCGAGGGCCTCCAATTTGTCTTTGATTTCGTTAAGGGATTTCTTGCCGAAATTCCTGTATTTGAGCATTTCCTGCTCGGTCTTCATCGCCAGCTCACCGACCGTGGTAATGTTGGCGTTATTGAGGCAATTTGCCGCACGCACCGAGAGTTCGATTTCGTTGACCGACATGTTGAGCAGCTTGCGGAGCTTATTCTGCTCTTCGCTCACTTCGGACTGTTGGTTCTCGAACTCGTAAGTCTCTTCACTGACGCGATCAAAGACATCGAGGTGGTGCTTGAGAATCGAAGCCGACTGTTTGAGGGCATCATCAGGGGTGATCCGACCGTCAGTCCAAATTTCCAAAATGAGCTTATCGTAATCGGTGATCTGACCGACGCGGGTGGCCTCAACCGAATACTTCACGAGACGAACCGGGGAAAAGAGCGAATCGATCGGGATCACACCGATAGCTTGCTCTTCCTTTTTGTTCTGCTCGCCGGGATAATAACCCCGGCCTGTCTTGATCTCAATTTCCGCCTCGAAATTGCGTTTAGTGTCCAGAGTGCAGATCACTTGGTCAGGATTAACGATCGTGATATTCGCATCAGCCTGAATCTCGGCCGCGGTCACCGGGCCCACTTTGTTGGCCTTGATCGTAAGGTTGATCACATCCCGTTTGTGGGACACAATCAGAACCTTTTTCAAATTAAGAACGATATCCGTGACATCCTCCACGACGCCGTCGATCGACTGAAATTCATGATTCACGCCTTCAATCTTGATCGACGAAATAGCAGCTCCTTCGATCGAGCTGAGAAGAACGCGCCGAAGGGAATTCCCGACGGTGTGGCCATAACCGGCCTCGAATGGCTCGGCAATGAATTTTGCGTAGGTTGGCGTAGCGCCTTCCTCGATTTTTGTGAGCTTACTGGGGAGTTCGAACTTTCCGAGGCGTTTGGGCATGGTGATGAACTCTAACGGGTTGTTACTTAAAGGATGGGATGATTCTGAAGTTGAGGTAAAATTAGAAGCGTGAATAAAACTCAACGATAAGTTGCTCGTTGATGTTCTGATCCATCTCGTCGCGCTTCGGTAACCGGGTGACACTTGCCTTGAACAGCTCGGCATTCAGAGCCAGCCAGCCCGGAACGTTGCGAATACGGTTCTCTTCGAGGTTGCGGGTCGCGAACTGACGCGAAGCCGGTGCGTTCTTCACTTCAATCTCGTCGCCAGCCTTCACGCTGTAGCTCGCGATGTCGAGCTTACGACCGTTTACGCGAATATGCCCATGATTCACAAATTGCCGTGCGGCCGCGCGGCTTTTGGCCAAGCCAAGGAGATACACCACGCTGTCTAGACGCGTTTCGAGAAGCTGGAGAAATCTCTCGCCCGTGACACCGCGCTCACGTTTCGCAATCTCAAACGTGCGGCGGAATTGGCGTTCAAGTAGACCATAAACGAAACGAAGCTTCTGTTTTTCGCCAAGTCCGACCGAATACTCGGAGACTTTACGACGAGACTTCGGTCCATGTTGCCCCGGGGGGTAATTGCGACGCTCAAGGGCCTTCGCGGAGCCTAGCAAATGCACGCCGAAACGGCGGCTAATTCTGGTGGTTGGGCCTGTATAACGAGCCATGGTAGGTAGATTTTAAAATATTAAGTGAGGAGCGGGGAGCCTTAGACGCGGCGACGTTTGCGAGGACGGCACCCGTTATGGGGAATAGGAGTAACGTCGACAATTGAAGTGATCTCGAGGCCGATCGCCTGCAATGCACGGACCGCACTGTCTCTTCCGAGACCGGGTCCGGAAATGCGGATCACGACGTCCTTGAGACCATGAGACATTGCGTTCCGCGCCGCATCTTGAGCAACAATCTGAGCAGCATATGCCGTGGACTTACGGGATCCACGAAAATTGCATTTTCCCGCACTGGACCAAGCGATCACCGCACCCTTATGGTCGGTAATCGATACGATCGTGTTATTGAAGGATGCCAACACATTGGCCACGCCGGAAGTAACATTCTTGGATCCCTTGGCCTTTCGAACCTTGATGGACCCAATCTCCTCCTTAAGCAGCTCCTCCGCCGTCGGCTGGCGAGCAACACCGCCGATCAACTCAACGGGTTTGGATTCAACCGTCACTGCAGGCGCGGCTGGAGCTGCAGCTGCGGGAGACGAACCGTCTGCTGGAGCCGCCGTTTTGGGCGCTTTCGGGGCCTTTGCGGGTCTTAATTCGCCGGTGACCTGAGCAGTCTTGGCGGTTTTTTCTTTCTTGGATGCGGACTTTTCTTCGGCCATGTGAGTGATAGATTAAACTTCCTTAGCTTTGGTGACGCCAACGGTCTTCCGAGGTCCCTTACGAGTCCGGGCATTTGTGCTGGTCCGCTGACCGCGAACAGGCAGGCTGCGGCGGTGACGGATTCCACGATAGCAGTTGATCGCTTGGAGACGTTTTAAATTTGCGGTGTGATCACGCCGCAGATCTCCCTCAACCACCCATTTGTGATCGGTGATTACGTGCAAAATCTTGTTAAGCTGTTCTTCGGTAAGATCTTGGGCGCGAGAATCGGGGTCAATCCCGACTTCCTTGACGATCAAATCGGCGCGCTGGGGCCCGATGCCGTAGATATAACGGAGAGAGAACGCGATTTTCTTTTTCGCGGGTATTTCGACGCCGAGGAGACG
>CALSBN010000041.1:0-27215 GCA_943373185.1 Opitutus sp. GAS368 | reverse complement strand
GATACCGCCGGTGCCGGCGATGACGGAAGAAATCGTGGCGGTCGCCGCCGCGTCCACCTGAATGGGCGTGCTGGTGGTGATGGTGTTGATGTTGCCTCCGGCAATGGTGTAGCCGGTGGTGGTGAATTGGAGCCCGGTGACGATCACGCCCGCGCTATCAACGGTGACGGTGCCGGGAGTCTGCCCGGTGACGGCGCGAAAGGCGGCGGTGCCGGAGTTCCACGCGGATTCAGTCGTGCCCGTTTCGGCGCGCCATTCGGTGGGCGTCGTGGCGGCGGTCCACGTGCCGGTGCCGCCTTTCCAGAATTGGGCGGAACTGGGAGGAGTTGGGGCACCCGCTTGGGCCGTGGCGTAGATCCCGATATTATCAATGTTCAAACGATCGGCAGTCGTCCCCGCGTCGTTGATCTTCCCGATCAGATACAGATCGGCCACGCCGTTCATTGCGGTGATGGCCGAGAAATCGAGGTTCGATTGCGCGAAGACATTCGTCGAAAAGAGGCTGCTCAAACCCGTATTCACTTTCGTGACACCGCCATCGACGCTGTAGAACCAGTCGATGGAGACATTTCCGGCGGTGGTGCCGGTGTCCCGGCCGAACAGTCGAACAAACAGGCTACCGAAAGTATTTACGGCGTCGCGTGTATGAATGTTGATCGAAAATTCGTTCAAAGAATCGCCGCCAATACCTGCTCCGCTGAAATCGACCGCACCTTCACCGCCGGTCTGGCCACCCAGGTCAAACGTCGAACCGGTCCCGGTGCGGCCGATGATGTCGCGGTCAATATCGCCGGTCGAATTCTTGCTGACGTTCGAACCCAAATTGTCCGAGCCGAACAAGCCGTTGAAATAAATGCCACCCGCGGCGGGCACGCCGCTCGACTGGTTGCTCTCAGGATACAAGTCGGTGTAGCGCGGGCGCACCGGCGACGTGAAAGACGAACCCAGAATGTTATCAAAATCGTAGCCGGCTAACAACGCCTGATTCCCCACCGTGATCAGTTTCGGTGTCGTCTGAGCGCTGGCTGGCAGCGAGATCGCGACAACCCCGCATCCAGCCAAGAGGGCCAGTTGAAGGGAGCGACGCAGGCGCCGGAGACCGAGGCTGCTGGGCAAGGCGGAGAAAAGGGAAATATTCACGAGAGCAGGCGAGAAAGAGGACAGAGAAAGTTTGAGAGAGCCTCCCAAACAACAGAGTTCGGCGGACGAAAAGACAGACCAAATGAATCCAAGATGTGTAACAAAACGGTGTCGGGCCGAGTCGCTCAAAAAGACGAGCCGACAGGCCAAAAAAACTACCGGTTCAGTTCAGACAAAAAGGGGCCACCGACACGATGACGGTGGCCCCCTCGAATTTAGCCTACACCACTAATTACGAAACAACGACTTGCTTGCGACGACGGAGGGCGACGACGCCCAAGGTCAGAGCAGCAATGATTGCAGCGTAGGTGGATGGCTCTGGGATCGCGGTAGCGACACCGTAGACACCGATGTTATCGAGATTCAAACGAGCGGAACCCGTCTCGACGATCTCACCAACGAGAACCACGGTCGAAGCACTGGTCAACGCGGCGTTGATGGACTCAAGGCCGGTGCCGAAGAAGTCGACGGTCGAATTAGTAAAGGCCGCACCAGTGAAAACACTGGAGAGACCGGTGCCGATCTTCGTCGCACCGTTGTCGAGGCTGTAAGACCAGTTGATCGTGGTGAGACCACCAAGACCACCAGAGTCACGACCGTAGAGCGACAGCTTGATGTCCGTGAAACCGTTCAACAGACCCTTGTTCACTTGGATCGAGAACTCGTTCAACGAAGCACCGCCGACGCCAGCGCCGCTGAAGTCGAGCGCGCCTTCGCCGCCGGTTTGGCCACCGAGGTCAAACGTGGAACCCGAACCCGTGCGGGTCAGGATGTCACGGTTGATGTCGCCGGTAGAGTTCTTCGTGATCGAGGAGCCGAAGGTGTCGGAACCCACGCCGCCGTTGTAGTAGATACCACCGGGAGTCGTCAGCGCGCTCGACGAGCTGTTGTTACCCCAGACGTCGGAGTAACGGGCGCGGGAGATCGCTGAATTGCTGAAGGTGAGGATATTGTCGAAGTCCCAACCGGCCAAGAGTGCTTGATTACCGGTCGTGATGGTGGCCGGGAATTGCGCTTGAGCCTGCGGGAGAGCCAGCCCGCCGAGAAGGGCGGAGGCGAGGAGGAACGTTTGTTTTAGTTTCATGTGGTGTGAGTGACGGAGCGATATGCGGGTTTAACTCGAGCCCGCTCCGCCTGATCTGCTGATTTTTTTCTGAGTTTAACCTAACAATTATGGTTGGATGACGTTGGCCAAAGCGGCCGCGGTCCAGCCGGAGGTCCAGAGCTCGGTCGTGCCGGGTTGGAACGCACCGCGGTAAGGAAGAGCCGAGACGATCGAGGCGTTGGACGAGAAGACGCCGTCGTCGAACACGGCATCAAGGGCGCCAGGGGCTTCGGTGCCGTCTGGAACGACCGTGATGTTGTTGCCACCGATGAGGGCGGAGGTGGGGACGACCGAGAAGCCTGGGAACGAGTCCGAAGAGGAATCGAACTTGTTGGCGTAGGCTGGGAGCGCGAGAGCGGTCTCGACGGTGACGTCGTCACTGCCGCCGGCAACCCAATCAGCAACGGCATTGAGGCCGGTCTTGTAGAAGGAAACGCCGACGAACTTGGAGATACCCGTGGCGAACTTGTTGGTGGCATTGCGATCAGCGGCGGCAACGAGGTTGTCGACGTCGATGACGGAGGAGCGTGGGTTCACGACAACCGAGTTGACCAAGCGAGCGGCCACTTGGGAACGGAGGTTGATGCCGTGGTTACCGGCCAGGGTGTTACCGATGAGGGTAGCATTGTAGACCGCGAAGTTACCGGCAGGAGCGCGACCGACCGAGGCGGGGCTGTTGACGGCGAAACCGTTGACGGTCTCGAGCTCGTAGTCACCGTCCCACTCGAGGAGCTTGTCACCGGCGACGCCGCCGACAACGAGGGCGAACTGAACCGTGCCGGCGTAGCCGACATCGAAGTCGAGCGCGTCGTCTTGTTGGCCGATCACAACGAGGTGGTCGCAGTTGACCGTGCCGCCGAACATTTCGAAGCCGTCATCGGTGTTACCGTAGATTTCGACATACGAGATCTTGGTGCCGCGACCGACCGCACCGAGGGTGAGGCCGTTGACTTCGCTGTTGGCCGCGAGATTCGAACCGCCGTGGCGGATCGAAACGAACTGCACGATGCCCGAGTTGTCATCGACTTCGAAGCCGCCGAAACGATCCAGGCCGGCGAGGGCGATGGAGGACGAGGCGGGAACGCCTTCGATCGACGAACGGTCGTCGGTGGTGGCGGTGGTGGTCAGACCGGAGTAGGTCGTGCCATCGGTGTAGGTGCCGGAGAAGGTGTTCTTCAGCGCGCCCGTGCCGTAGCCGAAGATGACCTGCTCGCGGGTGCCCTTGAGGGTCGTGCCAACCGCATTCAGCGCTGCACCGGAACCGGCATTGATGCCGGCGTCACGGTCAGCGTTGGTGGGGGCCTTGCCGAGGATGATCACGCCGCCCCAGAGACCGGCGACTTCGGCCGACTTGGGGGTGAGGACGCCGGGTTGATCCCAGAAGGTGGGGGTGGCACCGGAGGCGCGACCACCGGTCAGGGCGCCGGTCGTGGAGGCCGTCGTGAAGACGATGGGGTTGGTGACTTCACCGGCGGCGATGAGCTTGGAGCCCGCCGTGATGAGCAGCGCGCCACCGTCGAACACCGATGTGGTCGTGCGCGGTTGACCGCGAACGACGACGCCCGCGTCGACGATGAGGTTGCCGTTGGTGATGGCGACGATGTCCTCGAGGACATACTCGTCGGCCGTCGTCAACTGCCAGGTGGGAACGCCGTTCAACGCCGAAGCGCCGTCGGTGTAGTCACCGCCGAAAGCAGCCTCGAAGGCGGCTTCGGTGTAAACCACGCCGTCAACGGACGGGACCGCGAGGTCAACGATGGAGGAGGCGGTGCCTCCGTTGGTGCCGATGTATTTAACGCCAGCGTAGGACGCGGCGGAGAGGGCGAGCGAGGCAAGCCCTGCAATCATTACTTTCTTTTTCATGTGGACGATTCCTGATGGGAACTGACGGTTGTCTGACGGGTTTTGTGGAGCACCGAAGCCGACCGGCCCGAACGGGCCGACTCGTTTCCGGTGTAAGTCCCGGCGGAGAATCCTCCGCCGGAACAAAGTGGGTGGGCGCGCGGGGCGCGGGGGGCCGGTCCGCATCGCGGAGCCGTCTGCGTGATGAGCGGATCAGAAGTCATAGGTCGCAGTGAGGGAGTAGTTGCGGCCGTCTTTGAACTTCCGGAGCGTGACTCCGTCGGTCGCTGCGGATGGATCCGCGATGAACTCGCGATCGGGATCCGCCAGATTTTTGGCCGAGAGCCGCACCTGCCAGTGCGATCCGAACCGCTGGTTGAGCGTCAGATCAAACCGGCTGTGCGAAGCGACGAAGGTATTCCACGTCGTCGGGTCCACACTCCGGAGCACATCGCTGATCGCGAACCAAGACAGCGTGGAAGAGAAGCCGGCCGGCCCGTGGTCGAAACTCAGGTAGGCGTTGGCGATCCACTCCGGCTGGTCGAAGAGGGTGCGGTCCTTGGCGGTGGCCGGCGCCGCCTCCGCTTGGCTCTGCCGCACCTTGGCATCGATCAACGTGGCGTTGCCGCCGACCGTGAACCGGGACGCAGCCTCGCCGAGGAAGCCCAAATTTTTCGCGGCCTCGAACTCCGCGCCCCGCATGGTCGCGTCGTTGTTGTTATTGAACCAGGTCAGCCACTCGTTGTTTTTCCCGACGATCTTCGCCTTCTCGATCGGGCGCTCGATCGTCTTGGTGAAAAGACTGAGCGCGAGGATGTCGCGGCTCTTCGGGAAGAAGTATTCCACCCGGAAATCGGCGTTTTCGACCTTGGACGTATCGAGGTAGACATTGCCGTGCTGCACCTCGTTGGTGACGTCGTCGTTCGTGAAATAGGGCCCGAGCTCGCGGAAGGACGGCCGGGCCACGGTCCGCGAATAGGCGAGACGAACATTGAACCGGTCGATCGGCGACCAGGTGAACGCCGCCGACGGGTGAACCGTGCGCTCGTCGAGGGTGCGGGTGTAAACGGTATTCGGCCCCGGATTGGCGCCCACCTGGGCTGGGGTGAAGAAACCGAAGCTTGAGCCATCAAGATAAAAATCGGCGCTCGACTCGTTGAAGTAGGAGGCGCGGCCGGAAACCCCCAGACGGTAGTTTTCCATCCGAGCACCCAACGAAAAGTCGAGGCGATGAGCCCACGACGCCTTGGCTACGAACGGGAGGGTGAGGCCCAAGTGCGCGGCCGAGAGCTTCCGGTCGGCGGTAGCACCGGCCGGCACGGTGTTGATGATCCGGCCAGCGGCGTTGTTTCCGCTGGCATCCACGGGCAGAAGGAACGGCTTGGCGATGTCCTCCAAGACGGCGGTGACGGTGCTGCCGGTCGAGTTTGAGCCGGCAGCGAGATAAAAATATTCCTGCTTGAAGGAGCGCTCGGTCTCTTCGAACAGCACGCCGCTCCGGATCTTCACGTCATCCGCCAAACCGAGGTCGAGTTCGATCTGGCCGTCCAGCCGACCGGTGAGGGTGGACTCGGAAATCTCCCGCCAGAAACGCGAAGGATTGCGGCCAGGTTGGCCGTATTGGATGAAGAATTCCTTATCGACGGGATTGGTTGGAAAGCGCTGCCGGAACCCGGCGTAAAAGAAGTCGGGCTCGTCTTGGCTCGCCTTGATATTGGCCAAGGCCCAATCGACTTTGGGCGACTTGGCGCTGGCGAACTTGTGTTCGCCCGAGAGCTTGAGATCGGTGAGATTCCGCTGGCGGTAGTAGACACTCTCGGAGCGGAAGAGCGCCGCCTCGTCGCCCCCGACGCCTCTGAAGTTGGGACTTACCTTCCCTGAATCAAACGCCTGATAGAGGAGATTGAGCTGATCCAGCGTTCCGACCGTGAGGCCTTGAAAACCCTTGTAGGTGCTGAGGACGGTCTCGGCCCCGATCTGGCTGAGGAACAGGCTCAGTCCGATCGAGTGGTTCGAGTTGAACGCATAACCGACACTAAAGAGTCCGCCCAATCGAACTTCCTGTTCGAACTCGCTGGAGTCCTCGCCGACGACTTTACCCACCAGCGTCTGCTTGTCGGCCCCGACGATCCCGGTCGCCTTCGGCGTGATCGCGCCGCTGAAACCAAATTTCCGCACCTCTTCGCTGGTGGCGGAACTGTCGTAGCCGACCGAAAGCGAATACCCCAAGGCGCGACCTTCGCCGCCCAAATCGATTTTGTCCTCGAAGACCGCCGCGAACTTGGTGCCGATCGGAAATGACTGCGACTTCCCCGTCCAGTAGGTCTCTGGATTCTTCATGCTGGCCGTCCGCTCGGCGTCGGAGGTGGGCGCCGTCGTCCGATTCTTCACCCCGAGAGCCAAGTGATCCCAGTTGCCGCCGTTTTGGGCGCCATAGAAGGAATCCCGCTTCAAGGCACCTTCGTCGGCGCGAACGCCAACTTGCAATTGGACGAAACGGCCTTCGGGGAGCAGTTTCGTCCGGAGATCGATTGCGCCGCCCGAGGACGTGCCGGGAAGGCGAGGTTCGAAGACTTTGCTCACGACCACAGCGTCCACCAAACGGGTTGGGAAAAGGTCGAGTTCGGGTGCTTGGCGCTCCGGGTCGGAGCTCGGCAGCACAAAGCCGTCGAGCAAGATGGGGTTGTAGCGCTCCGCGAGGCCGCGCACCACGGCGAACGATCCGCGCGTCGTCGTCGAAAGCCCGGGCATCCGGATCACGATGTCGCCGATATCGGTCGCGATGAATTTGCTGAAGTCACGGGAGGTGACCACATCCACGCTCACCGTGGCCCGCTCGCGGAGAGCAATCTGCGAGTTCTTCACCACCGCGCCCTGCACGCCGAACCTCTCCATCACCACGACGCCATCCGCACCGGCGGTGGGTTGAGCGGACGGCAACTCGATCGGGGCGGCGTTGATCGGGCCGAGGCTGGGCGCGGCGGACGAGAAGGCCGAATCGGACGAGGCTGCGCCGGTGTCATTCGCCGGTGGCTGACTCGGAGCGGGCGACGGGCTGCTGGCCGCGAACAGATTGTCGGCCGAGAAGCTCGTGGCCGGGGCAGGGGTAGCGGACGTCCGCGCGGGCGGCGTCTCGGCGGCGGACGGGAATTGAAAGGTGTCTGGCGTCTGCCCGGCCGGCACCCGGATCACGCCGGGGCGCTCATAGACCGGGGTGGGCTCGGCCCCGGAGGGGGCGGGACTGCGGTTGGCCGCAACAGAACCGGGTGAGCGGGCGGCGGCAAAGGCGGCCGAGCGCAGGCGGGCGGCGGAGCCCTTGATGCTTTTCACCGGCGGGGCGAAGGCCGCCGCATTGGCGATGGTGTCGGCAAACGAAGGTGCGGCCCCGGCGGCGGCCGCCACGAGCTCTGCGGCAAACTCAAGCACGTCGACCTTGGCCTCGAGTCCGGATGTCGAAGACGTTACCGCCGCACTTACGGCCGTGCCGATGCGTTTCTCCCGGCGGCTGCGGCTCTGGCTGTCACCGGCGATGGTCCCCACGGCCGCGGCCAAATCGGAGGCCGCCGCAGCGGCAGACGGACCGGACCGCGCCGCCGGCACCGCAAACGAAACCTCGGCTGCGCGGGAGCGCGGGGCCTCGGGCATCGCCGCGAGGTTGGCGGCGTAAACCTGCTGGCCGCGGTTCGATGCGGCCGGAGCCCTCGCCGTCGTCGTGGCCGCGCCCCGCACCGCGATCTCGATGCCGTCGCGGACAAATTCCAGATCCTTTTGGGCCGAGATCATGCCGAAGAGCTGGGCGAGGGAAATAATCCCGTCGGTCTCAAGCACCACCTGCTCGCCGAGGGAAAACGCCCCGGGCTTGTAGGCGAGCTTCAGCGAGGTCTCGGTCTCGATGACCGTAAAAATCTCGGCGAGCGAAACGGGGCGGAGATTCAGTTTGCCCACATTGACCGTCGTCACGGAGAGCGTCGGATCCGCCGTGTAATCAGCGACTTTTGCCCGGAGGGTGCCGCCAAAAAACCCCGTGAGCAAAGCCAGCAGGCGCAACACGTGGCGCGGGCGTTGGCGTGGGCCGAAGGGGAACATGGCGTGGAGGAGTTGGGCGGCGAAAATCAAAGTATGTGCGTTACACCGGTAAGACCATTCTCGGAGGCCCAACCTACTAGCCCCGCATGTGACGATTCCGTTACGCCGGTTTTGACGCCAAATTGTAGCTTAAGTTTGGCGCTTGTGGGTGGACAGAAGCCACCAAACGCCGGATGGATTTATTCGAAATGTCCGCCCGTAAGATCACCGACGAAGCATTGCTGGA
This sequence comes from Opitutus sp. GAS368, assembly GCA_943373185.1. Classification (GTDB taxonomy): domain Bacteria; phylum Verrucomicrobiota; class Verrucomicrobiia; order Opitutales; family Opitutaceae; genus Tous-C4FEB. The sequence goes on along the minus strand of CALSBN010000041.1, from coordinate 18,816 downwards.
CCGCGTCTGCAACGACGACGAGGCGGCCCTGCGGGAGCTGGTTTTGCGCTTCTACGCGCGCCTCGGGGAATTCGCGTTTACCATCGTGAAACGACGCGATGTCGCCGACGAGGCGGTCATGAATGTTTTTCACAATCTCTGGCGCCGCCGCGGGAAATTGGCCCTGAACGGCACGGTCAAAAGCTACCTGTTTTCCGCCGTGAACAACCAGGCGATGACCCTGCGCAAGCAGCAGCGGCGGCTGTCGACGGTGCACCTCGACGATGTGCCCCAAAACCAACTGATCGACGCGGCGCGCTCCGACAGTGATTTGCTCTACCGCGAGCTGCGGGCGGCGGTGGAGGTGCTCATTTTGAATCTCCCGGAGCGCCGGCAGGCAATTTTCCGGATGAACCGGTTCGAAGGTTTGTCGTATGCCGAGATCGCCAAGGAAATCGGAGTGACCGAGCGAACGGTGCAGAACCACATGATTTCAGCCTTCCGGCAATTGGCGGGACGATTGCCTGAGATCCGCACGGGTATGCAGCGGTGAGTGAGTGGCACGGGGATTGAGGGTTGAGTGTTGAGGGATGAGAGTTGAGAGCCCGATCCGCCGCGCTCTAGCGAGGGATCTTCTCCCGACCGCCGCGCCTGTCGGCCCGACCGCTGGTCGGGCTTTCCTTCACCCAACAACCGACCACCGGTCGCTTCTACAGCCGGACCGATGCCCTCTGACCGCTGATCTCATCTTCATGCCCTGAACCCTGCGCCCGCGCCTGCCCGATCCCGGCCTCGTCGCCGCAAGCGTGAGCGAGTGGGAAGCTGAAGATCTCTGCTGGAGACGCGACGCCCCCTTCTCGTGCCTCATCCAGCCCGTCCCGAAGCAGACGATGCAACAAGGCAATGCCCCGGCCCTCCACCCTCTACTCTCTGCTCCCTGGCCTCCGTGCTCTGCTCTCCACCTTCTGATCTCGGCCTTCTGATCTCTGACCTCTCCGACTTCTGCTCTCCGCCCTCTGCCGTCCTCTCTCTATCTCCGGGCGGCAGTTTGCGCTTGTGCCCATTATCAAAAACTCAGAACACCCTCATCGCGATGTCATCGGTATCTTCACTTCCCGAGTCACCTCGAGCGCAGGCGCGGGCTTCAGGGACATTTCGCCTGCATGAACGGGCGAGCCAGCATCGGGAACTGCTGCTCGGTTTGGCCGGCAAATACATTGAGTGGCAATCGGCGGAAGACGCGGTGGAGTTTCCGCGACGGGTAATCGCCAAAGTAATGAATGATGGGGATTCCGACGATGTCGGCCGCATTGCTGAAGCTTTAGGCGACGACTGCCTACGCGAAGTGCTCCAGCACGCCGAAGCGGGCCAATTCAGTGATCGCGCTTGGCACGACTGGCACCATCGGCTTGGACTGGCGACGTTCGGCCAAGTCCCGCCTCTGCCCACCGGGGACGTTTCAGCGAGCTTTTGACTCGATCCCGTCCTCCTTACGACGTCCGCTACCGCTCATACCACCGCTTCCTCGTAGCGGACGAGGTCACGAGGCCGACCGTCGCGCCCCCTGCGACCCAGCCTCCTTACGTCGTCTTCCACCCGCCCCGCTCTCCCGTAGCGGAGACGGTCCCGAAGCCGTGCCGCCGCTTTATGACCGCTGACCTCTGGTGCCTGCCCCCGTCCCTGACCTCTGCTACCTGACCTCCGACCTCTGATCTCTGATCTCCTTCCTCTGCCCTCTGGCCCCCGACCTCCGTCCTCCGCTGCGGTCCCGAATCTCCCCCTTCCGCCCCAGCAAAAATCTTGCAGAGCACGTTTAACCTCTTCGTAACATTCGGGAACCAGAGACGTCCTGCGCTCTCAAACCGCTCCATGCGCCGAAATCTACTTCCGCTCGCGACTCGTGTGCTCACGGGTGAAGCCTCCGGCGCGGAAAAGAAGCAATTGCGCGAACTGCTAAAAGATCCGAAACACCGCGCCTGGTTTGTGCAGTTGGAAAAGCGCTGGCTGGCCGCCGCCAGCCAGCCCGTGGGCGGGTTTGACGCCGAAGACGCAGCCCGCCGCCTCGGCGACGCGATCCGAACCGACGTGCCGCCAAGCAACCGTAGCAAGAAACGTTGATTCGTCCTTTCGGATCAAACTCCCCGAATTCACGGACTCACTCCGTTGAGTTCACCAATCGCATTTTTGATGCGGTCCTTCGTTATCTGGGGAGTGCGGGGATCAGACAGGGCCTCCTGAAGGAGACGAACACCTTCCGCTTTTCGATCGGGGAAGGTGAGCAGAAGCCGGCCCAAAGCCAAACGGGACTCCAAACCGGATTTTTGATCACGGGCCAAAGGTTCCAGCACCGCAACGGCTTCGCCGGGTCTCTTTGCGGCGACCAGCAACTGAGCCCGGATAAGGTCGGCCTTGAGCGCCGACTCCGGCCGAAGGCGGCTGAATTCACGAAAATCAACGATCGCCCCGTCTAAGTCGCCCCGAAGATTTCGGACCCGCGCGCGTTCCCAAACTACATCGGCGCTGGTAGGAAACAGTCTGAGTGCTTTCGTATAGGCTTCGTCCGCCAGAGGCAGTTGCTTTTGGCGCACCCTGATCTGGCCCAACAGATATTCACCGTAGGCATTGGGTCGGATTGCTTGGTGCCGTTGCAGATACCCCGCCGCCGCCTCAAGATAAGAAAAATACTCCGGCAAAGTCGACCGCCGGCCTTCGACCGAGAGCGCCAGTTGAAAATTTGCCTGACCAAGAAAATCCAGCCAATCGCTGCGTCCTGGCAAGACCCGCGCTCCCTGCTCGGCCACCTCGGCCATCTGCGCCCATGCTTCGTTGCGCTGCGCCTTCATCGCTTCGATCCGGAGTTCTTCACCGCGGAAAAGACGCCGTTGGAAATCGACCAATCCGACAAAACCAACGGCAAGCACCCCGGCAGCGAGGCAAACTCGCCACTTCGACCACGCCGGCCAAGCAAACCATCGACTTCCGGTCCAGCCCTGCTCGAGACCGTGACGTTCCAGCATCGCGCAATGCACTGCCATCAACACCGGCGGGATCGCGTTGTAGACCGGAAAATCAATCGCCATGTTGACCGAAAAACCAGCAAGCGCGGCATAATTGAAGGGGGCGAAATAAACGCCCGCCGCGGGCAAAGTCGGAGAAGCGAATGACGGGCGCCGGCGGACGAGCGTCACGACCATGAAGGCGATCAATACGGGGAATCCGCAGCCCAACTCCGCCCAAAGCTGCAACCAATCGCTGTGGGCGTGGTTCCATCCGTGGAAAAAATCGATGAACAAAGCTTGATGATTGAGCGGTGCCGTATCCGGCAGCCGATGACCAAAGGTCGCGGCGCCCATGCCCAACCAAGGATGCGCCTTAATCAATTGAAACGTATTCTCGTAGGCTGCGACGCGGCCCGAGGCCGACTCATCGAGCTGCACGGTGCGTGAATCTCCCATCGCTGCGCTCTCGATTCCAATCGGAGCCGATAACTTTTGCTCCAGCAACGCAGAGGGCCGGGCCACGCTCAGACCGACGACGAAGGCCGCTGCTCCAACGAGCGAAACCAAATTGGCCGTGGAAAAAATCTGTCCAAAAACCGGGCTCCGGCGATTTCGAAAAACAAGGGCTGCGAGGACCGTCGCTTGGGCCAAAGAGGCCAGCCACACCGTGCGGGTGCCGGTAAAGACAAGGTAACTCCCGCACAACCCCAGACAAAGGGTCAGAAGGCTGCGCACGAATTTTCCGCGGGCGGACAACAAAAGCGCCAACAATGCCGGAAGCCCTATGCTCACCGCCTGCGCCGAGATGTTTCGGAATCCGAAGATCGAACCCGGTGGAGCAACGTCCAAGATTCCGTCGAAACCTGCGAAGACCTGAAGCAGACCGATGCCAGACACGCCAACCGCAACCAGTGAAAGAACGACGAACAATTGGTGACGCTCCCGGGAGCTTTTCACCATCAAGACCAGCAGGTAGGCGAAAACTCCGCACGCAAACCAATGAACGATTATCTGAACGGAGACCAACCGCTCGGCCGAACTCACCAGCGAAACCATGCCGAGACCAATGAAGGCCGCGAACCCGGTCGCCATCGGGCTCCACCAAATTGCTTCCGACCGGCGAACGCTCCACCAAAGGGCCAATCCCACAAACGCACACACTCCGACCTGAAAGATTCCCCGCCGGGCGTAGTCGAACCCACCATGCCACTGGGGCAAATTGGCAAACGTGGCGACGAGCAAAAGCAAACCGGACATCAACACCATCAAGTGCTCGGGCTGAAACCGGTCTGGAGTTTTCATTTTCGACGGTTCGGCGGGGCTTCAAATTCCATCGCTCCACTTGATCATCGGGCCCGGTGCGTTGCGGCCTAATCTTGGCCGCCGCCGAGCCCTGATCACTTCGTGCTCGCAGCACCGGCGCCCGCGGCCACGCGGGCCGGCGCCGCGCGGCCGGAAAGTTCGGCGACGGCCTCGGTGATGCCGAGTTTTTGGAACGTGCGGCGATACAGTTCCATCGCGTCACCATCATTCCGCAACGCCCCGGCCAACCGACGGGCGGCCTCGCGCACCGCCGGGCCATCGCCCAGACCCGCCGTCGCGATTATCTGGCGGTTGCGCAACTGCACCGTAAACGCCGGCCCGGCGTCCGGGGACTGGCCCTCGATCTGGCCGAGCAATTGCAGCACATCCCGGAAACGCGATTGCCGCAGCAGAGCGTCCGCATAGCAGAAACCGAGTCCGCCCAATTCCGGCTGGACCAGCGCCCCGACTTCATAGAGCCCGCGGGCCAGTTCCACCCAGCCGCGGCGTCCCGCCAATGACGCCAGTTGCAGCAGTCCGTCGGGCCGGGAACCGAATTCCTTTAGATAAGCCTCGATCGCGACATTGAACTCCTTGCCCCGGTTGGTGCGCATCCCCTGCGCTTCGATCAACAGGAGTTTGGGCGCGAGGTCCTTGGGAAATTTCTCCGCCGCTTTTTCCGCCGTGCGCACCGCGTCGTCGCCCATTTCCGAAACGAGCTGCCACTGCGCGAGTTGGGCATAGGCGTCGTAGGTTTCGGGCCGATTGCGAATGTGCCCCGAGAGCAGTTCGATCGCCTTGAGGCGCTGCTTCGATTCCCAGAGCACGCGCGCCACCACCGGCAACGCTCTCGGCGTCCGCGCCAACTCGGGATGCTGTGCGAGGAGCTTGGTCGCGCCTTCGACGTCGCCCACATTGAGCGTGGCCTCGAGTTCAAAGGTGCGGAGCGCGAGGCCGTTGGCGCCGGAGAACGCCGAACTCGGGCGCTGGCCGAGCAACTCGAGCGTGCGCCGATCCCGGCCGACGGTGTTGAGCAGGGAAAACGTGCGCTCAATCAACCGTTCGTCGTCCGGCGCGCGGGCGAGGCCGGCCTCTAGCGTCGTGAGCGCCATCGAATTTGATCCGGCCGCCTGGAGAAACCGCGCCGCCTCGAGCAGGCCCGGGATGTTGTCGGGGTCGTTGTTGACCGCAAAATTGTAGGCGAGAAACGCCACCTGGTAATTGCCCGCGTCCCACTCCAGTTTGGCTTTCGCGAACTGCTGCGCCGCCATCCCGCGCCGCACTTCCCGCCAGCGGAGCAGCGCGACATCGATAAACGAGATCGTCTCGTTTTTACGCACGTAGCGCACGAACAGAAATCCGCCGGTCGCGCCGAGCAGATAGAGCGCCACGAGTCCGGCGGCGACGAACAGCAACACCTGCTTCAGCGCCCAGCCACCGGTCGAACGAAGGCGGGATCGGGCAGCGGCCGGGGCGGAGAGTGGACGTAGAGCAGACATACGGTTCAGGGGGTCGCGGCGACGGGCGCGCGGCCGAGCATCCGCTCAAGTTCAAAGAAACCGAGCGAACCGCTCTCGGCCGGCTCGAAGAACGACTGGATCAACCCGGGATCGGGCGACGCGCGCACGAGGGTGAGCACGGTCTTCTTGCCGGTGGCATCGGCGGATTCCTCGCGAAACGCCATCATGATGCCCGCCACCGAACGAAAGTCGGAGTAGCGCACCGTCTGCTTGTCGTCCGTCTCGCGGCCCACCTGGCGAAAGGTCGTCTGGTCGATCCACGCGGTGTAGCCCGAGCCGTCCTGCCGGCGCACCCCGATACGGAAAATCTTGTTCGCACCCTCGGTGCCGTCGGGCAACCGCGTGTAGGTCATGCCCGAATCCGCGACGAGGGGATCGACGAATTCCCCGAGGTAACGGCTGGAACCGACGGAGCGCTCCGGAATTTCCTGCCACGGCCGCCCCGGGGCTTGCTGCCAGTATTTTGACCCGTCGAAAATTGTCATGAACCGCGTGGCGCCACCGGCTTGGATGACCATGCGGAAACGGTCGGGCCGCAGCCGAAACAGAAAGATCTTCAGGTCGTCGCCATTGGCGGTCTTGAGCTGACTCTCGATGGAGAGGGCGCGGAGATTTTGCCACGCCGCTCCCTCCTGATTGCGCCGGCCATACTCGGCGACGATATCGGAGGCCGTCAATTCGCGGGGCTTCGCGGGCGCGGCCGGGGCGGCGCCGGGAGCTTCGGACTCGCGGGTCTTTTTCAGCAGCAGCGCCAATTCGTCGTCGTCCATGCGACCCTCAAACAGGCGGCGGGGATAGAAGGAGGCCATCGTCTTGATCTTGTTGATCGCGATCCGGGACTCCATCGCGCCGACCAGTTTCCCGCCGGCTTCCTGTTCCAGCGCCGCCTGCACCCGACGCCGGGCGACCTCTTCGCGCAGCGTCGCCTGGCTCGCGCCGGTGAGCTGGGTGCCGAGGACGCGGAACAGGATGCCGTCGTATTTCTTGAACGAGAAATCGGGCGAGAGCATCCGTTCCGTCTCGCCAGGAAACTTCCGCTGCAATTCCCCGAGGAACAACTCGACCGCGGGCTCGGCAAACTCACGCGGAAAATCCGGCAGGCTCTGGCGGATGTAGCTGTGAACATACTCGCGCTGCGTCTCGGAAAACCTGGACTCGACCACCGGCGCCGGCGCGGCCGCAGGGCCCTGCGCCAAGCCCGCGCCCGGAGCCAAAGCCGCAAACACGGCACCGGCGAACAACCCCATAAACGCAGGGCGGAATCTGAAGAATTTCGGGCACATGGCAGGGCGAGCGAGGAGCGATTCCGATTTCGACCAACGCGGTCAAGCCGACAGGAGCGCACCGGACGCAACGTAACCCGATTGAAATACAACCGTAACATTCGCGCGCGTTATCGCCCGCTATCCGCCCAGAGCAGATCCGGTTCGTGTAGGGCGCGACCTTGGTCGAAGCCTACGTCGCGGGCCGACGCGAATCCCCACCCCGGAAATAGGGTAAGAAAATTTAATCGGTAAGAAAATTTCCCGGAGAAACCCCCACTTCCTAGGCGCGAAGCCGGTCGTCCTGCTTGGTGCGAGGCCAATTCAGGACAGGACCAAACGTTCAGCCCACACCGCTGAGCGGAAGGCGGAGGTGGTTTGTAAAATCTTCTAACCCACAAAATCTTCCTACCCTTACTCCGGTGCTGCGCCCACCGGGAGACCGGCGGTCGATGCGGCGACGTGCGTAAACATTCCGTCCGTAGCGCGACCTTGGTCGCCGCCGCTCCGAGACCGTTCCGGCGCGAGCAAGCTCGCGCCCTAAAGACCAATCATTCGGATCGACCCGCAGTGGACGAGGCCGGGCTGGTCCCGCCGCTACGCCTATGCCCACCGGAGCGCCTCCCCACGTCGTCGGCCAAGAGAACGTGCAACGCTTTCGCAGCGGTTAACGAATTGCGATTGTGACAAAACGACTTCAGACGCGTGACATCAGGGTTCGCCGCAAACCGCACCTTGACTCGCAAGTTTCAATCCCGCAACGGTAGCGGTTCGCGCCGATTCCGGACCTTCGCCAACGAACCGGATGCGGCCACATTTTTCCGATCCGCCATTTTTCTCCGTTGACCAACCCAAGCACCACCACCGAAAGCCCGGCTTCGCCTGCGCCTGCCCGCGAGGCGGTCGCCGCCCCGCCGAAAGCGCCCGTGCTCCCATCGGCCAAAATGGTGACGGTCGTCAGACACCCGGTCGCGCAACACGCGCTGACCATGCTCCGGAACAAGCTCACCCCGCCCCATCAGTTTCGCACGAGCAGCAATCAGCTTTTGATCGCCTTGATGCATGAAGCCACGCGCTCGCTGCCCACGCACGCCGAGACGGTGCCGACCGAAAAAGAGTCGGTCGTCGGCCACGTGTTGTCCAAGCCCCTCGTTTTTCTTGCGATCGCCCGGCACGGGCTGGGTCTCGCACATCGCATGGTGGAATTTTTCCCGGACTTGCTGGTCGGCACGATCAGCGTCGAACCCACGACCAACGGCCAGCCGGCCGATGCCCGGCTGCACCTGCCCAACGCGCCGGCACTCGGCGATGCCCGCGTCATCGTCTTTGATCCGATCGTGGCGAGCGGCGCCTCGGCGAGTCGCGCGGTCGGCCTCGTGCGGCGGGTCGGAGCCAAAGATGTCTCACTGGTGAGTTTTGTCGTGAGCGAGTCCGGCCTGGAAATGGTGCAATCCCGGGCACCGGAACTTCAAGTATGGACGGCGGCCATCGACGCGAAACTGGACACCCGCAGAGGCCCGGTTCCCGGCGTCGGTGATTTTGCCGCGCGCATGTTTGGGTGATCGGGAAGAATTCGGTCGAGAGCCGGTGCCAGGAGCGGAGAGCCGGATCTGAGAAGCGCGGGCGCGGAGCTTATACCAATCGCCCGATCTCTTTGCATCTTTGCAGGGCTCGACCTTGGTCGATGCCTCCATCGCGGGCCAGCGAGCGCGGCGCGGACCAAGGTCCGGCCCTACGGGGAATAGCATCGGACACTTGGGATTAGCCGTGGCTCGGATGCGTTCGCCGAAAAAATCGCAGAAGAAAGATCCCCAAAGACTCCGCGCTCACGGCACTGCCGGGCTGGCCGCACGCAGGCGGTCATTTTCCTGCTTCAGCTCATAAAACTCGGCCGCGAGATCGGCGTTGCGCCGACTCTCCTCGGCGAGCTTGTCGATTGTCCGGCGCAAAATCACGATGCGACGCGTCAGTTCCGCATCGGGGTCCGTTTTGGCCGGGGCCGCCGTCGCCGCCGCGCCGCCGCCCTGCGATTGCAAGATGCGCAACTGGGCGTTGAGACTGGCGATTTCAAGCGTGGTCTGTTTCAAATCCTCACGCAACCGCGTGTTGTCCGCGACCAAGGTGGCGACCCGCGGGTAGAGGGCGGCCAGCTTGTCGACATCGAGGTTGCTCTCGACGAGGGTCGACCCGGCCGCCTCCGAGGCGGAGGTCGAAATCACGGCCGAACGGGCGGCTTTCTCCGCCGAAGCCAAACGACGCTCAAGCTCGCCCCTTGTGCGCTCGGTTTCGCGTAGCAATTCGGAGGCCCGGACCGTGTCCGCCCGGCTGCGCTCCAACTCGGCGGCGGACTTGGCGACCTGCTCTTTCAGCGCGGCGACCTCCCGTTGCGCGGCCGTAACCGCCGCTGCGGGCGCCGCGCCCGAACGCGCGGGGTCGGTCAGCCGGAAATTCTCCACGCGCACGCGCTCCAACTCGGCGACGGTTTCCCGCAACCGTTCGCGCAACCCCGCAACCTCGCGGGCCATCGCATCGTTGGGCACCGTCGGCCGGGGCTCGGCGGCGGTCACGGCGGCAGCCTCGGGCGGGCGCACCGTCGGAGCGGTTCTGCGACCGAGCCGAATGCGCAACAAATCGAGCGCGGCCTGGGCTTCTTCTTTGCCGACGGGAGAAAGCTGTTGCGCCACGAGCCCGAGCACCTCGGAGGTCACGCCGTTATCGGCGGCGACCGAGAGCCAGGCGAAGGCTTCGACAAAATTGACCGGGACGCCGCGGCCTTCAGCGAGCACAATGCCGAGATTGTTTTGGGCGGGGGCGAAGTTTTGGGCGGCCGCGAGACGATACAACGTCATCGCCTCGACCATATCCGCCGGCGCGCCCCGACCCTGCTCCAGCATGAGCGCGAGATTGTATTGGGCGCGGGCGTTGCCCTTCGTCGCCGAACGGCGATACCACCGCAACGCCAACCCCTCGTCTTGCCGGAGACCGCGCCCCAGCTCGTAGGCGAGACCGAGATTAAACTGCGCCTCAGGCACGCCGGCCTCGGCCGCCTGGCGAAACCAAACGGCGGCCTCAAAAAGGTTTTGGGGCACTCCCGCCCCGTTTGCATACATGTTCCCGACATTGAACTGGGCCGCCGCGTAGCCGCGCTCGGCCGCCTTCAGATAAAACTTAAACGCCTCCTCCAAATTGGCCGGCACGCCTTGCCCGAGTTCGTGCACCATCCCGAGACTGAACCAGGCGGCCGGCAGGCCCCGCTCGGCCGACTGGCGGTAGAGCTGCAATGCCGCGGCAAAATCCTGCGCGACACCGTCGCCGTTGGTGTAGGCTTGGCCGAGGGCCTGCATCGCCTCGGAATCGCCGTCGGCCACCCGTTTCCTGAGCGCGGCGACGTCGGTGGCGGCGAAGGCCACGGTCGATAGGGCAAGCCCGACGATCACGGCCAGCCCGGCGCGCCACCGCAGCCGACCGCGCAACGACGCCAAACCGCCCTCAAAGCAAAATCCCATTACCCCGAAAAAAACGCTCAAGTTGGAAAAACCCGCCGGCTGCACCGCGGCTCAACCCGACGGGCTGATCAAATCGGGCCGGATCGGTTGGGCCGGAAAAACTCCGGCGGCGGGCGGCTGCGGCGTGGCCGGGGTGTCGCCCGCGGTGGTATCAAAGCGGGCCACCCGGGTGGCCAAACCCGAGATCTCGGCGCGTTGGGCCGGAGGCGAAGCGGCCACGGCCGCCGCGATGAACTCCGTCGTTTTGGCGGGGAACAGCGTGAGCGCAAACGCGGTGATTTCGGCCGCACGCTCCGGCCGGGCCTCGATGGCCGTGCGCAAAATTTCCTGCTGCACCTCCGTCTGCCGGGCCAATTGCTGGGGCGTCGGCTGGGCCGAAGCCGACTGCTGCTTTGGCACGGCCTTGATCAATCCGCCGATGATCGCCGCCGCCTGCTCGGGCATCTCGCGGGCGACCGCCGCCACCAGTTCCAACAACAGCTTCGGATTGTCTTCGGCCGCGTATTCGACCACGAGCGCGGCGTTGCGCGGATCTTTTTTTGCCAGCGCGATGATTTGTTCGACCGTCACCGGTTCGGCGGCACGCACCGCGAAGCCGAGGGTGAGAAACAGGAGCACGAGAGAAATTATTTTTTTCATTGGGAAAATTCCTTCCGGAAGGCCCGGCAATTGCGCGGGAGCAAAAACCCCCGTGCGCGACAGCGACAAGGCAATTTTGGGTGACGATTGAATGACGGACCAAAACCGCCGCAGACCGCCCCGCATCGGCTTACCGAACTGCCTAACCCGGAGAAACTCCGGCCGCCGCCGGCGGCGTCGGCGCCGTCCCCGCCCTGAACCAGCGCCGCCAATTCGCGGCCGAGAAAAACGGCAAGAGACCAAAAAGGCCGACCACGGTCAGTCCGAGCACCGCGAGGCCCGTGATGTCGTGCAAGGACCCCTCGATCGCCGACGGCCCGTAGGCATACGCCCAAGACGTGAGAAACAGACTGCGGGCAAGATTCGCCAGAATCGAAAAGCCCATGGCGGCCACGATGAGCAGCACCTTCTGCCACAAGTTTTGAAGATAGACGGCGGCCAAAAACGCCCCGGCAAACAGGCAACCCGTGAGCGAACGGATACCCGAGCAGGCATCGACCACTCCGACCCTGCCCTGAGGCAGCACGAGCACGTTGCCCTCCTGAATCATCGGATAGCCGAGAAAGTTGAACACCGCAAAAACCACCGTGACCACTTTGCGCAGCAGAAAAAGACTCACCGCATTCTCCACCGCGTCGAGCAGCGGTGCCGACAGAATCCAGATCAGGGCCGGAAACAAAAACAACGAGACCGCGCGCAAACGGGCATCGGCCCGCAGCGCACCCCAAAACGAAGCCGGCGGCTCCGCGCCGATCCGGCCGTCGGGCGCGTTGAAATAAAGCATGCCCAGCAAAACGCCGGGGAACCCGAGCGCCAACGCCAGCGATCCCGGCTGGCTGGACCCGAAGCCGGCCCGGTAAAATGCGCCGAACAGAAAAAGCAACAGCCCAAGAGCAAGCGTGATCCCGGCGGCACCCGAGACGGCGCCGCGCCACGGCCCGCTCAGCCCGCCGGGCCCCGTGGCCTTGAAAATCTCACGCAACCGCGACCAGCGGTCCGCGACCACATACAAAACAAAGACCGGCACCAGCCAACCGAACGCATAATCCGGCTTGATCTGCCACCAATGCATCTGATCGACCGTGATGAAACTCACGAACGCCAAGCCCACCGCGAGCGCGATCAAAAATCGCTCCGGGACATCGTGCCGCAGCTGCGCGAGGAGTTTCGCCATGGGAGCGGAAAACAGTCGCTCGCCCGACCGCCCGCAAGCGATTTCGCACCCGCCCCACCCTTCCGCCCCGCGCCGAACCGAAAGACGCCCAATTGTCACATCGCCCCCGCCAAAACGCCCTCGACCCGACCCCTCGCAAACGCATCACATCCGTTCGTGTCGTTTCCAAAAACATCCGCCGAGTCTGTCCGCAAGCATCACACCTTGCCGCCCGCAGCGGTGGTCGTGGGCCGGAAGGCAATGCCGTGAGCGCCTCCGGCAGCGCGGCGCCATTCGCCGAAGCCATCGACGCGCCGCGGCCGCCTTGGCACCCGCTCGAAGCCGCCCTCGTCGCGCTGACGGCGCTGCATCTCTGTTTTCTCCCTTGGGCACTCGGCACGATGCACCCGTGGAGCCAGTTCGCGAGCCTCGGCCTGGGCCTCTCGGGTTTTTTGCTCGCAGCGATGCCCCGCACGGAATTGCGCGATTTTTCCACCGGCAGCGTGAGTGTCAGCTGGCCCATCACCCGCCTGCCACGGTTTCCTGTGTTCTGGGCCGGGCTCGTCCTGCTCGGCTACATCACGGTGCAAGGGCTCAATCCCTCGTGGCGCTTCTTCAGCAACACCGACCGATGGTGGCTCGAACCCGTGGCGGCAAACCCCTGGTTGCCCACCGGCGTAGAAGCCCCGTTTGAACGCTCAAGCCCGTGGCGTGCTTTGGTCGTAGTGGGCTCACTCTGGCTGTTGGTCTGCTCGGTTTGGTCCGGATTTTTGCGGCGCAAGAGTTATCATGCACTTTTTGTCGTCCTTATCGCCAATGCCTCGCTGCTCGCGTTGCTCGCCGTGCTGCAGAAGCTGTCCGGAGCGAAACGGATCTTTTGGAGCTACGTTCCGAGCAACGACTCGTTTATCGGCAGCTTCATCTATCCCAACCACGCCGGCCCCTACTACTATCTCATGGTCGCTCTCGCGGTGGGTCTCGCGTGGCGTTACTATCAGAGGGCGCTGATCAAGGGCTGGACGACGCTCCGCGCCCGCGCGCTGATCTCGTGCGGTGTCTTCGTCGGCGTGGCCGTGCTCTATTCCGCGTCCCGCACCTCAATTTTACTCCTCCTGACTTTTGTTCTCATCGTTGGGGCGACGCTCGTTGCGCGTCGGACGTTTCGCCCGGGCCGCACCCGCGATCACCCGGAATTTCTGCCGCTCTTTCTCGGCCTCGCGGTGTTTCTCGGGCTCGGCTTGGGCTCGCTGCAAGCGGGCAAGATCTGGTCCCGCTTCTCCCCGATGATCACCGACCCTTCACTGGCGGTCCGCGGCCGGACCCTCGTGCGCGAAGCCGCGACCGAGATGTTCCAAGACAAATGGGCTCTTGGCTGGGGCGCCGGTTGTTTTCGTCACGGCTTCCCGCTTTACGCCCAGAAATACCCGGCGATCTACGAGTCGTCGGGGGGCAATCTCCAAGCTTGGGAACATGCGCACAACGATTGGTTGCAGTTCCCGATTGAATTCGGGGTCGTCGGGTTGCTGCCGATTCTGTTCATGTTGGGCTGGATGGTTCGTGAACTTCTCCGTCGTCGATTTTTTCGGAACACAACATCGTGGTGCACGATCATCGGTTGCGCGCTCGTCTTTCTGCACGCCTCGGTCGACTTCGTCTTTCAAAATCCCGCCGTGTTGTTGACGTGGAGTTTCCTTTTGGTCGCCGCCGCCCGCTGGGCGGAGCTGGAACCACCGTTCGAGCCCCATCCGCCGAGAGGCCATCGTCGCGCCGCCTAAGTCCGGAGACCGGCGTGACCCGCGCGTGGCTCAGCGGCAGACCGCGCTAACGCAGATTTTTTTCAATGTAACAAGATCGTCACAGTGCAAACTAGTAGATTGTGTCGCCCAGAGTTGTCATACTCCTGACACAATTCACCGATATACGGCCTCCTCTAACCGATAGACTCCGGTCAAATCCTGAACCTTCAGCGCACCTCCGCCCGCCACCAACGATGTTCGCTTCGTTGGCTTCGCTCCATTTTTTCGTGAAACTCAAAACTCCGATCAAATTCCTGTCCATCGCCGGAATCCTAGTGGGGATAACCGGGATGGTTTCGGCGCAGACCGTCAACATGACCCTCGTCAGCGTCACTCCATGGGCGAACGTTCAGGGCCATGCCGGCGCCGCAAATTTCAGCGTTACGGCCGGTTTGTTGAATTTCCGGGTCGATTCGGTCAGCCCGACTCCGCTGCTGCCGTTTCCGATGCACCTCTCCCTGTTTTGCACCGAGCTCGCGCAAAGCATCCAGTTGAACGAATCCAATTCGGCCCGACGGGACTTTACCCTGCAAAGCGCCGCCCAAGCTGCCAACATCGGTCCGGTTGCCGGCCTCGGCGCCAATATTTCGCCGACCGGTATCGGCTCAACCCGGGCCCGGAATCTGGAAATCCTCTACGGCCAAGTTTTCGGACAAAACTACAACCCCGCGGCCCTGAGCGACGACGGCAAAGTCGCTTTTCAGCTCGCCGTCTGGGAGTTGTCGCACGACGACGATTTCAACCTCACCGCGATCGGCTCGAATCCGCGCTTTTGGGTTACATTACCGACCGGTGCGACCGTGCGCGGGCAGGCCCAAACGTGGGTGTCGGCCGTTGCCAATCTCGCACCAACCGCCAATCCCACCCGCATGAATCTCAGCGTGCTCCACAGCGACGTGGTGCAGGATTTCCTGATCCCGACGGCCGCCCTCACGGCCATACCGGAAGCGTCGACTTACGCCGCGATCCTCAGCGCAATCGTGCTCGGGGCGGTGCTTTGGCAGCGGCGGAGGCGGTCGGTCACTTGATCCCGACTGCGATCAAGCCGGGATCGCAAAAGCCGAAGATTGCGGTCGGGCCGTTCAGTCGCAGCCATTACCCCGAGACAAACGGTGTGGGAACGGACGGTCGAAAACGCCCGTAGCGACCCGGAGTTGCAGAAATGCGTGAGACCGACACGTCGCGTCCCACCAACCAAAACCAGGCCGCCAAACCGAGGCAAAGTTGGCCGCCGATAATCGTGCAGAAGAAGACTGTCATGAAAGGAGAAATCGGTTGGGTGAAGTCACCGTGCAGGCTTACCGGATTATCGGCCGAACCCACCGCGACATCAGCGCAAACCGCACTGCCGGCCCCTAGCGCGAAATTGTAACCAAGCGGACTAGTAGATTGTGCCCACAAAAATGGTCTTACCAGTATTGGGATTTTCTCCCGAGAAACCGTTGATCACGTCCGTCGGACCCGCCTCACCTTTTTTAAAAAAAATGCCGCTCTCGATGGTTCAATTCCCAGAGAGATCAGAACTCAGGTCCAACGGCCGCATTTCCAAGGCGCGAGGCAGGCGAGATTCGACCGATCAAGTCGCCTCACTTTTGCCCCCAAGCCAGCTGACCCGGTGATGTGACCCGCTGCCCCTTTCCTCCCGCACCATGCGTCTGCCCTCAAAAAACGCCCTCGTCGTTCTCTCCGTAATCGCCTGCTTGACGGGTATCCTGACGCGCCCGGCCCACGGGCTGACCCTCTTTGGAGTCTCGGTCGGCAATACGACGAACCCGGCCAATGGTCTGGGTTGGGACAATGTCGGGTCGGTCGGCGGTGCGTCCGGCATTTACCTGGGCTCATTCGCCACCGGATATTGGGTGCTCACGGCCAACCACGTGCCGGCCGGAACTTTTTCTCTCGCCGGGGGCAGCTACGCGATGGTCGCCGGTTCCGCACAACAAATCGGATCCACCGATCTCTCGCTCTTCCGCATCGCGGCCGACCCCTTACTGCCCAACCTGAACCTTGCGACGTCGACGCCGAAGTTGGGCACTGCCGTCTGGATGGTGGGTTTCGGTGGAGGCACCAAGAATTGGGGCACCAACACCCGCGAAGGCCACGGCTACTCCGCCTTGGGGTCCTCGCTCACTTACTCGATCAGCACGGACTTCGACCCTGTCGTCGGCGAAGCGCAAGGCACGGGCGGGGACTCCGGAGGTGCGTTGTTTTTCCAAAGCAACGGCACCTGGGTCTTGGGCGGAGTCCTCAGCGCCATCGCCAACACCAACGGCGTGGACTACACGATCGCGAGCAACGTTTCGAGCTACCGCACCCAAATTCTGGCGCTGACCGGTTCGCCGGCCACCCAAACGCAGCAATCCCCTTCCGCCGGCAACGGCCCCACTCCAATTCCCGAGCCGTCCACATATGCCGCCATTTTGGGCGGCCTGATTTTTGGCGTCGTAGCTTGGAATCGAAACCGGAAGCGGGCGATCGCTTCGTAAAGTAAAGGTTTGGGCCGCGAGCTGCGGATCATTAATCCAAGGTGCATTGCCCGGGAGTTCGTAGTATGCCCGGGGCAAAACTGTTTAAGAGATAAGCGCTCTCAGCGTCGCCGCCTCTCGGACAGCAGACGAACCGAAGCGCGAACATCGCTCCGCGTTCTGACGTCCGTTCGAAGGGTCCCACGAAGTCCCGATGCCGGCCGTTCGACGCGAAGAAAAAACTTCGCGCTGAGAGCAGGACGCGGAACCGGTCAAGCGGGCGGACCACACCGCTGGCATCGCAGGAGCCTCACCTCGCTTGTTCGCTCGTCCGACGCATGAATTCTTGGCCGGACCAGCTGCAAGTTGAAGGCTTCCGCGGAAGGATGACCCGCCACGCGGGGCGCGGAGCGGTCTGATCAGGCCGAAACCAAGCGACGACGCCGGAAACAAATGACCCCAAAGATCCCGAGACCGATCAATAGCGCGTAGGTGGATGGCTCTGGGATCGCGGTCGCGGTGACGACGAAAGCGACCGAATCCGCATCGATCACGAAGTTACCCGAAAATCCGAGCGGGGCGGTGCCCAGAGCGAGATTGCTGAGGGAAAGGCCGCTCATGGTATTGAACTGGATGAGATCGTAGGTGCCGGGCACAAGTCCGAGATTGGTCAGATTGAAGAGAATCGTGCCGGGTCCCGTAAAATTGAGCGCGCCGTTCACCACCACCAAATCCGAAGTCGCTTGGGTTGCCCCAAGTTCGAAGACAAAGCCGGAACCGTCGACGAGGTTGAGATTGCCCGCGATGTTAAGGGTGCCGGGGCTATTGCCGGCGGCGATCTGACCACCGCTCAGGACGGAGACCGATTGCAGCAAACTGCCGGTGCCGCCCAAAATGCCGCCGTTGCCGACGGTGACGGCCGAGTCCACGGACGCTGTCGCGGCGAGATTGAAGAGACCGGCGCCAACATTGACCGAACTGAAGTTAGTAATTTGGCCGGCGTAGGAAAACACGCCACCCACGCCGGGCGTGACGTTCATCGTGTTGGTGCCGGTGCCGCCGTCGATGTGGCCGTTGATCGCGGCCGAGCCGCCGTTGACGTTGAGCGTGTCGTTGCCGGCTTCGAGCGCGATGGCGAGACTGCCGGCGTCGTTTTGGATGGTGCCGCTGTTTGTAACGACGTCAGCGCCGTCGCCCGTCTGGATCGTGCCGCCCGCAGTCGTGCCGCGAATGAGTCCGCCCGCATTGTTTGTCACCGTATCTCCGAACGTGCCGACCGTCTTGATACCGAAACCCGTCTTGCCTTGGATGAGGCCGCTGTTGACGACTGTGGTTGCGGCGACGGCGTTACCGCCGTTGCTGTTGTCGATCAGAATGCCGTTGCCGGCTCGGGAGGAATCGCCGTTGGGGGCGTCGGCCAGGAGGGAACTGCCGATAATGCGGCCAGTGGCGGTGTTGGTGATGCTGCCGCCGCCGGCCGCGATGCCTTCGGTGTTGTTGGTGCCGCCTTTGGCCCCTAGGCCGAGGACGTCGCCGGAATTGTTGAGAGTAAGCACTCCATCCACGTCGATGCCGTCGCCATCACCTTCGGTGGAGGCCGCTGTCACCCCACCCTTGATCGTAGCGCCAAAGGCATTGGTTACCGTGGCGGCAACCGAAGTGTTGACGCCGTCGACGTTGAGGCCGGAGCCATTGAGCGCACTGATAACGCCCGCGTTGTTATTCACCGTCAGGGATGAAGGTCCAACGTTGGCGCCGTCGGTAGCGATGCCGTGTCGTCCGGAAATCGTGCCGGTATTCGTAACCGTGACGGTCTTCTGGGTCCGCAAGTCGATGCCGTCACTTCCGCTCGGAGAGGTGGTGCCCGTCGGCGTGGCCATGATGGTGCCGGCATTGACGATAATGCCATTTTGCCCCGGCCGCACGGCATCTTCACCCACGGAGGAAATGATACCGCCAAACTGGTTGGTAAGGGTATTGCTCCCGGTCGTGATGGCCGCCCAATCGATCGCTTGTCCGCCGTTGGTCACTTGAATCGTGCCACTGTTGGTGAGCGAGACGCTGGCCCCGACTGCGTTAACCCGAAAGGCATCCGCCGAGACACTGCTGATCAATCCGGTATTAAAAACCGTGAGCGTGGCGGCGGTCGTGCTGTCGATGGCGCGGCCGGAACCGGTCTGATTGATCGTTCCGTT
>CALSBN010000040.1:0-27262 GCA_943373185.1 Opitutus sp. GAS368 | reverse complement strand
CGTGGACCGGCTCGATTCCCTTCAGGGCATCAAGGCCAACTTGCGCTTTGAACTGGGCACTGTGCTGACGTCGTTTCTTGGACATGGATCGTTCTTTCTTGGTTTGGATTTAACGATCCGTCCTGTCCAACTTTCGGGGTCCACCTCAGCTGGCGCGGCCGGGCCGAGGAATTACAGCCGTTGGTTGTTAGATTTCAGCCGGCTACGTCGGCGACGAAGCATGTGCCCCAACTCGCGCCGGCGGAGCGGTCGGCGTTGCCCACGCGACGGGGGCGTCGCGTCTCCAGGGGAACGGAAACTGGAGATAAAGCGCCCGGCGGGTGTCGCCGCCGGCCGATTCTCCGTTGCCCTCGGCCCCGCCGCTGGCACGTTCGCCGGATTCCCCATGATCTCGCGCGCTTCGGTTTTCCCTCCCGCTTATCGCTTACTCGTCCTGACTCTCCTCACCGCCGCCAACGCGGCCGCCGCCGTCATCACCGGCCGGGTCCAACTCCCCGCCGGGCGCACGGCGCCGGTGATGAACCAGCGCTACGAGATCGTCTCGCGCGCCGGCATTCTCGCCACCAATCCCCCGCTGGCCGTCGTTTATCTTGAAGGTGATTTCCCCGCTCCGGCTCAGCCGGCCAAGGTCAGCCTGCCCCAGAAGGACTTTGCCTTTGTCCCGGCACTGCTGCCCGTGCGCGCCGGCACGCGCATCGAGTTCCCCAATCTCGACGACACTTACCACAACATTTTCTCCTACTCGCCCGCCAAACGTTTCGACCTCGGCCGCTACCGACCCGACGATACCCCCGTCCCTTCGCAGGTGTTCGAAACCCCCGGCCTCGTCACGCTGCGCTGCGACATCCACGAACACATGCGCGGCCTCATCCTCGTGCTCGCGACGCCTCACTTTGTCCTGACCGATGCCGAAGGGCGCTTCCGCCTCTCCGGCCTGCCGCCCGGGCGTTACACGCTCAAGGTCTGGCTCGACAGTCGCACCACGCTGACCCGCCCGGTGGAGCTCGCCGCAGACTCGGCCCTCACGGCCAATTTCCCGTGACGGCTTAAGTGCGCCAACTCCGACCGCCCGTGGCCGTGATTCACCCGCCCAAGACCGCCGTTCTCCGCGTGCTTTCGTTTCGCACGCAACTGTTGCTGGCGTTGATGCTCGTCGTCTCGGTGATCACGGTCGCCGGCCTCGTCTGGGCGGAACGCAGCCTCGCCGCCGGGGTCACGCGCGATCTTGAGCAGTCCTTCAACGCCGAGCTTTCCGCGCTTCGCCGCGTGCAAGACCTCCGCCACGCCGCGCTCGTGGAACGGTGCCGCGCGCTCGTGCGGCGGTCCCGCATCCACGCCGCGCTGGAGGACGGCGCGCTGGATCTCCTCTACCCAAGCGCGGTCGATGAATTGCGCGATCTCATGGCCCCGGCCGGCGCCGGCTCGCCGACCGGGTTGCACGCCGAGTTCTACCGCTTCCTCGATCGCAGCGGCGCGGTGATTCCCCCGCCGGCCTCGGTCAAGGTCGGCGAACTCCCGGCGGCCGATTCCGCCCAACTTGCGCTGCCCCGGGTCCCGGATACGCCCCAGGTCGGATACCTCGTCCGCTCGGGCGCGGGAGACACGATTTCCGAAATCATCACCACGCCCATCGTCTCGTCCGAAACGGGCGAGGTGATCGCCGCCCTCGTGCTCGGGTTTCGGCCGCTGGCCGGGGTTGCGCCCGGGTTTTTGCGCGGGCTCTGGATGGCGGGCGGATTGCATCTGATCGCACCCGGCCCCGCCGCCGCGATCTCGCGCGTGCTCGCGACCCAGCCCGATGCCAAAGGCACGCGGCTTGAGATCGAGGGCGTGCCGCACCTGCTCTTCTTCCAGCAGTTGAATCTCGGCTCATTGTATGCGCCGGCCGTCGAGGTCTCCGTGTATCCGCTGACGGAGCTGCACGCCCGCCAGCGTCACCTGCGCTGGCGCGTGCTGGGTGCCGGCGCGCTGGTCCTGTTCGGCGGCTACGGCGCGAGCCGCGTGCTCGCCACCCGTCTCTCGCGACCCGTGGAAAAACTCGCGGTGGTCTCCGCCGAAAACCTTGCGGGCCGCGCGAAGGCCGAGGCCGCGCTCGAGTCCACGGGCGAGGAACTCCAGCGCGCCGCCCGTTTTTCCGCCGATGCCTCGCACCAACTGATCACGCCGGTCGCCGTCATGCGCGCCGGCCTGGAGGAACTCCTGACACATGACCGGCTGAAGCCGTCCGAACGCGAATCCATCTCGGCGCTGATCCATCAAACGTATCGGCTCTCCAGCATCATCAAGGACCTGCTCCTGCTCTCGCGGCTCGACGCGGGCCGGCTCCGGCTCGAATTGGCGCCGGTGGATCTCGTCGAGCTGATCGCCTCGTCGGTCGACGACCTGAGCGCTTTCCCGGAGGCATCCGACCTCGCGGTCGAAACTGATTTCCCCGCAACCTTGCCCGTCTCGGCCGAGCGCCGCTATGCCGCGCTCATCTTGCAAAATCTCCTCGAGAACGCCCGCAAATACAATCGCCCCGCCGGCCGCATCCGACTTTCCGCGCGCGCCGTCGACGGCTTCGTCGAGCTGGTCGTCGCCAACACCGGCCGACCGATTCCCGCCGCGGCGCAGGCCCACATCTTCGAACGTTTTCACCGCGGTGCGGTCGGCGAAAACGTCCCGGGCTACGGCCTCGGTCTCAATCTCGCCCGCCAACTCGCCCGCTTGCACGGCGGTGATCTGCGCCTCGTCCGCAGTGCCGACGACTGGACGGAGTTCGCCGTCACGTTTCGCTCCGCCGTATGAACGCTCTTCGGCTCCGCGTTTTCTGTCCGCTCCTCGCCCTGCTTACCGCCGGCCCGGTCTTCGCGGCGGCCTCCGACGAGTCCTTCGAACGCCTCGCGGCCGCCCTCACTTTTGCTTCGCCCGACCGTGAGTTCCGGGCGCGCGTCAGCGGCACGCTCGATCTGGAAGGCTACGCGTTGCCCCAACCGTCGCCCGGTTTGCTCTACACCTCCGGCAACGCCCTGTTCAATCCGCGCCTTACGCTCTTGCTCGACGGCCAACTCGGGGCGCGCGTCTATTTTTTCGCCCAAGCCCGGGCCGATCGTGGCTACGACCCGGCCGCCGCTCCGGCGGAGGTGCGGCTCGATGAATACGCGCTCCGCTTTGCGCTGCTTCCGCGCGGGCGGCTCAATCTGCAGGTCGGCAAGTTTGCGACCGTGGTCGGCAACTGGGTCCCCCGTCATGGCTCGTGGACGAATCCGTTCATCACCGCGCCGCTGCCTTACGAGCACCTCACGACGATCTGGCACACGGAGGCCCCGCGCTCGACGACCCAGTTGATCAACTGGTCCCATCAACGGCCCAATTCCACCAGCCGGAGCGAGCAGACGGAGAAAATTTTCCGGTCGCCGATCGTCTGGGGCGCGAGCTATACCCACGGCGTCGCGCTGGCGGGCCGGGCCGACCGCTTCGACTATGCGTTTGAAATGAAAAGCGCGTCGCTCGCCTCACACCCCGACGAGTGGTCGGTGGGCCGGACGCGATGGGGCGATCCGACCTTCGGCGGTCGCATGGGCTTTCGGCCGGACCTCCGGTGGAACTTCGGGCTCTCGGCGAGCACGGGGCCCTTCCTCCGGCGCGCGGCGACCGTCGGCATCGCGCGCGACCTGAAACGGTCCGACTACCGGCAAACGGTGTTCGCCGCCGACCTCGGCTTCGCGTGGCACCACTGGCAAGTTTGGGCCGAGGTGTTCACGGCGCGTTTCGCGATTCCCCGGATCGCCGATGCCGACACGACGGCCTACTACGTCGAGGCAAAATACAGGTTCACGCCGCGCCTCTCGGGCGCGGTGCGTTGGAACCAACATCTTTTCGCGACGATCCCCGACGGTCGCGGCGGCCGGGCGGCGTGGGGGCGGGAGGTATGGCGGGTCGATGTCGGCCCGGCGTGGCGCTTCACCGCGCACACCCAGCTCAAGCTCCAATACAGTCTCCTGCACGACCCTGTGCCGGAGAGCAGGGCCGCGTCGCACGTCGGTGCGGCGCAGGTTACTGTGCGGTTTTGAGGAGGGAAGGGTCGGCAACTTTTTAGTGGCTCAATTCACGAAAATCGGGAGGAATGAAGGTGCTCGGGCAAGTTCCCACGCTCTCGCATTTTTATGACGCGCGCCCCTTTCCACCGCCTGCCGCCCCCAAAAGGCCGGGTTGTTGCATGGGCGATGATCGGGGCGATGCTGCTGATCCTTGGTTGTGCGCCGAAATCCAAGCCGCCCTTGCGCATGGGAATCACCCCGTGGCCGGGCTACGAGTTTCTCTACCTGGCGCAGGAGAAAGGGTTTTTCCAGGACGAAGGAGTTGATGTTCGCGTGGTGCAGTTCAGCGTCTATGACGACGCCCAACTTGCGCTCGAGCGTGGGCAAATCGACGGGCTCGGGGCCACGTCGATCGAGGTGCTGTTGACGAAAAGTATGTCCGGAGGCCCGCTGCAGATAATTTGGGCGGTGGATTCTTCGGAGGGCGCCGATGTGATTTTGACCCGGGCCGGTATCGTTGACGTGGCCGGCCTGCGCGGGGCGCGGATCGGGGTCAACCGGCAACCGCTGGCGATTTATTTCCTCGCCCGGGCGTTGGAGAAACACGGGCTTAAGCTGACGGACGTTAAAACCGTGGCGATGGCTCCGGACACCTACGAAGACGCTTTTCGGAAGGGCGAATTGGATGCGGTTGTGACCTATCCGCCGACCTCGACCAAGCTGCTGCGCGGTGCCGGAGCGCACCGTGTGTTTTCCAGTGCGGAGATTCCGGGTGAGATCGTGGATGTGTTTGCAGTGAACGCGGAGACCGGCGCGAAGCGCTCCGGCGAGGTCGTCAAAATGCTCCGGGCGCTGCGCCGGGCGCTCGACTACACGGCCGCGAATCCGACCGAGGCGCATCGCATCATGGCGGCGCGGGAGGGAATCACGACGGAGGAATTTGCCGGCGCGTTGGTCAACGGCTTGCGGATCTTGCCGGCGGCGGAGCAGGCGGATTTTCTGCGCGCGGGCGGCCGGCTGGAGGTTGGGATCGACCGGGCCGATGCGCTGTTGCGGGGCAGCGGACAACTCGTCGGAGCCGACCGGCGGAAGGGGATCGTCAACCCGGCTCTCGCGGAAGCCGCCGCCCGGCCATGACGCAACGATTGAGACGCAGCCTTGGCCGGATCGTCGGGCTCGTGGTGGTGCTTTGGGTTGCGGGGTGCGCGCCCAAACCGGTGGTCCCGTTGCGGGTGGGAATGAGCGTGTGGCCGCCGCTTGAATTTTTTCATCTGGCCCAAGAAAAAGGCTTTAACCGGGAAGCCGGCATCGCGGTGCGGATCGTGCAGTTTAGCACGGTAGCGGATTGCCGCCGTGCCTTCGAGCGCGGCCAAATCGACGTGATGGGCGCTTCGTTGGTCGAAGTTTTGCAGATCCGGGATCAATCTCCGCGCTCGCCACAGGTGATTCAGGTCCTCGATTACTCGGCTGGGGCCGATCTCATTTTGGTCCGCCCCGATTTCGCCGGTGGCGTTGGGCTGCGGGGAGCGCGGATCGGAGTCGAGGTCGCCTCCCTCGGGGCTTATGTGCTCGCCCGGGGATTGGAAAAGTATGGGCTGGGTCTGGCGGACGTGAGGCCGAGCTCGATGGATCCGGAGTCGATGGAGGCGGCTTTTCGCAACGGCGAACTCGACGCCGTCGTGATGTATCCGCCCGCATCGACGAAGTTGCTCCGGGACTTCAAGGCGAAGGTGCTGTTCTCCACGGCGGAGATTCCGGGGGAAGTCGTGGGCTTGATTGCGGTCGAAGCCGAGGTGGCGGTTACCCGGGCGGCCGACGTCGGCCGGTTGATGCAAGCCTTCCGCCGCGCGCAGGCCTATGCCGCGCAGAATCCCGCCGACGCCCACGCGATCATGGGTGCGCGTGAGGGACTCACCGCGCAGGAATTCGCGGCGGCGCTCGGCGATACCGGGATCAGGCTGGTATCGGCGGTTGAACAGGCCGACTACCTCGGGGCGGGCGGCAAGCTCGGCCCGGTCATCGAGCGAACGGATCGTTTTCTTCGCCAAGGGGGACAGCTCCGCGGACCGGACCGGCGCGTCGGAATCGTCAATGCGGGCTTTATTGTGCCGAATAATTCCCAATGACCCTGCCGGCACCGCCCCTGCACCGCCGATCGCTGCGCTTTAAGGTGCTGATGCCCTTTTCGCTGTTGGCGCTCGCGGTGACGGCCGCCGTGATTTTCGGCATCCGGGCGGGCGTCCGTGAGCAATTCGCAAAAGAAATGGAGCAACGGGGCCGGCTGCTGGCTCACTTCGTGAATTACAGCGCGGAGATCGTTTCCAGGCCCGGGGAATTGCAGCGCATCGTGGCGGCCTTGGGTGCGGAGACGGATGTTTTGGAGATCGTGGTGATGGGCGGTGCGGAACCCCGGGTCCTCGCGAGCACGAACTTCGCCTGGTTGGGCCGGTCAACGGTCGATCTGCCCAGAGTCGAAATAGGGGAGTGTCTCGAAGATGTAATCCGAACCCGGCAAGCAAAGAGTCACTTCAATAACGACGTGCAACTTTTCAATTATACCGCGCCGTTGCTGCTGAACCTCTCCGATGGCAGCAAGGCGGAAGGGGCGATTGTGGTCCACGTCGATACCCGCCCGATGGAGGCGATGGTCGCCGGCCGAACACGGCAGCTCTCGCTCGCGGTGCTGGCCGGACTCGCGGTGTTGGGCGGGCTGGGTTTCGTGCTCTTGGATTCCCGGGTGCTGCGTCCGATCGCCGCGTTGAACACGGCCGCTCGGCAGCAGCGCGATGCCGATTCGCGCGAATGGGAGAAAGCCGGGACCGACGACGAAATCGGTGCGCTCGCCCATACTTTGCGCGAAGCTTTCGGTAAAACGGATGCGGCGCTGAGGGAGTTGCGGAACCAGAAATTTGCGCTCGATCAACATGCCGTCGTGGCGGTGATCTCTCCGGCCGGGCTGTTCACCTACGTGAATGACAAATTTTGTATCCTCAGCGGATATGCCCGCGAGGAATTGATCGGGCAATCCCACCGGCTGTTGCACTCGGGCGTCCACACGCCCGAGTTTTACGGCGAGCTGCAACACGATCTGGCCCAAGGCCGGATCTGGCACCACGAACTCTGCAATCGGGCCAAAAACGGCACGTATTACTGGACCGATTCTACCCTGGTGCCCTTGGCCGGAGCGAAGGGCGAGGCGCACGCCTACATCTCGATTCAGACGGATATCACCGCGCGAAAATTGGCCGAAAAGGCGTTGGAGGAGCGTGAGCAGCTGTTGTCTTCGATCAACGCGAACCTGTCCGGCGCGTCGGTTTATCGATTGTTGGACCGGCCGGACGGCCGGATGGAGTGCGCCTACATCAGTCCCAATGTGGTGGAATTGATCGGGGTCACGGCGGAGCAGATCTATGCGGATGCGCAGAGGGTCTTTTCGATGATTCTGCCGGAGGACTTGCCGGACTTCGTCCAGCGGCGGGTGCAGTTGTTGAACACCGGCGGGCAGTCGGACTTCACTTTGAGGCTGCGCACCGGGAGCGGAGCGGTGCGTTGGCTGCAATTTCGTTCCCGGTTGGTCGAGCGCCGGGCGGACGGCACGCAGGTGCGCGACGGGGTGGTTTCCGACATCACGGCGATCAAGCAGACCGAGCACGAGTTCCGCGCGGTGCGCCAGCGGCTCGAGCGTGCGCTCCGCGCCTCGCGGACTTGCACTTGGGAGAACGACGTGACGAGCGGACGCGTGATCTTCGACGTCGCTTGGGCCGAGATGCTTGGCCGGCCGCCCGGCGAGACCGAGGGCGGGGCCCGCGCGTTGATTGCCGAGGCTCATCCCGAGGATCGGGCGCTCCTTTTTGCGGAATTGCGCCGCACGATGCTGGGCGAGGCGGATGATTACCATGTCGAGCATCGGGCGGCGACCGCGGCGGGAGAATGGATTTGGATCTCGAGCCAAGGACGGGTCGTCGAGCGGGACGATTTGGGGCGGGCGCGCCGCATCGTCGGCACGAGCACTGACATCACCGCGCGACGCAAGGCGGAGGACGAGGTTCGCAATTTGAACGCCAATCTTGAGCGTCTCGTGTCGGAGCGCACCGCAAGCTTGGCCCGCTCCGAGGCGGAGCTCCGGCTCATCTTTGACCATTCGATCGACGGCCTTCGCTTGACCGACGCGGATGGCATGGTGCTGAAGGTCAACGACGCTTATTGCCAACTGATGAAATTGCCGCGCGAGGAGCTGGAAGGCCGGCCCCTGTTTTACCCCTACGCAGAGCAAGAACATGATCGGTTGTTGCGGCTCCACACCGAGCGTTTTCAAATGGGACAATCGGGGGTGCTCTGCACCGAGGTGACTCGACGCGATGGCGTGAGCCTCGGCCTGGAGGTGGCGAATGCGGTCGTTGCGGTGCCGGGGCAACCGCCGTTCATGTTCACCGCAGTGCGGGATGTGACGGAGCGCAAGCGGGCGGAAGTCCTCCTGCGCCAGAGCGACGAGCGCTTCCGGGCGGTGTTTGACCGGAGTCCGATCATCATGGGGCTGCACGCCGGGAGGGAGGGTCGGCTCGTCGAGTTTAACCAGGCCAGCGTCGCGGCCTTCGGCTACTCCCGGGAAGAGGCGCTGGGGCGCACGTCTTTGGAACTCGGGCTTTGGGCGGATCCGACGGATCGCGACCGCTACCTCGTCGAGTTGAGGCGTGTCGGATACGTCGTGGGCTTTGAGACGAAAATGCGGCGCAAAAACGGGGAGGTTTTTACGGTGCTTTACAGCGGCAGCCGCATCCAGATCGACGGAGAAATCTACAGTCTCAATTCGCTGCAGGACATCTCGGCCCAGCGGGCAAGCGAGCAACGTTTGGAGCATGCACTCGAAGCCACATCCGACGGGGTCTGGGATTGGAATGTCGTGACCAACGAGGTGTATTTCAGTCCGCAATGGCAGAGGCTCCTCGGGTTTCAGCCGGGGGAAGTGCCGTCGCGGGTCGAATTTTTCTTTCCGCTGGTCCATCCCGACGACGCCGCCCGCGTGCGCGACGCGATTGAGGACCATTTGCGCGGCCGGACGCCGACGAAGCAAACCGAAGTGCGGCTCCGCGCGAAAGGCGGTGACTACCGCTGGTTCCTCGACCGCGGCAAAGTGGTTTCCCGCGACGCGGCCGGTGCGCCGTTGCGCATGGTGGGCACGATCACCGACATCACGGAGCGCAAGCGCGCGGAGCGGGCTCTGATGTTTACCCAATTCAGCGTCGATCACGCGGTCGATGCGCTCTTTTGGATCAAGCCGGACGCGACGATTTTGTATGTCAACGAAGCGGCGGGCCGGTTGCTCGGTTACCGGGCCGACGAGCTGATCGGCCGGACGGTGCCCGAGATCGACCCCAATTTTCCCAGCGAGGCATGGCCGGCGCACTGGGCGGAATTGAAGGTGAAGAAATCGCTCACGTTCGAGTCGGAACACCGGACGAAGTCGGGAGAAGTGATACGAACCGAAGTGACGGCCAACTTCATTGAATTTGAAGGGGAGGAATTCAACTGTGCGACGATGCGCGACGTCACCGAGCGCAAACGACTCGCCGCCGAACAGTCCCGGCTGCAGGAGCGGGTTTTCCAGAACCAGAAATATGAGGCGCTCGGCACTCTGGCCGGCGGCGTCGCCCATGACTTCAACAATATCCTCACGGCGGTGATCAACTTCACGGCGCTCGCTCGTGACGACAGCCCGCCGAGTCACCCGCAGATCCGCGAGTATCTCGCGGAGGTGTTGAAGGGCAGCGAGCGGGCGAAGCAACTTGTGCGACAGATTTTGCTCTTCAGCCGCTCCCAGGATGCGGAGCGTGAGCCCCAGACTTTGCAACGCGTGCTGAAGGATGCGCTCTCATTGCTGCGTTCGACGTTGCCGACCGCGATCGAAATCAAGGTCGACTTCGAACCGGACACGTCGGCGGTTTTGGCCAATGCCACGCAGATTCACCAAATCATGATGAACTTGGGGATCAACGCGGGGCACGCGATGCAGGGCCGCGGAGGGGTGCTGAGCGTGCGACTGAGCCAAGGCTTGCTCGACGCGACGGCGGTCGTGGCGCTGCCGGAGTTGAGGCCCGGCCCTTACGTAAACTTGGAGGTTTCCGACACAGGCACCGGCATCGACAGCGCGGTCCTGCCGCGGATCTTTGATCCATTTTTCACGACAAAGCGGGTCGGTGAAGGCACCGGGCTCGGTCTGGCCGTGGTGCGCAGTGTGGTGCGCGCCCATGGCGGGGCGATCACGGTGCGCAGCGAGGTTGGGGTCGGGACGACGTTTTTGGTGTATCTGCCGGTCGTCGATGCCGTGCCCGCAACATCCCGGACCGAATCGAACCCGTTGCCGCGCGGCCGCGGCCAACACCTTTTGGTCGTGGACGACGAGCCCATGGTGATGAGATCGATGCAGCTGATGATCGAGCGGCTCGGTTACCGGGTGACGGCTTGCGCGCATCCTGATCACGCGTTGGGTGTTTTCCGCATGGCGCCCGGCTCCTTCGATGCGGTAATCACCGACTTTCAAATGCCGGGAAAGAACGGCTTGGAGCTCGCCATCGAAATCCGAAAGTTGCGACCCGACCTGTTGATTTTCATCTCGAGCGGCTACACGGGAAGAGTGACGGCGGAAGAAATACGAAATGCCGGGGTCGACGAGTTGCTGCCGAAGCCAACGGCCATGGATGAACTGGCGCGGATACTAAACCGGACGTTGAAATGAAGCGGAGGCGATGGAGGCGGCGGGGCGACTCGACGCGCAGGTGTTTTGGCTCAAGGTAACGATATGGCCAAGATTGGGCTGGGACCAAGTCAACGCGGGGATGCGCAGCTGGGATGGAGACTGGAGCACACTTACGGCCAATTGCCCCGGGCGTTGCACGTCGCGATCGAACCGACCCGGGTGCGCTTCCCCCGGCTCTTGGCGTTCAATCGCCCGTTGGCGATGGAACTGGGCTTGGACGGCGAGCGGCTCGCGGGGCCCGACGGTGCCGAGATTTTTGCCGGTAATGCTCTGCCGCCGGGCGCGGCACCGTTGGCTCAGGCCTATGCGGGGCACCAGTTCGGGCACTTCGCGACGTTGGGCGATGGGCGGGCGATCTTGTTGGGTGAGCAAATCACGCCGCGGGGAGAACGCTTCGACGTGCAGCTGAAGGGCTCGGGGCCGACCCCGTTTTCACGTCGGGGCGACGGGCGGGCGACGATGGGGGCCATGTTACGGGAATACATCGTGAGCGAAGCGATGCACGCGCTGGGGATTCCCACCACGCGAAGTCTGGCGGTGGCGGGCACCGGAGAAGAGGTCTGGCGGCAAGACGGGGCGCAACGGGGCGCGGTGCTCACGCGGGTGGCGGCAAGTCATATCCGCGTCGGGACGTTTGCTTGGGTGGCGGCGCGGCGGGACGAGGTGATTTTGGCGGCGTTGGTGGAGTATACGGTAAAGCGCCACTATCCCGAAATTGCAGCGGCGGAGAACCAGGCCATTGCGCTCTTCGAGGCGGTGGCGGAGCGACAGGCGGCGCTGATCGCGCGGTGGATGCTCCTGGGCTTCGTGCACGGAGTCATGAACACGGACAACATGGCGTTGTCGGGCGAGACGATCGACTACGGCCCCTGTGCGTTCATCGACGCGTATGATCCGGCGACGGTGTTCAGCTCCATTGACGCTCACGGGCGTTATGCGTTCGGCAATCAAGCCCGGATCGCACAGTGGAATCTCGCGCGCCTTGCGGAGGCGTTGTTGCCGATGATCGATCCGGTGGAAGCGGCGGCGGTCGAGCGGGCGAACGAGGCGATCGGGCGTTTTGGGGCACGATTCCAATGGCATTGGCTGGCCGGGATGAGGCGCAAGCTGGGTCTGGCTAACGAGGAGGCCGAGGATGTGATCTTGATCGAGACGCTGTTGGAATGGATGCGGGCGACGAAGGCCGATTACACGAACACGTTTGCCGGGCTGGAAAAGCTGGAGGTGGCCGACGCCGGTTTTGCGGAGTGGAAGGCGCGCTGGCAGGCGCGGTTGACGCGGCAGTCGCAGGACAAAGAGGCCGTGATGCGGCTGCGCCGGGCGATTTGCCCGGCGGTGATTCCGCGCAACCATCAGGTCGAGGCCGCGCTCGCGGCGGCCGAGCAAGGCGACCTGACGGTGATGGAGCGACTGCTGGCGGCGTTGGCCGCGCCTTATGATCACGGCGCGGTGCCGGCGGACTACCGGGAACCGGCACCGAATGGCGGTGCCGGGTATCAGACATTCTGCGGAACGTGAGGTGGCTCGAACTGAGTCGGCCTCGTTACCTCGTCCGCTACTCGGCAGAAGGAGTCCTCGAGGTGTTGCCCCGGCTCAGAATTTCTTCGTCACGTCCAAGTAGAGGAAGCGCGGGAGGAAGGAGCTGGTGGATTCGCCGTAGCCGGTGGAGGACGCGGTGAGGGGCGGATTCCGGTCGAAGATGTTGTTGGCGCCGAGGGTGACTTTCGTCGCGTAGGGCAACTCGTAGCTGAGTTGCACGCCGGTGATCGTCTGCTGTTTCACGCGCCTGAGGCTCGGGGCGAGATCGGCGAAACCGGAGATGTAGTCGGCCGTGACGCCGGCGCCCAGCTTGCCGCGTTGCCAGGCGACGCCGGCGTTACCGCGGAAGTTGGGGACTTCGAAGGTGCTGACGGTCTCGACGGTGGGCAGATCGGCGCGGGAGCGGATCTTCGAGTGATAGGTGCGGCTGCCGGCGGCGCGCACGGTGAACTGGCCGAGTTGGGCGGTGGAGAATTTGTATTCGGCGCTGATATCGAGGCCGCTGGTCTCCGCGGTGCCGAAGTTGCCGGTGACGGTGCGGATGCGGAGGATCTCACCGGGCAGGCCGTTGGCGGTGTCGCTCGCGGTTGGCGCGGCGCGGTCGACAAAGCCGGGGAAGAGCGTCGGGTTGGCGAGGATGATCGCGGCGGTGGCGGGAGGCCCGATGCGGTCGCGGACTTCGACATCAAAGTAGTCCACGCTGAGCGAGAGGCCCTTCAGGAACTTTGGTTGGAAAAGAATGCCGTAGTTGCGCGACTCGGATTTTTCGGGGCTCAGGTTGGGGTTGCCGCCGGAGGTGATGATCCGGAGACCGGTGGAGGTGTCGTTGACGTTGGAACCGGGGCGACCGGCGCGAAGCGGGTCGGGGATGTTGAAGAAATTACCGGTGCTCTGCGGCTGATAAAGCTCGGCGAGGGACGGGGCGCGGTAGCCCTTGCCCCAAGTGCCGCGGAAGGAAACTTGCGAATCAAAAGGCTGCCAGCGGAAGCCGACCTTGGGGACGGCGGTGTTGGTGAAGCCGGCGTCACTGTAGCGCTCGGCGCGGCCTGCGGCGTTGAGCTCGAAGGTCGAGAGGAGAGGGATTTTCTGAGAAGGGGCGGTGAGCGGGAGGCTGAACTCGGTGTAGATCGCCTGCACGCGGCGGGAGCCTTTCGATTGCGGCACGGGTGCGCCTTGCCCGATGAGGTGGTCTTGGGTGCGCTTGTCGCGGAAACTTTCCTCACGGGCCTCGACGCCGGTGGCGAGCGCAAGGGCGCCGGCGGGAAGGGAGAAGACATTGCCGTTGGCTTGGGCGTTGAAGGACGTGAGTTCGGTGAAGGCCTCGCGGACGGCGTTGGAGCGCAGTTTGTCGAGCGTGGCCGCGGAGTTGACGACCCCTCGCGCAGGGTTGCTGAAAAGGTTGAGGGCGGTGGCGCGGTTCGTGTCGGCCAGGGCGGCGTTGACGGCGGACTGCGAAAGCCAGCCTCGGGGCAGCTCGTTCTTCGAGTTGGCGCGGTTGTAAAGGACGGAGGCGTCCCAGGTCCAGGTGTCGGCGAACTTGCCCTTCACGCCGCCGACGAGGCGGTTGAAGGTGTTGGTGGTCTCGGTGGCGCGCGCACCGGCTTCGAGGAAGCGGAATACGAGCGTGCCGCCGGCGGCGGCGCTGTTGACGATGGTGGCCCCGAACGGGTTGAAAGCGGCGTTGGCGGGCAGGGTGACGGTATTGAGCGTGCCGATGGAGACGGGCGAAAGGAATTCCAGATTGGTGTTCTTCTGGTAGTTGACCTCACCGTAGGCGGTGAGCGCGGAAGTGAGGTCGTAGCGCGCGGTGGCGAGGGCGCCGTAGCGGGTGACGCGGGGCTGCGGGGTCAGATCAGAGTTGATGTCGTAGCGATTCTGAGGGGCCGTGGTCAACGTGGTGTTGAAGACCGGCGGAAACGAGGCTGACGACGAGTCGACGGTGAACGTGCGGGCGGCGACGGCCGTGCCGACGGGAATCACGGCGCCGGTGATGGGATTGTTCGCGCCGACGGGAGCAACGAACGTGCCGGGAGTCGTGCCGGCAAGTAGAGAGACGATTTTCGGGGAGAGTTCGCCGTAGAGGATTTTTTCCTGGCGCATGTAGTTCGCGAGGGCGAAGACCTTCAGTTTCCCGCTGGTGGCGCCGGTGTAGGCGCTGCCGCGGATGGTGTTTGCGGCGATGCCGCCGGGAAAGTCGCCGTAAAAAGCGCGGACAGTGGATCCTTCGATATTATCCTTGAGGATAAGATTGAAAACGCCGGCGACGGCATCGGCGCCGTAGATGGCCGAAGCGCCGTCCTTGAGGACTTCGACGCGGGCGATGGCGTCGACGGGGATCATGTTGAGATCCACGAACTGGGTGGTCCCGAGCGCGGCGGCCGTGCCGCCTTGGGCGAAGGGCGCCGGGGTGACGCGGCGGCCGTTGAGAAGAACAAGGGTGGAATTGGCACCGAGGCCGCGGAGGGAGACGGAGGCCGTGCCGGGGGACGAGGTGTTGACGCGGTTTTCGCCGAGGCTGCCGGCGCCGGCTTCGGGGATTTTTTTGAGAAACGTGTAGAGACTGCCCGTGCCGGCTTGCTCGACCTCGGCGGTGGTGACGACGCGGAGGTTGGCGCCGCCGGAGGACTCACCGGCGCGGAGGTTGGAGCCGGTCACGGTGAACGCCTCGAGCTTCACGGCTTCGGCGGCAGGCGCGACCGGGGCTTGGGCGAACGTGAGCGCGGGCAGGACCGCGGCGAGGATGAGGATTTGGGACAGGGTGCGTTTGTTCATGGTGTAAAGTGGCGGAGGGTGGACGAAAGGCGAGGGGACCAGAGTTGCAAGGGGAGAGTTGAAACCGGGCGGAGCGCCGGGCCGGGCAACGTGGCCGCAAAAATTGAGCCACGTCACCGCCGAATTGGGCGGATGGAACCATGACTCGCCGCTCCCAACCGGGGCTACGGCAGCCGATTTATGCCCTCAGCGCGGACGGTCCACGTGCCGTCGCGGGGGAAGCCGGGTGCGGCCCCGGGCGGGGCGTCGTCCCAGCCGCCGGCGAGCATCGCCACGGCAGTGAGCAGCGCACCGTTTCCGGGCAGAAAAACGGGTCGGTCGGGGTCCTGAGCGTTATGACCGTTGGCGCGGTAGATGTTGGCGGGCGAATCTTTCAGCAGGATATCGAGGGCCTGCTTCGGCATGCCGAGGCGGGCGGCGGTCATGGCGACCATCGGGAAATCCCGGCCGGTGGGCCGGGCGTTCCAATCCCACCCGGCGAGCGTGGCGTCGAGTGTGCGGCGCATGATCGCAGGATCGATCTGGTTGCCGGGCAATTGACCGAAAGCACGCAGGAACGAAGGCGAGCCGCGGCGGGCGGCGGCGTTGTCCCACGTATCGGGGGTGGATTCGACGGCGACGTAGCGCCCGTCCTTCTGTGGCAGGGAGGAAAGCTGGGCGCGCATCCGCTCCCACAAAGGATCGCGGGCGAGGCCGAGGCGGTCGCGCCATTGCTGGGCGATTTCCAGACCCCGGGCCCAGCCGGCGAGTTCGAAGGTGGGATTCTGGACGGTGGTCGGATCGTAGTCGCCGACGACCAGCGTCAAGGGGGCACCCAACACATACCGGGAGCCGGCACGATCGAGGTGGAGCATCGACGCCATGCAGTCGGCGGTCTCTTGCACCACTTCGCGGTAAAGGTCCAAGGTGGCCGTGGTGGGTTCGTTGCGGTAAAGCAATTCGGCGAGCTGAAGGACGCCGGGCTGGTTGGCGACGGTCCACGTGCCCGGGCCCGGAGTCTCGACGCCGTCGGGACCGGCGAGCAGCGGCCAGCGGGCGCCACGGAGGCCGCGTTCGGCGGCGAGCGCACGGGCGGCCGGGAGCGTGCGCCGAAACCAGTCGAGAGCCGCGGCCAAGGGGGCTTCCCGGTCCCACAGGGCGAGATGCGCGGTCTGGCACCAGAAGAAATCCGATGCGAATCGGCCTTGGGCAACCGGTGCGGTGAGTCCGCCCGGCGACGGCGGCAAGCCCCCCGTGTTTTGGAGCGCGGTAAGGTATTGGGAGAGCACAACGCGGCGTTCGAGTTCCGCGGCGCGTGGATCGATGGTGCCGGTGAAATCGATCGCGCCGCCAGAGGCCCAGAATTTTTCCCAATGGGCGGCACTCGCGGTGCGGATCGTCGGCGCGGCGGCGACTTTGGGCGCGGTTTCGGGGGCAAAGGTGAGGGTGAACTCCAAGGTATCGCCGGCGACCGCGCGGACGAGGAACGTGTGCGGCCCGGCGGGCGTGAAGCGCGCGGGGGCCGCTGTGCCCAGTGCGACTTGGTAGCGGGTGGCGTCGATCCGGCGGTCGAGCAGGAGAGCCCGGTCGCTTTGGGAGACGACGGTCGTCGTGTGGGAGTCGGGCCGACCGAGCTCGAGCTTGGAGCTGGACGGCGTCGTTTGGGTGAACCCCCGGGGAAAACTCAGGCGGAGGCCGAGCTTGCCGGAAGCGACCAACGGCGAGACGACGCGAACGGCGACGGTATCGGTGGCGGGGTCGCAAGCCGTGGTCACCGCGATGGGTGAACCCACCATGGTAAATCGACTGGAAAGGGTCCCCGACCACAGATCGAGGGTCTGGTTGATCGCACGGATGTCGTCGGGCTTTAGCGGCACGCCGGAAGCGCGGGTGAAATCAAGGGCGAGCTGCGCGAGGGGTTGCTGGTGAGGATTGGCGGTCAGCCAACGACCGGCCGGAGTATCGGTTTTTGTCGGATAAGAACCGGTGCGGCCATGGGCCGAAAACGGGGCCAAGGTGTCGGAGAGTTTGTAGCCGTCGGGATTGGGCTCCGAGTGCCAAGCCCAGCGGGCGAGGGTATGGAGCGGAGTGCCGTTGGTGTGGTAGAAATCGCCGAAGGTTTGGAGGCCGGTGACGTCGGCCGTGAAGACGAACTGCCCGTTGCCGACAGAAAATGGAGCGCCGGCATCGACTTTGTTCAGGGTCGGATTGTGCCGCGTGACCAAAGCGCGGCGGTCAATCGGCTGCGCACTAAGGGATATCCCTAGCGCGGAGATAAAAAATAGGTGGAGCAATCGCATGGTCATCGAAAGCGGTTTGAACCCGAAAACGATTGGCGAATGAGAAGCGGGGTGTCCAGACTCGTCAAAATATGATCAAGAAACTTTTGCACACACGGATGCGCGTCAACGACCTGGCCCGGACAGTGAAATTCTACGAAGAGGCGCTGGGCCTGAAGGTGTCTCGGCGCCACACGTCACCGCGGGGCGCGCAACTCGCGTTCATCGCGACACCGAACAGCGACGAGGAAATAGAGATCTGCCAGATGCCGCCGGGCGCGCCGAGTGTCGTCGTGCAGCCCGATCTGATGCACCTCGCGTTTGAGGTCGAGAATTTGGCGGCATTCGCTGCGGCTGCGGCGGCGAAGGGTTATCCGTTGAGCGATGGGCCGACACCGAGCGGAAGCGGGATGATCGCCTTCATCGATGCGCCGGAGGGGTATGAGGTGGAACTGATTGAGCGGAAGAAGTAGGCGGGGGCTGGGCGCGGAGGGCGGGTCGGAGACCTCGCCCTACTTCTTTTTGGTAATGAACTGCGGGGCGGTTTCCATCTGGCCGCGGGTGACGCCGAGTTGGTTGAGGAGTTTCAACTCGCGCCAGACATCGGCGCCGGTGATTTCGCCGCGGATGAGTTGTTGGTAGCGCGTGATGGTGCGGACGACTTCGTCGGCGCCTTCATTGATGAATTCGACGCGGAAGCTGCGGGCGCCGAGCTCGAGCAGGCGGGCGACGTAGTCGGCGCCGGTTTGCGCGCGGTTGTTGTAAACGGTGTTGCGGCAGCCGGCGTCGGCTTTGAGCGGGAGTTCGGCGCCGACGCGGTCGCGGAGGGCGACGCGGTGGGTGTCACAGGGACGGCCGCAATCGCGGTAGTCTTTGCCGGTGGAAAGGAACGCGCAGAAGACGCAGTGCTCCATGTGAAACATGGGCATGTGCTGGTGAATCGTGATGTCGAACCACGTGCCGGGCGCGCCTTGGAGGAGCGACTCAAGCTGCGTGATGTTGAGATCGTAGCTGGCGGTGACGCGCTCGAGACCGTGGCGCTGGAGGTAGTGCGCGGCGGTGAGGGGATTGGCGACGTTGAGGGAGAAGTCGCCGCGTTTGCGGTCGGCGGCGAAGTAGGCGAGGTGGTCGTAATTGCGGACGAGGTAGCCGTCGGCTTCGCAGGAACGGACCTGCTTGAGAATCCACTCTTCGCCGGGTTTGGAGATGCGGGGTGGGGCGACCCAGATCGACGCCGACGAAGGCGGCGTCGATCGTTGAGAGTTGAGGGTTGAAAGTTGAGAGTCGGAGGCGGAACCGGCCTGCCAGGCCCGGAATTTTTGGACGGCGTCGCGGTAGTGCTTCGGGTTTTCGAACTCGCAATAGACGGTGGCGATGCCGGGGCAGGTGAGGGCGGCGTCGAGTTGTTCGAGGCTGCGGACGACGATGATTAACTCCGGAGCCGTGGGCTCCGGAGCGGTTGAGAGTTGAGGGTTGAGAGTTGAGAGTCCGGAGGTGGAGCTGAGCGTCCAGCGCGGGGGTTGGGCGGCGAGTTGTTCGAGGGCGGCGATGGTTTCGCGGCGGAGACGGTTGAGCTCGCTGACGGGGAGAATGACGGCGCCCTCGAGGTGGTTTTGGAGTTCGCCGAGGGAAAACGGGGTGCCGCCGAGGCGGCCGAGTTGGTCGCGGAGGCGCTCGGTGGTGAGCGGTTGGTTTTCGGCGGCGGCCAGTGGAAGGGCGGAGGCGGACTGGGCGACGTGGCCGTGGGCGTCGCGGGCGATCAGGGTGAGGGGCGAGCCGGCGTGGCCGTGGAGTTCGAGGGTGATGGGACGCGTGAAGCGGATTTTTCCACCTTCGAAGGTGGCGCGGAGTTCGCGGTCGAGGGCGGGGTCGTTGGTTTTCCAGACGAGCTGGCCGGCGCGGACGCGGGACCAGTTGATGTCGCCGTGGCCGAAGCGGAGGAGGGTGTCGCCGGAGGACGCCGCCGTTTTTTTCGAACCCACGGGCGAGACGCCCGTGCCACCCGGAGCGGGTTCAACTTGGTAGATGCGGCCGCCTTCTTCGCGCTCGGCGGGATTGCCGGCATCGAAGACGACGCCGTCGCCGGGCTTGAGCGGGGCGATCGGGCGCAGGGTAATGGTCTCGCCCGACACGCAGAGAATTTCGCCGAGAAAGACGCCGCGCTTGGTGCCGAAACGACCGTGGGCGAGTTCCTGATTGTTGATGCCGCGGAACCAACCGGTGTATTGGCCACGGGAGAAAGCCATCTGGAGTTCGTAGTGAGCCGAGGCAGGGCTGAGAGCTGAGGTTTGAGAGTTGAAAGGCCGAGCCGCGGGGCGGCAGATTTTGTCGAGCGCCTGGCGGTAGACGCGGGTGATGCTGGCGACGTATTCGGGGGACTTGAGGCGTCCCTCGATTTTGAGGGAGGAGACGCCGGCGCGGACCAGATCGGGCAGGACGTCGAGGCCGGCGAGGTCTTG
Source organism: Opitutus sp. GAS368 (assembly GCA_943373185.1). Lineage (GTDB taxonomy): Bacteria > Verrucomicrobiota > Verrucomicrobiia > Opitutales > Opitutaceae > Tous-C4FEB. Next base: position 7,461 of record CALSBN010000040.1, on the reverse strand, counting down.
AGGGCTGAGCAGGTAGCGGCGGTCGCCGAGATCGACCTTCTGGCCGTCGGAGATGAGGTCGTAGGGCAGCCGGCAGGCCTGGGCGCATTCGCCGCGGTTGGCGGAGCGGCCGCCGAGGGATTCGCTGGTGAGGCACTGGCCGGAATAGGCGACGCAGAGGGCGCCGTGGACAAAGACCTCCAGCGGCATGGCCGCTGGAGGCAGTGGAAGTTTTAAGTCGGAAGTTGAAGAAGGGGAGAGTTGGGCGGATTGGATTTTTTCGATTTCGGCGATGGAGTTTTCGCGGGCGAGGACGACGAGCTGGGCCCCGAGATCGCGGGCGAATTCGACGCCGGCGGCGCTGGTGACGGTGAGCTGCGTCGAGGTGTGGATCGGGAAGTCGGGCGAGAGAGCGCGGATGAGGCGGCAGATGCCGACGTCTTGGACGATCGCGGCGTCGACTCCGGCGGCGATGATGGTGCGCAGGTAGGACTCGGCGTCGGCGAGCTCGGCGGTGAAGACGAGGGTGTTGAACGTGACGTAGCCGCGGACGCCGCGATGGTGCAGAAACTTCATCAACGCCGGCAGATCGGCCTGCGTGAAATTTTTTGCGCGCATGCGGGCGTTGAAACGCTCGAGGCCGAAATAGATGGCATCGGCTCCGTTTTCGACGGCGGCGCGGGCGCACTCCCAATCGCCGGCGGGCGCGAGCAACTCCGGGCGTGCGGGTGCACGGGTCGGGGTGAGGGCGGCGGGTGCGGGTGTGGCGGCGAGCATGGTCAAGACGTAGGCGATGGGTGGGTGCCCGCAAACTGAATCAACCCGCCGAGGGCTCGGATCCGGCACATTCAGCTCGTGGGGTCGGCGAGGGGCGGTGTGTCGGATTTCTTGGCGGCGCGGGCGACGTGGGGCGCGGCAGCTTTGAGGCGGGCGGCGAAGAACAGGGTGAGGCCGAAGAAACCGACCGAGGCGATCCCGAGCGCGGGAAAGCCGACGAGCCGGCCACCGGCGGCGGTGGTGATGAAGACGCCGGCGAGAAGATTGGCGAGGCCGCTGAAGGCTTGTTGCAAGGCGGAGTTCACGCTCATGAAGCCGCCCCGGTAGCGGGCGGAAACGGCGTCAGTGACCATGGCCATCGCCGGGGCAAAGCGACTGGACATCGTGACCATAAACGAGGCCATGAGCGCCGCCGCGACGGGGAAACTGGCAGTTTCGAGATTGGTGAGGATCAGGACGACGACGGCGGCGAAAAATGTGATTCCCGCCAACAGGTGCAAGCGGTCCAGCCGGTCGCTGAGCCGGCCGACGATCGGCGCGCTGAAGAACGCCGCGATGCCACCGATGGCGTAGAGTTTGGGCAGATCGGATTCGGCGAGACCGTAGTTGATCACGAACGACGGGGCGAGAAACGGGATGATGCAGCCGCCGGCCATGACGAGGAAGCACGTGACGGCGAACGCGCGCAGATGGATGCCGCTTGTGACGATTTCCCGCATCTGGCGGATCGGCTGGTGATTCTTGATGGCCGTGCGGATGTTGGGCAAAGCGAAGAGGGCCAAGGCCAGAATGAACGCGGAACAACCGGCCAGCAGGTAAAAGGGCGCATGCCAGTCGAACCAGCCCGCGAGCGTCAGCCCGAGGGGAACGCCGAGCACGGAGGCGAGCGGGAAGGCGGACATGACATAGCTCATCGCGCGGCCCCGGCGGGTGGGCGGAATGATGTCGCCGATCATGGCGGTGACGAGAGAGCCGGAGATGCCGCCGAAGGCGCCGGCAATGAGCCGAGCGGTCAGCAAAGCGGAATGTGTGGGCGCGAGGGCGCAGGCGAGAGTGGCGAGACCGAAGCCGGCGTAAACGAAGACGAGCGCGCGCTTGCGGTCGATGCGGTCGAGGAAAAAGCCGCCGGCAAAACCGCTGAGAGCGGCGGCGAGCCCGTAAGCGGCGACGAGGTGGGTAAATTGCGCGGGCGTGAGATCGAAAGCACGCATCAGCTGCGGTCCGAGCGGCAGCATGATCATGAAATCGAGGACATGCGTGAACTGCACGGCGGCCAGCGCGATCAAGGTCGCCAACTCGCGTCGCGGGGTGAGCGCGTGGTGTTCGACGAGAGCGGCGGGTGCGGACATAGACGGGGCAGGGTCGGGCGTTTTGGGCAAAGCGCAACCGCGAGGTTGGCCGCGGGGCACCCGGACTGGCGTCAGGTCGGCTAAACGAGTTCGGCGGCGCGCTCGCGAAGGAGCGTGAGAAACTGTTCGGCGCCCCGGCTTTGATAGCGTTGGAGATGGCGGATAACGGCTAGCTCGCGCGTGGGAGAACCGCCCGATAGGGCGATGTAGACGAGATTGGCTTTATCCTCCGGATCTCGTGCGACTTGGGGTAAGATGGAGATGCCGACGCCGAGTGCGACGAGGGCCTTCACGGTGGCGACTTGGGCGCACCGGAACCCGACGCGCGGTTCGAAGTGGTGGTCGCCGCAGAATCGCTGGATCTGTCCGGCGAGCGAGCTGGAGGTGCCGAGGATAACGAACGTTTCGCCAGCGAGATCGGGAGCCTTAACCCGAGGCTTCCGAGCCAGCGGATGGTCCTTGGCCACGACGAGGAGAAGCGGTTCGGTGAGGAGCGGCTCGATGGAGAGCCGGACATCTTTGACGGGCAGGGCCACGATGGCGAGGTCGACCTCGCCCTCGACGGCGGCCCGGGTGAGGTGGGTGCGAAAATCCTCACGCACATCGATTTGCAGATTGGGGTGACGCTCCCGGCACCGGGTGATGAGCGTGGGGAGCAAATAGGGAGCGACCGTGGGGATGGCACCAACGGTGATCCGACGTTCCAAGGTGGGGTGATCGCCCAGTTCTTTGGCGGCATTTTCGATTTCGAACAGGATGCGGCGCGCGCGCTCGAGGAAAACTTCGCCGGCTTCGGTGAGGACTGCTTTGCGGCCGAGGCGGTGGAAGAGCTTTCGACCGACCTCGGCTTCCAGGTTGATGATCTGCTGGCTAAGCGATGGTTGGCTGATGTTTACGCGCTCGGAGGCGCGGGTGAAATTGCCGGTTTCGGCGACGGCGACGACGTAGCGAAGTTGGTGAAGTTCCATAGTCTATGGCTATGGTTAGAATAGTTAGATGTGATTTCAACTATTGAAAGAGATGCCGTAGGATAGGGGACCTGACCGCTACTGGGTTAGGGATTCAACCAAAGATAAAACCTATGAAAAACTACATCAATGCTTCGACGATCATCCCTGGCGCTACCGCTGCGATCGTGCTGCTGCTTTCTTTCGCTACCCTGGTCAACGCGGACCTCGTTCTCGGCTTCGGCGCAGTGCTCGCACTGGGCCTGATCGCCGCGCTCGAATACCGCCCAAGCCAGAAGAGTTTGCGGGGCCTCTAATCGAGGTTTCGTCAAACCCCTCCCTGCAACGGGGCCGGAGCAATCCGGTCCCGTTTTTTTGTGCCCGCAAGGCTGGCAGGGTTTTTGGGCCGGGCCGGACGCCGAACGCGACGAGGGCGTCGCGTCTTCAGGAAAGTGAATCCAAAACAAAATACCGTGCGCCGGTCTTGCAGCGGGATTTTGGTTTCTGCGGCTGAAGCCAGCCGCAATTTCGAAAAGGTGAAAGAACCTCAGTGCCCTTCGGCGAGGTCGCCGGGTTTGAGCATCGGGGCGAAGAGGGCTTTGTTGGCGCTCTTCATGTAGGCTTCTTTGGCTTCGATGGTGCCGTCCTTCACGCGGGCCATGAGACTGTTGTCCATGGTGATCATGCCGTCGGTGCTGCCGCTCTCGATGATGCTGCGGATGTTGGCGATCTGACCGCTGCGGATCGTGTTGGGCAGGGCTTCGTGGGTGAGGAGGATTTCGTGCACGGCGCAACGGCCCTTGGGGATGCGTTTGCAGAGCAGTTGCGCGACGACGCCGGCCAAACAACCGGCGAGCATGACGCGGACTTGGTTCTGCTCGTCGGCCGGGAAGGCGTTGATGATGCGGTCGACGGTCTTCGGGGCGTTGTTGGTGTGGAGCGTGCCGAAGACGAGCATGCCCATCGAAGCGCAGCCGAGGGCGAGCTTGATGGTTTCGAGTTCGCGCATTTCGCCGACGAGGAGGATGTCGGGGTCGTGGCGCATGGCGCCTTTGAGCGCGGCGCCGAAGGACTCGGTGTGTTCGCCGACCTCGCGGTGCACGATGACGGATTTTTTGACGGGGTGAACGAACTCGATGGGGTCCTCGATGGTGATGATGTGCTTGGTGAGGTTCGAATTGATGTAGTCGATCATCGCCGCGAGCGTGGTCGATTTGCCGGAGCCGGTGGGCCCGGTGACGACGACGAGGCCCTCGTTGAGGTGGCAGAGTTTCTTGAGCGCTTCTGGGAGCTTGAGGTCCTCGAAGGACATGATTTTCGCCGGAATCTGGCGGAGCACGGCGGCCTGGCCCCAGTGGTTGCAGAGGAAATTGGCGCGGAAGCGGGCGAGACTGGGAATCTCATGGGCGAGGTCGAGGTCGCGTCGTTCGAGGAATTCGGCCCAACGTTTGGGCGGGCAGATTTCCTTGAGGAGATTTTCCATGCCGGCGGCGTCGATCGGATCGGGGCCGATGGCCTGAAGCGCGCCGGAAATGCGGGCCTTGGGCGGGAGGCCGACGGTGAGATGCAGGTCGGAACCGCCCTTTTCGAGCATGGTTTTGAGCAGGGCGTCGATAGCGGCCATGGGGATCAGGAATTGTGGGCGGCGAGCAGGCGTTGGAGTTGGTAACGGCGATAGAGGAACCGGCCGAGGTCGCCGGCGAAGGCGACGAGAAAGGCGATGATGATGACCCAGGACAGTTGCATCGGAAACTTCAGGTAACGGCGGGCGACGATGATCAACCCGCAGCAGACGATGAAAAAAACAAAATGACCGATCACCACGCGGCGGGCTTTGCGGTGTTCGGCGAGCAGGGCGTTGAGCTCGGCGGTGGTGGGCGGCGGTCGGCGCATCAGGTGATCTTGGCGCGGAGGACGCGGTTGGAGATGCCGGCGAGGGCGGTGGCGGCGGTGATTTCGCGGTCGTTGTAGAGGCCGAATACCACGTTATCCATGAGGCACATGCCGTCCTTCATGCCGGTCTCCATGGCGTTGCGGATACCCTGGGATTTGCCTTCGCGGATGAGGTTGGAGACGGCGATGTTATTAATCAGAATCTCGCACGCCAACACGAGGCCTCCGCCCGTGGCGGCGGGGAGCAGGCGTTGGCAGACGACGCCGCGCAAACTCTCGGCGACGCTGGAGCGGATCTGCGTCTGCTGGGCGGGCGGGAAAACATCGAGCAAGCGGGTGAGCGTGGTGGCGGCGTCGCTGGTGTGCATGGTGCCGATCACCAAGTGGCCGGTCTCGGCGGCGCTCACGGCCATTTCGATGGTTTCGAGGTCACGGAGCTCGCCAATGACGATGATGTCGGGGTCTTCGCGGAGGGCGCCCTTGAGAGCGGTGAAAAAGGATTTGGTGTGCGCGCCCACCTCGCGTTGGGAGACGTTGCAGCCCTTGGCGGGTTGGACGACCTCGATGGGGTCCTCGACTGTGATGATATGGTCGGTGCGGGAGGTGTTGAGGTAGTCCACCATCGAGGCGAGCGTGGTGGTTTTCCCGGAACCGACGGGGCCGGTGATGAGAATCAGGCCGTTGTGGTAAGTGAGGAGTTTCTTGAGGGTGTCGACGTGTTGGGCGAAGCCGAGGTCCTTCAGGCTGCGCACGCGGTCGGGCACCATGCGGTAGGAACCGGCCGGACCGTTCTTGTGCACCATCAAGTTCACGCGGTAACGGCTGCTGCCGCCGAGGGCGAGAGCGTAGTCGTAGTCTTTGCGCTCGAGAAACGTCTTTTTTTGACCGGCGGAGAGGAGGACGGTGTTGAGCCGCAGAGCGTCTTGGGCGGTGAGCGCGTAACTGCTCAAAAAGGAGAAAGCGCGGTTCTTGCGAACGAAGGGCCGGGCGCCGGTTGAAAGGTGAAGATCGCTGGCGCCGAAAGCGGCGGTATCGCGGAGCAGGCCGCGCAGGCCGGCGGCCAAGGCGGCATCGTCGAGCGCATCCATGGCTTCAAACGCAAACTTGGGCGCATCGCCCGCCGCGATGGGACCAGCGGGAGGTTCGGCCGCGGTCGGTCTAACGGGAACGGAACGCGGAGGTGTGGACGCCGGTTCCCGTGCGGGTTCGGGCGCAGGCTCGCGGCTGGGTTTGGGGTCTTGAGCTGCGGGAGCGGACGGTTGTTCGGGCGCGGGCGCGGGTGCCGGTTGGCCCTGGCCGGTGACGCGTAAGCTGAGCCCACGGGGACGGGCGGCTGCCGCCGGCGGAGAACCGGGAGTTTCTTCGGCAAACGGATCGTCGAGCGGCACTCCTTTTTGGCCCTTGGCGACGGCGAGGCCGGCGAGTTTTTCCAGCAAGGCGACATCGGTGACGAGGCCGTCGTCGATGATCTTCTGTGCGAAATCCATGAAATCGGCCTGTGGGCCGAGGGCGTCGCGAAGGCTCCGACACTGATCGGGGCGGAGCAGGTTTTGATCGAGGGCGAGGCGGGCGAGCCAGCGGATTTCCGGTTTCATCGCGATGCGTGACGATATGAATGCGTGCGGGGCGCGGGGTGCCAAGCGCGAAGCCGGTGGAATCTTTTGGCGAACCGGTGGGCGGTGCGGTGGTCAGTGGCGTCCATGACAACCTCCAATAAAAATACGTTCGGCAACCGCTCGGCCAAATCTCGACGGGTAATGCGGTGGGCCGCGGCCGTGGCGCTGGGCGCAACGATGCTTCTGAGTTCCGGGTGTCTCCTGCTGGCGGCGGGAGCGGCGGGCGCGGGGACCGTGGCCTACGTGCGCGGCGAACTGGGGGCGTCGCTGGGCAGCGAGTTGGGCGCGGTGGTGAAGGCGACCGGCCGCTCGATCGAACAATTGAAATTTGCGAAAATCGCCGAGAGTGCGGACGCGCTTTCCGCACGTTTCACGGCGCGAACGGCGCAGGACAAGAAGATCGAGATCGTGCTGACGAAGATCGGAGAGAATCTGACAAAGGTGGAAATCCGCGTCGGAGTATTTGGCGACGAAGACGTCTCGATGACGATCTTGGGAAAGATCAAGGCGAACTTGTAAGGTGCAGGGTGATCCCGTCGGGGTCTTGCACCGTGAGCGTGGCGGGTGTGCCGCGTCGGTCAATGGTAGCGCTGGCGAGGCCCAGTGCGCCGGCCGGCTGGGCGCAGCGGGAGCGCGTCCAAGTATTGAGGCCGAGGTGGTGGTGGTAGCCGTCGGCGGCAAGGAAGCGCGCGCTGTCGCCGAAGCGCTGCATCAGCTCGGTGCCGAGGGTTTCGTTGTAGTATGACTGTGAGCGGTCGAGGTCGGTAACGCGCAGATGCAGGTGGCCCCAGCGGGCGCCGGCGAGAGGCGGGGTGTCGGGCGAGTTCGGTGCGGCGCCGGCGGCGAGGAGGGCAGGCAGATCGAGCGGGCGGGTGAACATGGAGAGATCTCCGCCGGGGG
>CALSBN010000039.1:0-27799 GCA_943373185.1 Opitutus sp. GAS368 | reverse complement strand
CCGCTCGGTGAATCTCGACATGCATCTTCAGGTAGTTGTCTACGAGCTCGCGTAGCGCGGGTTGGACGATTTCAAAGTCTGGATGCTGAAAGGCGATCTGGATGATGCTTCCGCGAGCATAGACGGTGAGACCACGGCTAATTATCACGGCAGCTGCGTTCGCGTCTTTCCCGCCACCTTCTTTGGCCAAGATTTTTTCCGGCCCCACGGCTTCGGCGACTCGTTTAGCCAGATCCATGCTCCGGATGATTTGCTCTTCCGATTGCATGATCGTCTCGCCTCTCATGTCCGGCGATTTTGTGTTGGCGGCGTCGGCGGTGGGGCCTGAAGCGCGCCCTTCCGTAACTACATATCTGACAAATAACTTCGCTTCTGAAAAGAATTCAGGCTTATAGGTTAGGTAGGCGACAGCGCTCCCTACCAAGCCCAAAAAGGAGCAAATCACAATTTTCCACTTATGTCGGAAAAGTGTATAGTAGACGTCCCCGACGCTGATGGATTGAGAGGGGGCCTGAGCTACTACGGCAGGTGTCGGCTTCATGGTCTAGCTTGGCGGTAGAACAACGCGGCGCGATCATCGGTTCCCGATGGCCCGACCAACGACAGACTGTGTTTGGAGGAATTCAACCGACATGTTTGTAGAGCAACGCCCCCGCCAGTCGCGAGAGAGAAACGGGCAGGCGGGCAAAAATTTGGTTATGCCAACCGGCCGCTCCGTCGGCCACGGTTACGAACCGTGAGAGGCCAAGATTATACCTGAAGTAATCGATCCTTCGCTCCCGGGTGCCCCAGCTCAATTTGAACGCCCGCAGACCCTCGTTGGTTAGGGAAGTGCGGCCAAAATCCAAGTTCGTGTAGCCATTTGCTGAATGCCACCGGATAGCGTTCCACATCACGAGATTATTGCCCCGAAGCCTTTGAAACGTTTCGTCCGACGCGCCAAACTTGTAAAGTGCCTGGCGTTGGTGATGGAGGAACATTGCGCCAGCGACGGGAACCGATCCGGCGTAGGCTAGAGTCGTGTGGCCTTTCCCTTGATCGAGCAGATGCCGATGGATGTTGGCGAAAAAACGAAAAGGTTGAACCGGCAGACCATGCCGTTTCCGGGTTTTGCAAAGCAGCCCATAAAAGATTCTAACGTCTTCGATCGTTTGACTGGTCGAAAGAGTCAGGCCGCTACTCTCGGCTTTGCGCACGGCGCGACGAACCGACGCATCGGTGCTTTCGAACAATTTCTTTTCCCCGATGGTCAGATCAAGGGAATGCCCGAAGAACGACGTCGAGGGAGAAGCGTTGTCCGCCAACGCGCATCCGCCACGGCTCTCGATGTATTTCCAGCCCCTTGACCTGCCGTGGGCCAACGCCTCCGAAAACAGGGGCGAAAATGCGGCTTTGTCCGCGCAGAGGGGCGGGCACTCATCGGTGAATGGTAGTGCCACCCCGCGTCGGCCGGTGATCGGACTATTCACCTCCATCAACGCAAACGAGGGTATGGGCCCGCCTTCAAACGATGAGCCGCAAATTCGCAAGGGCTCGAATCCGTAGGTGTCCTTGAGCACTTGAATCCACACGGATTGGTGAAAAATCCCGGATTCGGGCTGTTTTTCGAGCGCCCTATCCCAATCCAAGCCGTTGAGCCCCCGCTGGAAATCTACTGCTCCGCTGGGCGTATTCGCGAGTGACATGGGCTGAACCGATTCCATCGGGCGGGCTCGATTCGCTGACGGATCCCAAAGGTAGTCGTGACGAGAGGATTGGGGTTTGGGGAGTTAACGAAGGCGGGATTCGGGCCGTCGAAGTGCCGGACGATCCTCCAACGTTCAGGAGGTTTTGGTCGATGGTGGAAACGGGGACCGCGAGTCGGCCGACTTCCATGGACTCCGCGATCCGCCCGGAGCCGGTTTTTTCGTGCCCGGCAGATCGATGGGAGCTCCATCCAACTTAATTGAGGCGGAGGAAGCCTCCAAGATCTTCACGATTTCAAGGCCTTTAGCTCCGGAAGTTATCGGGGTTTTACCGGTCCGAATGCAGTCGAGGAAATGTTGGCACTCGAGCTTAAGAGGTTCATCCTGTTTGATATATGGACTGTAGATGTCGCCGTAATGGTAGGCGTAATGAAACTCCGCAAATGAATCGTAGTGAGGCGGGCGCTTCACGCGAACGTCGTAGATCTTGATCTTTTCCTGGGCTGAGACGTCGTCGTAAACGATCATCCGTTCACTGCCGACGATGGTCATTTCCCGGACTTTTCTGGGATCAAGCCAGCTGCTTTGGATGGTGGCCGACTTTTCGTTCGAAAAATGCAGGCTCATCGTCGTGACGTCTTCGATGCCCGGTGTGATGTGGGCTCCGCCGCGGCAATTCACGCTGAAGGGGGACTCCTGCATGATATACAAAATGATCGAGATGTCGTGCGGCGCGAGATCCCAAGCGACATTGATGTCCTTTTGAAACAGCCCCAAGTTTAGACGCCGGGCCGAGATATATCTCAGCTCGCCGATATCGTTTTTATCGACGATTTCCTTAATCTTGCGCACGGCAGGTGAGTAAAGGAAGGTGTGTCCCACCATGAGCACGAGCCCCTGTTTTTTGGCGATCGCAACGAGCTCTTCGCATTGCTCGACGGATGAGGCCAACGGCTTTTCGATCAGGGTGTGTTTTCCGGCCAGCAGACTGGCTTTGGCCATCGGATAGTGGTGCTTAACCGAGGTCGCAACGACGACTGCGTCCAGTTCTTTGTCTTCCAACATCCTGTTGTAACTCGTCTCGGTCTGAACTTCCGGATAAAGGCCCTTGAGGTGTCGCAGGCGGTCTTCGCTAACATCGCAGATGGTCTTGAGGCGACACTCCGGTAAGGACCTAAAATTTCGCACAAGATTCGGACCCCAATAACCGCAACCAATTACCCCGACCTCGATTTGCTTGTTCATTTTTTTGACGAGGCAAATACCAACGGGTAGGCTGGTCGAGGAATTTGTGACTTTACTTCAGCGTCAGGAGGAGCGGGGACGCTCGGTTAGGGTCTGGGAAAACACCGGAACTTGCCGGCTGGCGGCGAATTTCCTCCGACTCCTCTTGGTGTCGACGATCTGCTGAACCAATGCGGGAACCGTCATCACGATGATATACAAATCAAGGAGGAAGGTGTGGGTTTGTGCATACTTGATATCGAGCCGAATCATCTCACTGAAAGTGGTTCGATTTTTCCCCGATACTTGCCAGAGACCGGTCAGGCCGGGTTTGGCAAAAAAACGCTGCTTCTGGTCCTCGTTGTAATTCTCGTATTCGCCACAGGTGCATGGCCTTGGGCCAACACAACTCATCTCGCCCCGCAAGACATTGATCAGCTGAGGTAACTCATCCAGTCCGGACGCCCTCAGGATCCAGCCGCCGGCAATCAAGCGTGAATCGCCCTGAGCGTCGAGTTTCACCATCGGGGCGTTGGTGCCCATGAGGTTACTGAAATACTGATGATGAACGTTGGTATCGGCTGCGACGTTCATCGTCCTGAATTTATAGATTTTGAATCGTCGCCCTCGGTAACCCACGCGTTCTTGCAGGAAAAAGATAGGTCCCGGTGAGACTAGCTTCATCCAAATTGCGACAATCAAAGTAAACACCATCAACAGCGGCAGGGTTGCGATGCAAATCGCCAAATCCAAGCAGCGCTTGGCGGGTTCGGACGACGATGTTTTGCCGAAAATCATACCAATTCACATCAGGGTTGGTAGCAAGTAGTCATCCGGAAAAGCCGTAGCAGACGCTTACAGCAAACAAAAGGCTTTTCTTGTTACGATCTTTTTACGGCCAGTAATTTGCTTTTGAGCTCTTGCGCAAATCGCTTGGGAGCAAAGGCAGCTTGATTGTCAGGTGCTTCGGCTCAGTGGGGATTTCTTTGGTAAACGAAATAGAGATGCTTTTATTTATGATAGATAATAACTTAAACGGTGTCCGGTGGATTGCTTCATGGGTCTGAAATGAGCCGGAATCCTCCGGCAGAAACAGTAGGGTATTCATGATGTCGGTTGTATTCCAACCTGCTTTGGTCGGTGGATTCCGGTCCTTCTGTTCCTGCCCTTGACCGTCAACATACGTATGCTTTCGCGCTCGGACGATCACCGGTTGGGGCAGGCATGTTTGAGACGCTTGGCGGTGTCCGCGTGCAAATTCAATTTCGTTGGATCCGGTGTTGTGCCTCCTGCCGGGTATCGGCGACGAATGCCTCAAGCCGTCCCGCGCTGCCTAAATCGAAATTTCGACGCACCTCGGGATCCAGATCGGGAGGCGGCCCATCAAACGCGGATGCTCGGGCATAGCGGCCGAGGTAGAGGAGTTGAGCGGTCGGTTCTGATATGGGGCGGTATTGGCCGGCGACGATCCGATTCACCTCCTCCGGGAAAGACAGTTGTCTCAGCAGTTCGGCGCCGAGCGTGGCTTGATCGAATCCGCAGAGTCTTCTCTCATCGGCGGCGTATTCTTGTTCGAAATTGACTCTGACCAACGGAACCGCGTCGGCGGATTTTTGCCAGTGCGTGTTCACGACCAACATGCCGATTTGATGAAGCAGTCCGACCATGTAGGCAGAGGAACCCTCGTCACCCTTGCGTCGAGCTGCCAGCTCGGAACCCACGGCGGCAAAGACCGAACGGCGCCACATGGCGTCGGCGGTCAGGTTGTAGGCTTTGAGTGGGGTCATCAGCGCGGCTCCGGCCAACACTTGGGCGAAGATCCGCGTAAGTTGAACCGTGCCGAGGCGGTTGACGGCTTCGTCGGTGTTCAGACACGGCTGACGGCTGAAAAATGCGGAATTTGCGACGGACATGACCTTGGCCGCGAGGGTTGAATCCATGCGGAGATGTTCGGCCAGATCGGCGGCGTCATAGTCGGCGCGGTTCAACATCGTTTGCACGCGACTGACCGACCGGGAAAGCGGGAGCGATCCCGCAGTAAGAAAGGCGGAAATGATTCCAGAGGGATCGGAAGGCATGATTGTTTTCGAGCGCGCCGCCGCGGTGGGTTGACGCCCCTTACTGCCGTTATCAATCGACCGAATTCGCCCGAACTTGATTTTCGCGTGATCTGAGTGGAACCGAGCGACTACTTCTCGGCTTCCAGTCCCGGAAAAGTTCGGCGATGGCGGGGCCTCGGTCAGTCTTTGCTTGTCTGGTCTCGGGCTTTCCGGGCGAGGCGGTCGAACTGCCAAAAAAGCAGTGGCGAGAGGAGGCTGCTCAGCCAGTAAAGCGCCGTCAGCGGCGCACCGGGAGTCAGCGCGAATCGCCTGTTGGCGAGCCCTACAATCGTCGCGCGAGCGATCGCCTCCGCCGTCCAAAGTCCACCGCCGGCCGTGATGGCTTTGGTCTCGGCGGGCTTGGTGCGGTTCTCGGCGGCAAGTTGGGGAGTATCGGTGTCGGGCGGGTAGACGATCATGACGTGGACGCCTGTGCCGTTCAGCTCCGCGCGCAACGACTCGGCCAACCCGCGCAGCGCGAACTTGGACGGTCCATATGCGGTGTATCCGAAAAATCCGTGCAGACCCGCGCCCGATGAGACGAGCACCACGGCGCCGCGCCCGCGTTGGCGCATCGCGGGCACGACGGCCTTCAATGCGTAAAGCGTGCCGAAATAATTTACCGCCATCGCGCGTTCAAACGCTGCGGTGGGCAGGTCGGCAAAGTAGCCCGGCTCGGCGATGCCGGCCGAGGCGATCAGCACGTCGACCGGGCCGTGGGTCTGTTCCGCCGCGCGAATCGCCTCGGTCACGTGGGCTTCGACGGCGACGTCGGCCACGGTCGAAAAAGTAACGCCGCCCACGGCTTCGCGGGCGAGCGCAAGTTTCGCCGGATCGCGGGCGATGAGGCTCACACGGGCACCGGCGGCGGCGGCCTGCCGGGCGAGCGCGAGGCCGATACCGCTCGAACCGCCCGTGATGAGCACATGTTGATCCCGCAGAGTCATGACTGTGATCGAAAGGAAAAGTGGGCTCAGGGCGAGGCTCTAGGCGGGGGCGTCAAATCATCTTCTCAGCCGCGTCGATGCGGACCGGCGGTTCGCAGCATGCGCAGATCGTGAGTCAACGCTTGCGCCCGGTTTTGGTCGCAACTTCCTTTACGCGGCCCCGTCTTCCCGTTTCCCCCGCCCCATGAAAACCCCCGCCGCTACGCCGTCCTTGCCCCGTGTCCCGTTTGTTACCACCCGGCTGCCGCTCTCGCGTCGCCGGTTCCTGCGGGGAACGGGAATCGCGCTTTCGCTGCCGTTTTTGGAGTCGATGATTTCCGGCGTCGCCCGCGCCGCGAAGGCCGAAGGTCCGCTGGCCCCCGGCGCCAAGCCCCGCCGGATGCTCGCCGTGTGCAACAATCTCGGGCTGCTCGGCGATCAGTTTTTCCCCACCGGCACGGGTCGCGACTATGTTGCCTCGCCCTACTTGAAACCCCTCCAGCCGCACCGTGAGGACTTCAGCGTCTTCAGCGGTGTCTCCCATCCCAACGTCGATGGCGGCCACCCAGCCGATGTATGCTTTCTCACTGCGGCGCCGCATCCCGGCAGCAGCTCGTTTCGCAACACCGTTTCTCTGGATCAGCACATGGCCGAGCAGATCGGCACGCTCACGCGTTTCCCGTCGCTCACCCTCGGCGTTAACACCCGCACGCGCAGTCTCTCATGGACCGGCACCGGCGTCGCGATCCCGCCCGAGGACAAGGCCGCCGAGGTTTTCAAGCAGCTCTTTCTCCAGGGTTCCCCCGAGCAGATAAAGGCCCAGCTCCGTCAACTCGACAACGGTCGCAGTATTCTGGACACCGTGGCCGGCCAAGCCCGTGAACTCCAACGCGGCGTGACGGCGCGCGATCGCGACCGACTCGACCAATACTTCACGAGCGTGCGCGATCTGGAGAACCGGCTGCAGGCCTCGCGCGGTTGGGAAACCAAGCCCAAGCCCGTGGTTCAAGCGCCCATGCCCGTCGATCCCACGAATCCCTCCGCCTACATGGCGAAGGTCAAAATCATGTATGACCTAGCGCGGCTCGCCTTCGAGACCGACTCCACCCGAGCCATCACCCTGATGCTCGATGGCGTGAGCACCCCGGCGCTCGAGATTCCCGACAAGACGATCTCCGACGGTTATCACAATCTTTCCCACCACGGGAAATCCGACAGGAAACGCTCCGAGCTCATCACGATCGACGAGTGGCACATGAAACTGTTGGCGAAATTGATCTCCGATTTGAAATCCGTGCGCGAAGCCGAGGACACGCTGCTCGACCGCACCATGGTGCTTTACGGCTCCAACTTCGGCGACGCCAACGCCCACACCTGCTTCAACATGCCCACGCTGCTTGCCGGCGGCGGTTTCAAACACGGGCAACACCACGCGTTCAGCACCTCGAACAATTATCCGCTGCCCAATCTCTACGTTTCCATGCTCCAGCGCATGGGCATCGAGAGCGACAAGTTCGCGTCGTCCACCGGCACCATGCGGGGACTCGAGTTGGTATGAAGCGCAATCGCTTCGCCCTGTGCTTCGTCGCGGTTCTGATCGCCGGGCCCTTTGACGCCCACGCCGCCGCCCTCCCGCCCGCGCTGCGCGACTACACCGACAAATACTGCTCGGCCTGTCACAACGACGAGGACAAGACCGCCCGCCTCGACCTCACCTCGCTCACACTCGATCTCACGGCGCAGTCCGACTTCGCGACTTGGATCAAGGTCCACGATCGCCTTGGTGCCGGCGAGATGCCGCCGAAGGAAAAGGCCCGCCCCGATCCGGTCGAGACCGCCGCCTTCCTCGCGGCACTGCGCGATGTCCTCATCACGCACGATCGCGCCCTCGTGGCCCGCGAGGGTCGCGCGACGCAGCGCCGGCTCAATGGCTACGAATACGAAAACGCCCTGCGTGATCTGCTCGGCGCGCCATGGCTCCAGATTCGCGGACAGTTCCCCGACGACGGCGAGTCCAACCGCTACAATAAAATCGGTGACGCGCTCGACGTTTCCCACGTCCATCTCGCGCGCTACTTGGCTGCCGCCGATTACGCGATCCGCCAGGCTCTCACCGTGCAACTCGAGCGCCCCCCCACGACGACCGTGCGGCATTACGCGCGCGACCAGCGCACCCTCACCAGCAAGTTCACCCCGAATCCCTTCAACTCGTCGCCCGATCGCATGACCTATCCGTTGCTCGGTCAAGAGCCGCAGCGCGCCGTCCGGATGCTCGAGGCTCCGCTTACGGTCGGCGCCGCCGACTCCGCCACCCGCGAACTCGAAGCGGTCGGCTGGGTTTCGAGTAACTACGTCACCGGGTTTACGTATCGTTGGGATGGTTTTCGCGCGCCCGTCGCCGGCCGCTACCGGATTCGTTTCAACGGTTACACCATGTGGGCCGCGCCCGGCGGCGTGACCAAGAGTTTCGCCCACAGCGACGACAAAGTCGGCAAGCCCCGTCCGCCGAATCCCAATACGCCCGACTACGACCGGATTTCCCCCGGTCGCACGGTCGAACCCATCACGGTTTATACGCGCAACGGCCTGCTCAACCGCCGCGTCGGCGAGTTTGATCTCACCCCCGAGCCCACGACCCACGACGTCGGCGAGGTCTGGCTGCTGGCCAACGAGACCCTCGTCCCCGACGCGTCACGTTTCTATCGGTCGCGGCCGAATGATTTCCGGAATCCGCTCATGACGCCCGACGGTGTGCCCAGCGTCGCTTTCCGTTGGATGGAGGTCGAGGGTCCGCTCTACGATCGAGCCACCGCTTCCGGTTATCGGCTGCTCTTTGGCGATCTGCCCCTCGTGACGGTGAAACCCAACGCGCCGGGAATTGCGGTTCCCGTGATCGCGCGTGGCGAACGCCGTGACGGCGGTCGGCAGGCGGGCCAGCGCGTCATTCCGATTGAAGAATCCCGGGTCGATATCGTGTCCGCTGCGCCCCGGTCCGATGCCGAGCGCCTGTTGCGCGCGTTCTTGGCCCGCGCCTATCGGCGCCCCGTGGCCGAGGCCGATGCGCAGCGTTTCCTCTCGTTGTTCGACGAGCGTATGGCCGCCGGTCTGAGTTTCGGCGAGGCGATGGTAGCCACCTACACCGCCGTGCTCGCGTCGCCCGGCTTCATTTTCCTCGACGAGCAACCCGGCCGCCTCGACGACACGGCGGTGGCCACCCGCCTCGCGCTTTTCCTGTGGAATTCTCCGCCCGACGATGCCCTGCGCAGCCGGGCCGCCCGCGGCGAGCTCAGCCAACCCGCCGTGCTCCGCGCCGAGACCGAGCGATTGCTTGCCGATCCCAAGTCACGCCGCTTCCGTGAGGCGTTTCTCGATTACTGGGTCGACTTGCGGAAGATCGAGGACTCCACGCCTTCGACCACGCTCTACAACGACTACTACCTCGACGACGCGCTCGTCGAAGCCGCCGTCGCCGAGACCCAGCTAACGTTCGAAGAGATGATTCGCGCCGATCTTCCCTCGCGCACCATCGCCGCCGCCGACTTCACTTATCTCAACGAACGCCTCGCCGCTCATTACGGCATCACCGGCGTGAAAGGGGCCGCGATGCGCCGGGTCTCGCTGCCGCCCGACAGCCCGCGCGGCGGCTTCATGACGCAGGCCAGCGTTTTGAAAATCACGGCCAACGGCACGACGACATCGCCGGTGCTCCGCGGCAAATGGATCGTTGAACGCATTCTCGGCATCGACATCCCGCCGCCGCCGCCCGTCGCCGCCGTCGAGCCCGATATCCGCGGCGCCGTGACCATTCGCCAGCAACTCGAAAAACACCGCGACAACGTCAGCTGCGCGTCCTGTCACCGCAAGATGGACCCACCCGGTTTCGCGCTCGAGAATTTCGATGTCATGGGCGCGTGGCGGGACCGCTACCGCGCGATCGACGAAACGAAAAAACCGGAAGTGGGCCGCGGGAAGAACGGCCATGCTTTTGGTTTCCACTACGGACTTTCCGTCGACGCCGCCGGCGAACTCCCCGATGGCCGGCCGTTTGTCGACGTGCGCGATTTCAAAAATCTCCTGCGCGAGGAAGACGAAGCGCTCGCCCGCAACCTCGCGCGCCAGTTTGTCGTCTACGCGACCGGTGCGCCCGTGCGCTTCAGCGACCGCGAGCACGTCGAGGCGATTCTTGCCGCCGCCAAACCCCAGGCCTACGGCGTGCGTTCGTTGATCCACGCCCTCGTGCAGAGCGATTTGTTTTTGAAGAAGTGATCGGAATTTCCCGAAACGAAAATCGGCCCGTGGGTTTTTCATCGAAATGAGCAGGTTCGGATTGAACTGCGATGAAGACCGCATTGGTGTTCGAGTGCGGTCGGATCTCTGACCGCGCACCCCCATTTTTACCCCATCTGCCCAAGCGCGCGCTTCAGCGTGGGGCTGCTGCTTTACCCTATGAATACCCCCAGTCCCTCCGCCATTGCCGCATCGTGTCGTCGTTCTTGGATTTCGGCGGTCTTGTCCGCCTTCGCCGTGCTTTGCACCCCGGTCGTTCGAGCCCAAGTCACGCGAGCTTCCAAGCCCGAGGCCGCCAACGACGCCGTCACGCTGACGCCGTTCACCGTAAGCGCCGAGAAAGACGTGGGCTTCGTCGCCGCCAGTTCGCTCGCCGGCGGCCGCATCGCGACCGCCCTCAAGGATACGCCCGTCGCCTACTCGGTCGTCACCGCCGAGTTTCTCGAGGCCTTCAATCTCACCGACGTGGCCGAGGCCACGCAGTGGTCCGTCAACAGCACCGTCGTCGATGCCGACGGCACCAACCGCGCCTTTGGCACGTCGGTCGGCAACGGCGGCCTGCGCACGCGCGGCGTTTCGACCGGTCTGCCGACGCGGAATTTTTTCCCCTACATCACCACGGCCGACAGCTACAATCTCGACCGCGTGGACTACGGTCGCGGACCCAACGCCGTGCTTTACGGCGCCGGCGGCGTCGGCGGCACGGTCAACTCGGTCACTAAACAGGCCGACACCACCAAGAGTTTTCAGAGCGCGCGCGTGCAACTCGGCAGCTTCGAACGCTACCGCTTCACGGCCGATGTAAACCAGGCGCTCAACTCCCAATTCGCCGTCCGCGCCAACGTCGTCTGGGACCAGGCCAACACCTGGCGCGACAACGAATGGCGGGACCGCTACGGCGCGCACCTCGCCGCCGCCTTCAAAGCCACGCCCCGTCTCTCGTTTCGCGCCGAGGCCGAATACGGCAAGAGCCGCGAGCTGCGCGGCACGACCTCGCTCCGCGACCGTATCTCCGCTTGGGATGGCCGCACGACTTTCGCTTCGGTGCCGACAACGTTGCCCACCAACGCCGAGATCGCGGCCGCCGGCATCGTGCGCTCCGGGCCGCGTTGGGTGCGCAACGACGCCTTTGGCGGCAATGTCGTTAACTTCGAAAACCGCTACGTCACGAAGGGCGCCGCGCAAAGCACCACCCTGTCGCTCACCAATCAGATCAACGGCGTTCCGATCCGCACCCCCAGTTTCACGATCAACAATCAGGCGATGATCGACGACAACTTTGGCGTCCCCGCCGACCGTTACGCCCGCGCGCTTTCCGGCTCGCCGTTCTTCCGCGTGCCCACCCGCGAGTCCACGACGGTCTGGACCAACAAGCTCCCGACGTTCACCGAGATCGGCAAAGACTTCGCCGTCACCGCCAACTACAAGCTCGGCGACAGCCTCTTTCTCGAACTCGCCGGCGACATCAACCAAGGCGACGCCAAAGGCCAGGCTGGCCTCGCCCGCCGCGGCGGGCAGGACATCTACATCGACATCGACTCGACGCTTCCCGGCACCGGCGCGGCCAATCCCTACTTCAAACACGCCTACATGGAGTTCATGGAGTATCAGAATATCCGCATCAACGATCTGAAAAATGTCCGCGCCCAATCCGTCTACATCAAGGACACGCGCTTCGGTAAATTCCAGTTCAGCAGCATGGCCGGCCTCACCGAGCAGAAGACGAAGGCCCGCGCCCTCACGTTGCTGCTCCCGCTGAAGAGCCGCACGCCCGACGCCCGCAGCTGGGTCGATAATCTCGAATACAGCGAATACGGCCTCTACACGCGCTTCTACCTCGACCAGCCGAACCGCGACTACACGCCTGCCACCGCGCCCGTGAAACTCGTCAATCCCGTCACCGGTGCCACCGAGACCGTCACGCCGACGTGGATGTTCGACACCCGTCGTGAGGACAACAACCGCAACAGTCTCCGGAAATACAAATTCATCCAAGCCGCCGGCAATCTCGACCTCTTCAAAAACCGCCTCGTTCTCATCGGGGCCTTCCGCCGCGACTTTGCCGAGATCGGTGACAAGCGCGTCGTCTCGCCAGGCGACAACGCCCCCGGCTGGGACGGCACCACGCTCGTCTTCCGCAAAGACGCGCCCAAGGATTATTTCGATCTCAAATACACCCCGAAGAACGCCGCCGGCGTGCCCACCGGCCCCGCGCAGATCGCCGACGTCCGCCCCCGCGCCAACGTCAACGGCGCCAACATCCCGCAGCCCCAATACGCCGGCGATCGTTTCCGCGACGACTACGATTCGCCGTCGCTCTCGCCGATTATCAACACGTTCACGCTCGGCGGCACGGTGAACGTCACCCGCTGGCTCGGCGTTTATTCCAACGTAGCCGAGACGTTCAGCCTTACCGCGCCGCAGCAAAGAGTCGATGGGACGCTCGTGCCGCCCACGAGCTCGCGCGGCAAAGACTACGGCGTCCGCGTCACGTTGCCCAATGGCCGGATGTCTCTCAGCATCGGCGCCTTCGACTCCTATCAAGCCGGCACCTCGGTCCTTTCGCCCTCAGGGTTCAACGGCGCTTACAACGCGATCTCCGACGCCCCGGTGGTCGGCGACCTCAGTTCCGTCGGTCGCAATGCCCGTAACGTCGCCCGCTTCCCGCAAAACGTTTATTCCACCGTCACCTCGGAGACCAAGGGCTACGAGTTGGAGCTCACCGCCAACTTTACCCGCGCTTGGCGCACCGTGCTCAACGTCGGTCACACCAAGGCCAAGGTGCGCGACCAATACCCCGACATCATCGCCTACTTCAAATCGCAGGATGCCATTTCCCGCCAGATCCTCGCCGACGCCGGCGTGCTGATCGATGCGAACAACGACGCCTCCATCAACCCCGCGCTCAACAATCCCGCCACGATCAACCAGTCGCGCGTCCAAGCGGCCGTGAACGGTTGGAACAACCTTATCGACACCGTCATTCCCAATACCACCGCCCAAGTTCCCCAGGAGACCAACGGCAGCAGTCGCTGGGTCGGGAATCTCGCCACCGATTACCGCTTCCAAAGCGGCCCGCTCAAGGGCGTGCGCGTGGGTGCGGGCGTCAACTATCGCGGCGGTCAGGTCGTTGGCTACAAGGGCAGCGATACCATTGTGAACCCGGCGAACCCCGCCGTCGCCATCGACGATCCAACGGTGGGGCCCGGTGACTCGGTTTACGCTCCTTCCCATTACCGCGGCGTCGCGAGTCTCTCCTACTCCTTCAAACTGAAGCAGGGCCGCAGTCTTCAGGTCGATTTCAACATCGACAACCTCTTCGACCGCCGTGAGCCGATCTACGGCAGCAACGGCGGCGTCATCGGCACCAACGCCACCAACTTGCGGCCCCGCACCGATATCTCTTCTCCCGCGCGCGTGACCGTCCCCGGTAATTTCAGTTACCTCATCCCGCGTAATTACACGCTTTCGGCCAAGCTGACGTTCTGATTTCGCGCTACGGTTCGCGGGTGGGCTCGCCTCGGCGCCCGCCCGCGTCTCATTTTTCTTCATGACCGTTTCGCCCGTTCCTGAATCGCTGTCCGAACCCCGCCTTCGCTTTAGCCGCCGGCTGCTGGCCGTTTGTCTGGTAGTCATCTTCTTCGGGAGCTGGCTCGCGTCGGAGGTGCAAACGTCGTTCGGACGCGTGCGCGTGACCGAGATCCGGCTGCCGATGCAGAACGGCCAGTGGATTGTCGCCGACCTGTTCCGCCCGCTCTCCGCCACTGCTGAAACGCCCGCGCCGTTGGTCATCGTCGTTCCGGGGTTTCAGCGTTCGAAAGAAACCCAAGCCAACATCTCCCTCGAGCTTGCCCGCCGCGGTATGGTCGTGATCGCCATCGATCCTTACTCCCAAGGCTCGTCGAGCTCGTCCATCAACCAACGCTCCGCCACCAACGAGGGCTACGGCATGTTCGCCGTCGTCAACTACGCCGCCGACACCGACAACCTGAACTACATCGACAAGACCCGCATCGGCGTCACGGGCCACTCCGCCGGCGGCAACGCCGCGATCCAAGCCGCCTCTTATTTTGGAGCCCAGTCGCTCAAGACCAAGACGCCGAGCAAGGTTCACTCGGTCTTCGTCTCGGGTTACGTGCTCACGTTTACGGAGAGAATTCTTCGCCCCGTTCGTTCGAATGTCGGCGCGAGCTACGCGTTCCACGACGAGGGCGCTTACCGCAACGAACTCAAAAACGGCGACATGCGCCGCGCGCCCGAAGCCCTCCGCGTGGTGAACTCCGGCCTGCCCGCCGGCGCAAAAATCGACGAGATCGAGATCGGCCGTTTCTACGGTGACCCTGCCGCCCGCACGCTCCGCGTGATTCACAACGAAGTGCTTTTGCACGCGTTCCAGCCTTACAGCCCTGAAGCGACCACCGCGCAGATCGCCTATTTTCAAAAAACGTTTGGCCTCGAAAATACCCTGCCGCCCTCCGAACAAGTCTGGCATTGGAAAGAGGTCCTCGGCCTGGCCGCGCTCGTCGCCGCCTTTGTCTCGCTCGTCCCGCTCGCGCATCTGCTCCTCGCCCATGTTTCGTTCTTTCAGGGCCTCGTGCAACCGGTGGCCCCGGCTCCGCCCGCCCCCACGGGTCGCGGTCGGATCATCTTTTGGGCGTTCTTCCTCGGCGGCGCGCTGATCGCCTGCCTGACCTACATCCCGTTCTGCGAACTTTCGCAGCGGCTCTTCAAAGAAGCCTCCGGCCGGGAGCAGACTTGGTTTTTCCCGCAACGCATGAACAACGCCGTCGTGCTCTGGGCGTTTTGCAACGGCCTCATTGGCTTCACGCTATTCTATCTCGGCTACCTCATCCACGGCCGCGCGAACGGCTCGAAACCCTCCGCGTGGGGCGTCGCGATCGGCCCGCGCGAGCTTTTCCGCACGGCCGTGCTCGCGCTGGTGTTGTGGGCCGCGTTCTTCCTCACGCTCTTCGTCGTCTACGCCATTTTCCACGTGGACTACCGGTTTCTCTTTCTCGGCGTGCGGGTGTTCCAGCCCGCGCTGCTCCTGCTGGTGCCGATGTATGCGCCGTTCTTTTTCGTTTTTTTCCTATCCAATTCGCTCCGCGTAAACGCCGGCATGCGCTTCGCTGGGCAACCCGAATGGCGCAGCCTCCTGCTCGCCGGCCTCGGCAATTCCCTCGGCCTCGTCTTCATCCTCGCGGCGCAATACATCACGTTTGCGCTGACCGGCACCGTGCGTTGGACCGACAGTTGGCTGTATGTGAACCTGCTCTTCGCGATCGGGCCGATGATGTTCATTTTGCCGTATTTCAACCGCATCTTCTACCGGATGACCGGCCGCATCTACCTCGGCCCGATGACGACCTGCCTCGTGTTCATCATGATTCTGCTCTCAAACACCGTCTGCTACTTGCCGCTCTAGCTTCACTCCGCCCGCCGCCCCCATGACCTCACCCTTCACCCGCCGCTCGTTTCTCAAAACCGTTGCCGTTTTCCCGTTTGTCGCGGCCGGCGCGTCCACGTCCGCCCGTGCCGCCTACACCGCGATCCCGCGCCACAGCGGCGCACACCTGCGCACTTCGCTCAACGCCTACTCGTTCTCCGATCTGCTGCTCGCCAACGCCAAAGACAAAACCAAGGGCCTCGATCTCTTTCAGGTCTGCGATTTCGCCGCGAGACTCGGCTTCGACGCCGTCGATCTCACCGGCTATTTCTTCCCGGGCTATCCGCAGGCTCCCTCCGACGCCTACTTGTATCGCCTCAAGCGCCACGCCTTCAACCTCGGCCTCGATATCAGCGGCACCGGCGTGCGCAACGACTTCACCGCCGCCGATCCCGCCGTGCGCACCGACGGCGTGCAGCGCATCAAGAATTGGATCGAAGTCGCCGCCCGGCTCGGTGCACCCACCATCCGCGTGTTCGCCGACTGCCAATCGCCCTTCAAGACTTGGCAGCAGGCCTCGGGCAACGCGCCCCGCGAAAAAGTCGAAACGTGGATGGCCGACTCGATCCGCGAGTGCGCGGTTCACGGGGAGAAATTCGGCGTCATCGTCGCGGTCCAAAATCACGGCGACTTTGTCAACACCGGCGCCGAGCACCTCAGCCTGCTCCGCCGCGTCGATCACGAGTGGTGCGCCGCCTTGGTCGATACCGGCAAATACCTCACGCCCGAGCCCTACGCCGACATCGCCCTCATGGCCCCTTACGCCGTGAACTGGCAGATCAAGGAGACGATGCAGAGCTCCCTTAAATCGCCGCGCGTCGACCTGCCGCGCCTCGTCAAAATTCTCCGCGCCTCGGGCTACCGTGGCTACATCCCGATCGAAACCCTCGCGATGGGCCGAAAGGACTACGACCCCTACGCCGAGGTTGCGAAACTGCACGCCGACCTCCGGGTCGCTCTCGCCGGTTGATTTCGGCACTGGATTTGCTTGTGGGGACGGATGCTCAGTTCCGTTTCTTCGTTTAGCTTTTGGTTCCGGCGCGGCGTGGGTGTCGCGTTGGGCCTGCTCTTTGTCGTCGCCGCGTTCCTGCCGACCCCGGCTCGCGCCGATCTGATGCCGCCGGCCGATGCGCCGGAGGTGGACCGGCAATTGCCCGGCGCGCGCAAGCTCGACGGTGGCATTCGCTTCGTGGTCCGGAAGGCCGGCACCGGCCCGCTGATCGCCAAGGGCGACCGCGTGACGGCGCTCTACGCCGGCCGGTTCCTCGACGGCAAAATCTTCAACCAGAAGCGCAGCCTGAACCACTCGTTCACCTTCGAGGTCGGCGCGACCCCGCGCCAGATCATCCTTGGCTGGGAGCGCGCGATGCTGCTGATGCAGGCGGGCGGCAGCTACACCGTCGCGCTCCCGCCGGCCTTCGCCTACGCCGACAAAGGCCGCGCCGGCCAAGTCCCGCCCAACACGACGCTCCTCTTCGATATCGACATCGTCGAGGTGGAGCGGGCTGGGAAGTAGCCCGACGCCGCGCTCACTTCGCCAGCCACGGCAACGCGTCGAGATCGACGTTGCCACCCGTGAGAATGATGCCGACGCGCTTTCCCGTGACGTCGATCTTGCCCTCCATGATCGCCGCGTAGGGCACCGCGCAGCTCGGCTCGATGATGATCTTGAGCACTTCCCAGATCCGCCGCATCGCCGCGACGATGCCCGCTTCGGAAACCGTCACGATGCCGTCCACGTGTTGCTGAATGAGCGGGAAAGTCCGCGCGCTGAGCGAGGTTCGCAGGCCGTCGGCGATCGTCGCCGCCTGCTCCAGCGGGATAAGGCGTCCCGCCGCCACGGACCGCGCCGCATCGTCCGCCCCCGCCGGTTCAGCGGCGATCACACGGATGCCGGGACGCGCGCCCTTGGCGGCGACGGCCGTGCCGCAGAGTAGCCCGCCGCCGCCGACGGGCACGATGATAAGGTCGAGCTCCGGTGCCTGCTCGAGGAGCTCGAGCGTCGCGGTGCCTTGGCCGGCCATCACGGCATAGTCGTCGAAGGGATGAACCAGCCGGGCGCCCGTTTCGGCGATGACCCTTGCGCACTCCGCCTCGCGGGCGACGAGGGTCGGTTCGCAGAAGACGATGATACCGCCGTTGCGGCGCACCGATTCAATTTTCGTTTTCGGCGCATTGGACGGCATCACGATATGGGCCGGGATGCCGCGCAGCCGGGCCGCTCGGGCCAGCGCCGCCGCGTGATTTCCGGAGGAGTGCGTGGCCACGCCGTGGGGTGCCTCGGCGTCGGTGAGCGAGAACACGGCGTTGGCCGCCCCGCGCGCTTTGAATGCGCCGATCTTTTGAAAATTCTCGCACTTGAAAAACAACCGCCCGCCGCCGAGCGCATCAAGAGTCGTGCTGGTGAGCACGGGGGTGCGGTGAATTTTGTCCGCGATGCGCGCGTGGGCGGCGCGGATATCGGCGAGGGTGAGCGTGGTAGTCATGGCGGCGCGGTGAAGCGATATGACGGAAAAATCCGGGCACATGGAAACGAAATTCCGACCGCGTGACTTTCAATCAGTCGCCCTGTCTTTTTCAATCGGTCAGGCTTTTGCTTTCAATTGGTCAGATCTTTACTTTCAATTGGTCGGGAGCTTTTCTGCACCTAAAACCACGATGCACCCCCGCTTTATCATCCCGAAAATCAGGGCGGCGCTGGCCGACACCCGGGTCGTGCTGATCAACGGCCCGCGTCAGTCGGGCAAAACCACGCTCGCACGCGGCTTGGCCGGCGACGGGCGGCCCTTTCTCACGCTCGACGATCCGACGACGCTCGACGCCGCGCGGGGCGACCCGGTGGCTTTCGTGCGCGGGCTCGACCACGCCGTGATCGACGAGGTGCAGCGCGCGCCGGATGTGCTGCTCGCGATCAAGCGCAGCGTGGACGAGGACCGGCGGCCGGGGCGGTTCCTGCTCACCGGATCCGCCAATCTCATGCTGCTTCCCCGCGTGGCCGACTCGTTGGCGGGCCGCATGGCGACGCTCGATCTGCTGCCGCTCTCGCCGGCGGAGGTGCGGGGCACGCCGTCGCGGTTTCTCGCCGAGGCATTTAAGGGCCGCGCCCCGCAGCCCCGCGCGAGCATCACCGGGACCGATCTCGTGGCGACGGTGTTGGCGGGAGGTTATCCGGAGGCGCTGCGGCGCGCCACTCCGGCGCGCCGGCAGCAGTGGCACCTCGATTACGTGCGCGCGATCGTGCAGCGCGACGTGCGCGACCTCGCGCAGATCGACCGGCTCGCGCAAATGCCCCGGCTGCTGCGGATGCTCGCGCATCACTCCGGCCAACTCGTCAATTATTCCGGGCTTGGGGCGCCGCTCTCGCTCACGCATGTCACGACGCAGAAATACGCAGGGCTCTTCGAGCAGCTTTTTCTGATCCGGACGCTGCCCCCGTGGTATAGCAACGAGCTGAAGCGACTGATCAAGACGCCCAAGCTCACCTTCCTCGACTCGGGGTTGCTCGCCTCGTTGCGCGGGCTCACGGCGGCGAAGATCGCGGCCGACCGCGGGCCGTTTGGCGCGTTACTGGAGACCTTTGTGCTGGCCGAGGCGCTGAAGCTCGCGAGTTGGGAAGACGAGCCCTTTGAGTTCTTTCACTTCCGCGACAAGGAGCAGAACGAAGTCGATGTCGTGATCGAGAACGCCGACGGCCGGCTCATCGGTCTCGAAGTGAAGGCGGCGGCGACGGTGGGCTCGGCCGATTTCGGCGGATTGCGCAAACTCGCGGCGGCGGCAGGCAAGCGCTTTGCCGGCGGCTTCGTGCTCTACGACCACGACCAGGTCGTGCCCTTTGGCGACCGGCTGTTTGCCGCGCCGATTTCGTCGCTGTGGGCGTGAAGGAGTCTTCTACCCGCCAAGAATCTCCTCCGCGATGGCGGCGTGGAGCGCGACGGCTTTGGGTAACGCGGCCTCGTCGATGTCGAAGCGCGGATGGTGATGCCCGGCGGGCAGCGGCGTGCCGACCAGCAGGTAGGTGGCTTGGCCGCCCCGGGCCTGCACGGCGTCCATCATGAGCGTGGCGTCTTCGCTGCCGCCGAGCGGGGAAAACTCCACGATGCGCGACGCTCCGGATTTTTCCGCGGCTCGGCGCACAACGGCGCGCGCGGCGGGATCGCAGGGCGCGTTGCCGGCCTCGCCCATGTTTTCGACCGTGACTTCGACGCCATGCATGGTGGCGGCGGCGCGGAGCACCCGTTCGGCTTCGACGGCCATCCAAGCGCAGATCGGCGTCGTTTCACCGCGCACTTCGAGTTTCAAGAGCGCATGATCGGCGATGATGTTGCGGCCGCCTCCGCCTTCGAGGCGACCGACGTTGATGCGCGAGGCGCCGGCGCCGTGGCGCGCGATGGCGTGCAATTGGACGGTGGCCGTCGCGGCGGCGAGGAGCGCGTTGCGGCCGACGTGCGGATCAACCCCGGCGTGGGCGGCGACGCCGCGAAAAGTCGCGTCGAGTTTGGTCGTGGCGAGAATGTGGTCGGTGCCGCACGCGACGGCGCCGGTTTCGTTGAGCGAGATACCGAGGTGGGTGGCGAAGTAGTGATCGACGTCGTTGAGCACGCCGGCGGCGACCATCGACTTGGCTCCGCGGCAGCCTTCCTCGGCGGGTTGAAAGATGAGTTTGATTTTACCGCGCCAATTTTTGGCGAGGGCTGGCAGCACGCTCGCGACGCCGAGGCCGATGGCGGTGTGGCCGTCGTGACCACAGGCGTGCATGCGCCCGGGGCGTGCCGAGGTGAAGCTCTCGCGCACCGGGAGGTGGGCGGCCTCGGTGTTTTCAAGCACCGGCAACGCATCCAGATCGACGCGAAACGCGACCGTCGGGCCGGGGCGTCCGGTATCAAAAACGCCCACAACGCCCGTAAGTCCGTCGCCCAAACGGGCGACCCACGCGGGATCGGCGCCATCGCGTAAAGCCTCGGCGCGGGCGGCGGCAATCTCGGCGGTGGGCGGAACTTCCATGCGGGCTTCGGCGCGCATGACCTCGGCGCCGACCGCGACCTGCCAGCCGAGTTTTTCCAAGGTGGCGGCCGCGATGGAGGCCGTGCGAAATTCGCAGAAGCCCAGCTCGGGGTGGCGGTGAAAATCACGCCGCCAACGGGTCAGCTCGGCGGCGAGGGTGGGGGTGACCGGGATCGACGTGGACATCGGCAAAAATTACCGCCGGGGGCGCGTTCGAAGCAAGACGCCCGACGGATTGACGGAGGGGAAGGCGCTTGCAGATTGACGGTATGAAATCATTTGCCCCGGTGGTGCTGCTTGGCCTCGCGTGCGCGTTTGTGTTGCCCCTCGGCGCGCAGCCGGATCGCGTGAACGGCCGGGCGTTTGCCACGCGTTCCGAAGTCATCGCGCAGCACGGCATGGCGGCGACGAGTCATCCGCTCGCGACCCAAGTGGCGCTCGATATTCTCAAGGCCGGTGGCTCGGCCGTCGACGCGGCGATCGCGGCCAACGCTGCGATCGGCCTGATGGAGCCGACCGGCAACGGCATCGGCGGCGATCTTTTTGCCATCGTCTGGAGTGCGTCGGACAAAAAACTCACCGGGCTCAACGCCTCGGGGCGCTCGCCGCTCGGACTCTCCCGCGAGCAACTCATGGCCGATCTGAAGAAACTCGGCCGGGAGACGATTCCCATGCGCGGCTTGTTGCCCATCAGCGTGCCCGGCGCAGTGGACGGCTGGTTCGAATTGCACGCGAAGTATGGCCGGCTGCCGATGAAGACGGTGCTTGCGCCAGCGATCCGTTACGCCCGCGAGGGATTCCCCGTCACGCAGCTCATCGGCTACTATTGGGGCATCAGCGTGCGAAACGCCCGCGCCGACAAATTTCCCGGGGCCTTCCTCGACGTCTTTGCGCCCGGGGACAAAGCGCCGGCCGAGGGCACGATCTTCAAAAATCCCGCGTTGGCCGACACGTTGACGCGGCTGGCCGAGGGCGGGCGCGATGCGTTTTACAAGGGTGAGATCGCGGATCGCATCGATGCGTTTATGCAGGCCAACGGCGGTTATCTGCGGAAGGCGGATTTTACCGGACACACCTCGACCTGGGTCGCGCCCGTCTCGGTGAACTACCGCGGTTACGACGTTTATGAGCTGCCGCCGAACAGCCAAGGCATCGCGGCGCTCCAGATGCTCAACATCCTTGAAGCCTACGATCTGAAGGCGATGGGCTACAATTCGCCCGAGGCGCTGCACCTCATGATCGAGGCCAAGAAACTCGCGTTTGAAGATCGGGCGAAATTCTACGCCGATCCCGAGTTTTCGAAGATTCCGCTCAAGGGCCTGCTTTCCAAAACCTACGCGGCCGAGCGCCGTAAGCTGATCGGCGCGCGGGCCGCCCGCAGTTACGACGCCGGGAATCCCGCGTTGCAGGAAGGCGACACGATTTATCTCACGACGGCCGACGCC
Source organism: Opitutus sp. GAS368 (assembly GCA_943373185.1). GTDB lineage: Bacteria > Verrucomicrobiota > Verrucomicrobiia > Opitutales > Opitutaceae > Tous-C4FEB. The sequence continues at coordinate 5,686 of CALSBN010000039.1, read as the reverse complement.
GCCGGGAACATGGTCTCGCTCATCCAGAGCAACTATCGCGGCATGGGCTCCGGCATCGTGGTGCCCGGTCTCGGCTTCGCATTTCAGAATCGGGGCGAGATGTTCACGCTGCGCACCGGCCACGCGAACGACTACGCGCCGGGCAAGCGGCCGTTCCAAACGATCATTCCGGCCTTCGTGCTCAAGGACGGCGCGCCTTGGCTTAGTTTCGGCCTGATGGGCGGCGCGATGCAGCCGCAGGGCCACGTTCAGATCATCTGCAACCTGATCGATTTCGGGATGAACGTGCAGGAAGCCGGCGACGCGGCCCGTTGGCACCACGACGGCTCCTCGGACTATGATAACCCGAAGATGACCGACGGCGGCTTTGTCGAGTTGGAGAGCGGCGTCCCTTACGAAAGCGTGCGGGGGCTGATGCAGCGCGGTCACTCGGTGCGCAGCGGCAACGGCGGTTTCGGTGGCTACCAGGCGATCCAGCGCGACGCGGCCAACGGGACCTATCGCGGGGCTTCCGAGAGCCGCAAAGACGGGCAGGCGGCGGGGTATTGAGCGGCGCCGGTCGGAGCGATCGTGAAACGGCCGCGCGGGCTCATTGCTCGCTGGCGTCTGCCGCGTGCGGGTGTAGTTCCTGGGGCATGAAATTATTTTTTGGTCTGGCGTGCTGGCTCGGTGGGCTCACGGCGGGGTTGGCGGCGGAGCCGTCGGCCAACGCGGTGCTGTGGAAAAATCTGCAGGCCCTCTGCGGTCAGGCGTTTGAAGGCCGTGTGATCGAGGGCTCGGCGGCGACGGACGCGATGTTCAAAGGCCAGCGGCTCGTGATGCACGTGCGGGCCTGCGGCGAGAACGAGATCCGGATTCCGTTTCACGTCGGCGCCAACCGCTCGCGCACGTGGGTGATCACGCGCACGCCGACGGGTTTGCGCCTGAAGCACGATCACCGCCACGAGGACGGCAGCGCCGACAAGGTCACGCAGTATGGCGGCGACACCGCGACTGTCGGAACGGCCGAGCGGCAGGATTTCCCGGCCGATGCGTTTACCGGCGAGCTGATCCCGGCGGCGAAGACGAATGTCTGGACCCTCGCGCTGACTCCGGGAAAAACCTTCGGCTACGGCCTTCGACGAGAGGCCGAGAGCCGTCGTTTCTTCGTGGAGTTCGACCTGACGAAACCGGTCGAGGCCCCACCTGCGCCGTGGGGTGGTTGAGCGAGGCGCGAGTCTGCGGGACGCGGACGTTCCAAGTGCAGCAAAAGGTTGCTCATCGGGCGGGCCGGCCCCAAGATCGTCGATCGCCATGAGCAGAATTCTCCGAGCGCTCGTCCTGACGTTTTTTTTCGCCGCCGCCGTTTTTGCCGCGCCGACGCTGCACCTCGTCGGTGATTCCACGATGGCGGACAAGCCGAAGGAGCCGGCCAATCCGGAGACGGGTTGGGGCCAGGCGTTGCCGGTGCTGCTGCGGCCGGAGGCGGTGCGGGTCGTGAATCACGCGATGAATGGTCGCAGCACGAAAAGTTTCATCGACGAAGGGCGTTGGGCGGCCGTGGTGGCGGCGCTGCGGCCGGGGGATTTTGTGATCATCCAGTTCGCGCACAATGACGAGAAGGATCAGGACCCGAAACGCTACGCGGCGCCGCGGGGAGCCTATCAAGAGAACTTGCGGCGCTTCGTGCGGGAAACGCGGGAACGCGGGGCGACGCCGATGCTTGCGACGCCGGTAGCGCGAAGGAAATGGAGCGCGGCGGGCGAGCTCGTGGAAACGCACGGTGACTATCCGGCGGCGTTGCGCGCGGTTGCCGCTGAGGAAAAGGTGCCGTTGTTGGAATTGAATTTACGGACGGCGGAGCTGGAGCGCGCCCACGGGGTGGAAGGCTCGAAGCGGCTGCATCTGCACTACGCGGCCGGGATGCAACCGCGTTGGCCCGAGGGCGTGAAGGACGACACGCATTTTTCCGAATATGGCGCGGCCCGCGTGGCGGCGCTGGCGGTGCAGGAATGGCTGCGCCTCGGGTTGCCGGCGGCGGAGTGGGTAAGGTAGCTGGGGCCGGACTGACCACGGCACGGCGGAGCCTCGAAGAGTTCGCGCGGTCTTTTTTGCCGCAACCCTTGCTTCCACCGCGGGGCACTCAATCCCGTGATCGGAGATTGTTGTCGCGAACATGGGCTGGGGATGCTGCATTCTCTGCTCAAACTCAGTTGTTGGAGAGACGGCTCTGACTCAGCATGGAGCGCAGATCGATTTCAATTTCGTTGAGAGACTGTTCCGTGGTTGATTCCGTTTTTGACCAAGCCGCGATCTCGTTTTTGTCGGAAACGCTTACACTTGGACGTCGGAATCCTTTACATTTTTGATTGATTTCAATAATATATATAATTTTGCAAATTTATTTATAATATTCTAAATCAGCAAATTATAAGCGATACATGCCGAAATTTTTTCTAGGCATGAGATATGCATTTGGGGTCCCGTTAGCCAATCCATCCCTCGGTTTAAACTTAAATATTCTCCTCATCATGAATCATTCAAAATCCTACAAAGCGATCAGGTCGCTTTTCGGCCTCGCCGCCCTGTCAATCCCAGCGTTCGGTATCACCATCACTTTGGACAACAGCGCTGCCAGCTTGGGCAATACAATGCTCGGCGCAGGTGTTACGCTGAATTCCGCCACCTTTATTTCCCAAGCAAGCGGTTCGACCGGCACCTTCACCAACGGTGGTGCCTTGGGGATCAATTCAGGTATTGTTTTGACGACGGGTTCAGCGGCAATCGCTGGCCAGCCTCAAAATTCCCCGGGCGCGACGCAAGACAACGGCTTGGGCGGCTACGCGCCTTTGAATGCGTTAATCCCAGGGTTCTCAACGCTCGATGCAACCGTGTTGCGTTTAGATTTCACCACGACGTCTGATGGTAGCATTTTCTTCAACTATACCTTTGGTTCAGAAGAGTATAACGAATACGTCGGGAGCCAGTTTAACGACGTATTCGGCTTTTTCCTCGATGGCACCTCCCTTGCCAACAATCTCGCGCTCATCCCATCCACGTCGACCCCGGTTTCGATCAACAATGTGAACGGGGTCTCGAATTCGTCTTATTACCGCAATAACGATGCGTCACAGCTTTCTTCGGGTTTGCAATACGACGGCTTTACGACCGTGTTGACGGCTTCTGCAACGAATCTTCTTGCCGGTAATCACACTCTCTACATCGCGATCGCTGATGCAGGTGATCGAGTTCTGGACTCCGGTGTTTTTATCCAAGCAAACAGTTTCTCCACCACCCAGACCCCGACTTCGGTTCCGGATTCGGCGGCGAGCATCGTCCTAATCGGATTCGCTCTCGGGCTTCTCGGTGTATTCCGCCGGAAGTCGGTTTAAATTAGCGGCGTTCAAGCGTTTTGGTGAAAGGCAGGGCGAAAGCCCTGCCTTTTTTTTGGGATATGGTGGTCAACAATGCCAATGGGCCGCAGCGTTGGCCCGAGGGCGTGAAGGACAACACGCATTTTTCCGAATATGGCGCGGCCCGCGTGGCGGCGCTGGCGGTGCAGGAATGGCTGCGCCTCGGGTTGCCGGCGGCGGAGTGGGTAAGGTAGCTGGGGCCGGACCGACCACGCGCGGCGGCCGATGGCGACAGGCCAGAGGCAGATGCAATCAGGCTTTGGCGTTCTTTTTGGCCAAGGTCGGGCCGTCCACCCAGTGGCCGGGGATCATCGTGGTCGAAGCTGGGCTGGGGATGCCGCGTTCGTTGCGTTGGAGTTGGGCGATCAGCAATTCGATGCCGCGCGCGCCGAGGGCGTTGGGGTGCAGGTCGAGTCCGGCGCAGGGGCGGTCCGTTTGGGTCACGTTGAGGCAAAAGTAGCCATGCGTGCGCGGCACGCGCGCACCGGCGGCGGCCATCCACGTCATGACTTCCGGGTCGTGGGCGAGGACGACGTCGGGAGTGTGTTTGCGGAACCACCGGCTGAAATTGGCGGCGTTGACCTCGGGCACGATGAGCGGGGGCACCGTGCCGATCTCGGGATAGTTGCGTTGGTAGGCGGAGAACGCGCCTTCCCAGCGGTGTTGGAGCCGCTCGTCCTGTTGGCTTTGGACGACGAGGCCGGGCCGGTCGTAGCCTAACGCTTGCAGTCGGCCGAGGGCGGACATCAAAGAGCGGTGATGGTCGGAGCACACCGAGTGCAGTGCGGGGTGGTCGATGGCGTAGTCGCTGTAGATCCCGGCATAGCGGGTCCAGTCGAGTTTGGAAAAATCCGGCGGAGCCCACGACGGCAGGAGCATGACGCCCTGAATCCCCCGTGATTGGAGGATGGTGTCGAGCCGCCCGAGCGTGACGCCTTTGGAACCGACGAGAAAAGTCTCGAGTTTGAAACCCAGTTCGAGCGCGCGTTGGCGGGCACCGGCGGTGAGGGCCGCGTGAAATTTGCCGCTGGCGGCGGGGCGTCCGTTTTCGTCGAGGTCGACAGCTGCGATGACGCCGCGAAAAATCTGATTCCGGGATCGGCGCACCTCCGACATGACCGCGCCCACCAACGGATTGGCTTTGTAGCCGGCGGCCTCGGCCGCGGTGCGAATGCGGGCGGCCGTCGCAGGGTGGACGCAGGCGTTGCCCCGGAGTGCTTCGGAAACCGTGGTGCGGGAGACGCCAAGAGAGAGGGCGAGTGTGCGAACGGTGGGAGTGTTGGGCATGGGGCGGAGAAGTGGGGCGAATCAGCGCGGCGGCTCGTTGGCGGGGTTGAGCTGGCCGACGGGTGACGTGCGCCAGTTGAAGAGAATGGAAAGAATGCGGAAGGTGAACGTGAGGCTGATGGTGGCGAGGGCGGCGGAGGTGGGACGCAGTCCAAGCTCGGTCACGAAAAACACAAACAACACGGAGCCGGCCAAGGCGGCGAGGGCGTAGAATTGACCGGGTTTGAAGACGAGCGGTTCCTCGCGCGTGATCAGGTCCCGCAGGAGACCGCCGCCGGCGGCGTTGATCACACCGACGAGAATCGCGGCGGGCACGGCGAGACCGGCGAGCAGGGCTTTTTGGGTGCCGAAGGCGGCGTAAGCGCCGAGCCCGAGGGCGTCGACGACGGCGATCACGCGGCGGAAATGGGTGATGCGATTGGCAAAGACCACGCAGACGAGGGTCGCCGTCAGGACGACTTGGATGTAGCGCGGATCGGTGAGGAGCGGGGTGGCGGTGGCGCCGGGGATGAACACCGCGTCGCGGATCAGGCCGCCGCCGATGCTGGAGACGAGGGCGAGAAAGAAAACGCCGACGATGTCGTAGCCCCGTTTCACGCCGGCCAGCGCGCCGGTGAGGGCGAAGGCAAACGTGGCGCCGAGATCGAATAACGCCGGGAGTTGAAAGGAAGCGTCGGACACGCGGCGAAGTGTGGGCCGCGCGGGAGATGAGGCAAGGCGCACGCATTCGCGCGGGCCCCGGGCAAGCTCGCGGTCGGGTCGGGTGAGCGCGCCCGGATTCGGGGTTCGGTGACCGGCGGTTTTCGGGCCTACGGCAGAGGGGCGCGAGCCGAGGCGAGGATGCGATCAAGCTCGCTCTCCATCGCCCGGCGGACTTGGGCGGCATTCGGCGCGGCGATGAGATTGGAAAGTTCGAAGGGATCTTTCACGAGGTCGTAGAGCTCGTTCATGTCCTTGAGGTCGCGGTAGCGGATGTATTTGTAGCGCTCGGTCCGCACGGCGTCGTA
>CALSBN010000038.1:0-27803 GCA_943373185.1 Opitutus sp. GAS368 | reverse complement strand
AATCTACTTCGCTCTCATTTTTTTTTCACCGGTCACGATGCTTGCTATCGAGCGCGGCAATCTCGACTTGTTGATGTTTTTCCTCCTCGCGCTGGCCCACCGAATCACAAATCGCTCCGCCGCCACCGGACAGATCGTTGTCTTTGCAGCATTCTTGCTGAAATTGTTTCCACTAGCCGGCCTGCTTCTACTACTCCGCGAAACCCGCAAGAAGGCGCTTCGGTTAGGGGGTATCGCGCTGACCTCTGCTGCCATTTACATCATCTCCACAATCGGCGATCTGCAAAAAATCCAGGAGAATACGGAAAAAGGTTCTGATGTTTCCTACGGCTACAACGTGTTGTGGCACTACCTTAGGTTACATGACTCATCTTGGACGGCTCTGGCCCAAAAGACTTCCTATGCCATGGTGCTTTTTTGCCTAGCTGCCGCATGGTGGCGCGCCACCCGTCCGGCAAAAAAAATTGAAGCCGATGCTCCGGCGTCCCGTCTACTCGATGGTTACCGGATTGGGGCAGGAATCTACGCAGGGACTTTTCTTCTCGGCAACAGCTGGGACTACCGACTGATCTTTTTTTTCTTCGCGGTGCCTCAGCTGTGCGACTGGTTGCAATTCGGCACCAAGACCGAGCGATGGACTGCGGCGCTGCAACTTCTTGGCTACACCGTAGCGATGTATGCCATGTGGCTTACTCAAAATTTCGCCCGTAGTTCATCCGGATTCATCACTATGCGTGGGGTGGAGGAACTGGCCAAATGGAGCCTCTTCGCCTGCTGCCTTTGGCAATTGGCCGCCACCCTGCCCGACTGGGCTCGCGATCTTATCCGCGGAAAGATTCAGCCAACCAGCACGGCCGCAGGTCCACATTGACACACTTTCTGGGCCCTTAGTATTTTTCACTGCTATGGAAGCTTCGGCCTACGTTCTCGAATTCGAAAAACCACTGCGGGAACTCAGCAAGCAGCTCGACGAGTTGCGCCAACAGTCGATCGAAACGAACGTCGACCTCGCCCGCGAAATCCACGGGATCGAGAAGAAAATCGATGCGACCCAACGCGAAATCTATTCCGCCCTTACACCTTGGCAGAAAGTTCAGGTCGCACGGCACCCGAAGCGTCCCTACGCCCTCGATTATGTGAGTCTCATTTGCACCGATTTCCAAGAACTCCACGGTGATCGCCAATTCAACGACGACCGCGCCCTCGTCGGGGGCACCGCTTTCTTCAACGGCGAAGCCGTGATGATCGTCGCCCAGCAAAAGGGCCGCGATACCAAGGATAAGATCACCCGCAACTTCGGCATGCCCCAGCCCGAAGGTTACCGCAAAGCCCTTCGCCTGATGAAGCTCGCCGAGAAGTTCAGCCTTCCGGTTCTGACATTTATCGACACCCCTGGGGCCTTTCCCGGCATCGAGTCAGAAGCCCGCCACGTTTCCGAGGCCATCGCTGTCAACCTCCGTGAAATGGCCATGCTCAAAACCCCCACGGTCTCGGTGATCGTCGGTGAAGGCGGCTCCGGTGGTGCTCTCGGGATCGGGGTCACCGATCGCGTGCTCATTTTCGAAAACAGCTATTACTCGGTGATTTCTCCGGAAGGCTGTGCCGCCATTCTCTGGAAAGACGCCGCTGCCGCTCCTAAAGCCGCCGCGGCACTCAAGCTCAGTGCCGATCACCTGGAAAAGATGGGCATTGTGGACGAGGTTATCGCCGAACCTTTGGGAGGCGCCCACAACGATGCGGCTCAAGCGGCCGAAGCGCTCAAATACGCCCTCCAAAAGCACCTCAACGATCTTCGATCCTTGGACACCACCAAGCTCCTCGATACCCGTTACCAGCGCTACCGCCATCTCGGGGTCTACTTGGAGGCCGGCGCCTCACGCAGCTGAGGCCAAGCTTGGCGAGCATCCCGAGTGCGGGCGCCGCGCGCTCGTCCTCCGAGCTATTTTCGCACCACGAGCAGCTCGATTTTCTCCGCCCGAGCCATTGAGGGACTGATCGTCACCACCGCCCCCGAAAGTCGCACATCGCCTTCCGCGACTTCGAACCGCCGCGGCATCCCGTCGATAAACTTCGCCACCACCGGGGCCACCTCGCGCCCGAGCACGCCCTCATAGGGACCAGTCATACCCACGTCGCAGATAAACGCCGTGCCTTTCGGCAACACGCAGGCGTCCGCCGTCGGCACATGCGTATGGGTGCCGAGCACCGCCGTCACCCTGCCATCTAAGTGCCAGCCCATCGCTATCTTTTCACTCGTGGCCTCGGCGTGCATCTCAACGACGATGGCATCCGCCTGCCCCCGCAGTTGCTCGATCATCCGATCTGCGCACAAAAACGGACAATCTGACTTTATGTTCAGGTAAGTCCGCCCGAGCAGGGTGAAAACCGCCACGCGAAACCCGCGTTTTTCGATGATCAAATGATCCCATCCCGGATTTGATTTGGGTAAATTCGCAGGCCGGCACACCCGCTCCATTTCAACAATTTCCGTCTCCCAGCCACGCTGATCCCAGACGTGATCGCCCAGCGTAATCGCATCCACCCCGCTCTCCAAAATTGATTTCGCCAGCTTTCCGGTGATCCCCGCCCCGGCGGCCACGTTCTCCGCATTGGCGATCACGAAGTCCAAGCTCAACTCCGAGCGCAAGCGCGGCACTCGTTCCATCACGATCTCGCGACCGGGGCGCCCAACGATGTCGCCGATAAACAAAAGCTTCAACATTGCGACACCGTGCTTCGACACTCCCTGCACGCCAACCCTTAACTCTGGGATTTGAACGCACCGCCGACCCCCGGTTTTTTCTCATGGCACCACCGCCCATTTCCAAGATTGCCTCCTTCCCTCTTGCTGCCTTTTTCTCTCCGTCCTTCTGCTCACGCCCGCCACTATGAAAACATCCTCCACTCCCGCAACGTTTCCCCAAGCCGAGATCGGCCGCGAAATGAAGGGCTCCGACGCCGTCGTCGAGTGCCTCATCCGAGAGGGTGTGGATGTCATCTTTGCCTACCCGGGCGGCGCTTCCCAAGAGCTCCATCAATCCCTCGCCCGCACCGACAAGATCCGCACGATCCTGCCCCGCCACGAGCAAGGCGGCTCCTTCGCGGCCGAGTCCTACTCCCGGGTCACGGGCAAAGTCGGCGTGTGCATGGCTACGTCCGGCCCCGGTGCCACCAATCTCGTTTCCGCCATCGCCGACGCCTTCATGGATTCGGTTCCCATGATCGCGATCACAGGGCAGGTGTTTTCGAAATACATCGGCAAGATGGCGTTTCAGGAAACCGATTTCTACGGCATGACCCTGCCGGTCGTGAAGCACTCCTACCTCGTGATGAACGTGCACGACCTGCCGCGCATCTTCAAAGAGGCTTTCCATCTGGCCCGCAGCGGTCGCCCCGGCCCGGTCGTCATCGATATTCCGAAGGACGTTCAACAGGCGAAGTTTCAGCCTGTTTTCCCCGCCTCCGTCGAGTTTCGCAATCCGACGCTCAGTCGCGTCCCGCGCGCGAGCGACGACCAACTCAAGGAAATCCTCGCCCTGATCGCGGCCGCGAAGAAACCCGTGCTCTACGTCGGCGGCGGCGTCGTTTCGGCCGAGGCCAGCGCCGAACTCAAGGCCTTCGCCGAAAAAGTGAACGTCCCGGTCGCCACCACTCTCATGGGCGTCGGCACCTTTCCCGAAACCCATCCGCTCTCCATGCACTGGTTCGGCATGCATGGCGCCGCCTACGGCAACTGGGCTGTCGATCAAAGCGACCTGCTCCTCTGCTTCGCCGCGCGCTTCGATGACCGCATCACCGGCAACACCGAAAAGTTCGCCACTTCCGCCAAGATCGTCCACATCGACATCGACGCTTCCGAGCACAACAAGAACAAACGCGTCCAGCTCGCCATCACCAGCGACATCAAATACGCGCTCACCCGCCTCAACGAACTCGCCGCAAAGTTCACTCCGCCCGACAATCAGCCGTGGCACGCCCAGATCGCGACGTGGATGAAGGACCACCCTTTCAGCTACGAGGAGAGCAAGCACATCGTTCCCCAGGAGGCGGTAAAGGTTCTCTACGAACTCACCAAGGGCGACGCGATCATCACGACCGGCGTTGGCCAGCACCAGATGTGGGCCGCGCAGTTCTACCGTTTCAACGAGCCCCGGCGCTACATCAGCTCTCTCGGCCTCGGTGCGATGGGCTTCGGCTATCCCGCCGCCCTCGGCGCGAAAGTGGCCCGCCCCGACAAACAGGTCATCGACATCGATGGCGACGGCTCATGGGTGATGAACATCCAGGAACTCGCCACCGCCCACATTGAGAAAATCGCGGCGAAAGCGATGATTCTAAACAATCAGCACCTCGGCATGGTCGTGCAATGGGAAGACCGCTTCTACGGCAGCGTCCGCGGCAACACGATCCTAGGGGATGAATCGAACGTCGGCAGCCCCGACAACCTCGCTGGAATCTACCCTGACTTCGTGACCATCGCCCAAGGCTTCGGCGTGAAGGCGCGCCGCGTCCACAAAAAGAGCGAACTCCGCGAAGCGATCCAAGAGATGCTCGATCACGACGGCCCCTACGTGCTCGACGTGATCGTGCCTTACACCGAGCACGTGCTTCCCATGATCCCCGCCGGCAAGACCGTGAAGGACATGCTGCTCAAATAAGCGGAGTCGTTTCCGACCAAGCGACCGGCTCGCCGACGCCCCGTTTCCGACTTCACGAAGCCCGCACGGAACCGTGCGGGCTTTTCATTTCTTCCGGCCGCGCCGCACCGGGCTTGGCGTCATTTTTCCTTCATCACGTAAACTCCGCCCCAATCCTCCGGCGGCGGCTCATGCTTGGCGTGCTCGACGATTCCCAGATAAACCAACGAGGGATTATTTGCCACTCCCGGCGTCTTGCCCGGTTGATTCGGCTCAAGCTCTTTACTCAGCGCAAACCGGGCCAGCGCGCCGTCCCAATCGCGTTCATAGTAGCGATTCAATCCTTCCGCGAAAATCCGGTAGCACTCGATCGCCTCAGGAGTGACGTTCTCGCGGAGGGCCGCGATCTCGTAGATCGGCACCGCCCGAGTGCGACCTTTGACCACGATTCGGCCGAGAGGTCGGAAGACAACGCGGTCACCGCCGTGCTTCTCACACTCCAGTTTGGTTGCTTCAGAGCACATGCTGTAAACGCCCCAACTCTTCGCCCCACTTTCCATGCGCGCCGCGAGATTCACGTTGTCCCCCATCATCGTATAGCTGAACCGGGACGTGCTGCCCATGTTGCCCACCACCGCCGGGCCCGAGTTGAGACCGATCCGGGTCTGAAGATTGAGCACGATTTCCGGCCAGTCTTTCTCCGTTTCATGTCGCCACTTTTCCCGCAACTCGCCAATGCGCGCGTGGACTCGCACGGCCGAAACACACGCGCGGTAGGCGTGGTCCGGCAACGCCAACGGCGCTCCGTAAATCGCCACGACCGCGTCCCCGATGTATTTGTCGAGCGTCGCCCCTTCGGCCTGCACGATGTCGGTGCAGGCCGTCAGATACTCGTTCATCAGCCCCACCAACCGGGGAGGCGTAAGCTTCTCTGAAAACGAAGAGAACGCCTGAATGTCGCTGAAATACGCCGTGATATTCTCCTCCACACCGCCGAGTTGGGGGTCCTCTCCCGAATCCACCATCTTCGCCACGAGCGCAGGCGCCAGATAGGCGCCGAACATACCTTTGATGCGGCCCTTTTGCTTTTCCTCGTCCACGACCTGCCAAATCAAGGCAGCGAAACTGGTGGTAAACGCCGCTCCGAAAGGTCCCGCCAGAGGGATTACGAGATGGTAATCCCGAAAGAGGGTCAGCACGAACCACACGTAGGCAACCAACACCAAAACTGCCGTGAGCTTGGAGCGCATGCCGCGCACGCCGCCGATGATCCAAAGGCCCGAAGTGATGATCGTCAGAGCCAAAATCGCGACGGTGTTGATCCAGTTCGAAGTATGCTGGAGGAAGAGTCCCGACCGGATCGTTTTCAGCAGATTGCCATGCAAACCGACTCTGGGAACGGGCTGGCCGTCCCATGGTGTCGGCGCAAGGTCCTGCAGCAAAGCATCGGTCGGCCCGACCAGAACGATCGCCTCGCGAAATTGCTCGAACCACCGCGTCGCCACCGCCCGTTCATCGGCCTTTTCACTGGTAAGATCCCGCTGGTATAGAAGCACGTCGGCCAAGCTGACCCGCGGATTCAACTCCTCGTTGTTCCAACGAGAAAACCAATTTGCCTCCAACAATTGCCTTTCCCGCAGCGGAATTGACGCCCGCAACAGGCCACCCCGGTCGACCAGATCGATCCGGTCGTCAAAAATCTCGACCGCATCTTCGTCCAACCCCAAATCAAGCAATGCAAGTTGCAGTGAGAGATGGTAGAGCGTCGGATTGAGCGTGTGCGCAAACAGCGGCACCCAGCGCGGCACCGCATCGCTTCCATAACCTTCATCTACGTCGATCAGGCCGATCCGACCGTAGACCGCCTGCTTCCCGGTGGCTCTGTCGATGTAGGATCCGATCAACGGGTCCTGCGGCAACTCGGGCAGTTCATTCTTTGTTCGATCCAAAAAACCCAGCCGAAGCAAGGGCATCTCCCTCGCCGCGCCCTCGGTCTGGGTCGTTCCGGCGCCGAAGGTATATTGGGCGGCCAAAACAATCCTCGGATGCTTGAAAATCACCCGGCCAAACGCCCGATTCCCGGCGACGACCTTCTTTTGATCAACGACCTCGGAATAGCTCAGGGCCGAAAACACAAAATCAAACCCGATGCCCTTTGCTCTGCCTGTCTCCAAAAGCACCTCCGCCGCTTTGCCAAAGTATTCGCGATTCCAAGGCCGCTCCCCGAGGAGCTGCAGGGCGCGCGTATCAACATCCACGTAGAAGACCTTGACCGGCGCGGCGATTTCCCCGCGAAACCGGTAACGCAAATCCGTCAGTTTGTTTTCAAGAAACACCAACTGCCCGGAGTAACTGAGAAAACACCAAACCAGCGGGATCGGCAGCAACCACAGAAAGCGCCAGGCCAATTGGTTTTGAGACTTCGCCACGTTACTTAAAAATTAATTGGCCCACCCACAAACGGAAGATGAAAGCCCGGGCCGCACCGACCAAACGGAATCGACGGTGAAGCACTGCCGGCTTGATAAACCCTACAGACCGCCTGCACCGCTGGTCAGCGTGGTCGGCGGCACCACTGCCGGCGGACTTGCGTTCTGGATCTCAGCCGCAGCTTTTTCTTCGGCCGCTTTCTTTTCGGCGGCCGCCTTATCCTCGGCCGCTTTTCGATCCGCCGCCGCCTTGTCTTCAGCGGCCTTTACCGCCGGGTCTACGGCGGCGGGAGGAATGAACAGAACTGCCGCGATGGCTTGGACGACGTCCGCTCGGGCCTCGGTCACCGCCGCGACGCTTGTCGTTGCAGCGGTCACAACCGCAATCGTCGCCGTAGGCGTGGTGATAGTCACAACCCCCGTGTTCGTATCAACTTGCACGTCGAATACCACTTCCTTCGGCACCAAATCAACCGCTCCGACGGGTAACGTCACGGTTCCCGTGTTGAGCACCACGTTGCCTTCGGTCGTGGTTAAGGAGAAGAAAGCGGTGCCGTTGCCCGCCGGCCGGTAAACGATTCGGAAAGTGGTTCCCCGAATACCGGCCGCTCCGACCGGGGTTTGAACGTTAAACGTCGAACCTTGGCCCGCCTTTAGCTTTTTCACATTACCCACCAACTCACCGCGCGTGAGCTTCAATCCCGTATTGGATACAGACGGCTCGTCAATCGCGGTCGACGGGTTAAAATTTCCTGCAAACGGGTCTTGGAGATATTGCTCAATATCGAGCACCGAGTCCTCCTTCAAATTAATCGTCGAACCGTTGGAAAAGACCATCACGAGACTCGCTCCCTTGGTGGTGGTGACTATGAAGCCTTGTCCGATCTCTTGGATGTTTTGCGCCGCGACCGAAACTTGGGTTGCCTTATTGAGCACCGACACTTCGCCAGTCACCCGCGCCAATATAATTCGGCCGGCCGCAGAGGCCTGCGCCGAGGCGGTTGACACCGCCGTCATGCAAAGCCCGGCCAATAAAAACCACATCAAAAACGTCTTTTGCATGGAGAAAGAGTGATCCGTTGAAATCAGCGGGATGCCTTCAACTTCACTCGTAAATCCTCCGCCCCGCGAAACCACGGGTCAAGGCGCAAACAGGTCGCAACGGCCAACAAGGCCAACTCTCGCGTCTCGGCCTTCAGACTGAAGTGATAGGCGGTATAAAACCACGCTTGGGGCAAGTTCGGCGCGAGCACAACGCTGCGCGAAATCGCGGCGCCTCCCTCGTTCCAGCGCCCTTGCAGATCCAACGCCACCCCCAGCCGCCACCAGAACTCCGGCATCACCGCCGATCCGGCCAAAGCCCGCCGGGCCGCCGCCTCCGCCAATCGGCCCAATTCGGCCGCGCGGCCCGGCTCATGCCGCGCGATCAAAGCGGTCGCATACGCCAGATCTGACCATGCCTGAAGATTGCGGACGTCCCGGGCCACTGCCCTTTGCAATTCCTTCTGTGTCTCAATCAGGATGGCCATTTCGACTCGCGCGGACTGTGGCCTCAACGCCAACTGATCTATCCGGCGACGAGCCTCGCCCCGCAGCCCCTCCGCCTGCGCCATCGGCGCGATTTGAAGAGCGACCAAACCAAGGACGAACCCAGCCCCAAAAACTGCGACTCCACGGGCAAACCGCCCCCGCTGCCGAATCTCGATTTGATCGCGCCGCCAGACCGAGCCCACACCTTCCGCCGCGAGCCATCCGACCGCCATCGCCAGCGCCGGCAGCTTGAGGTGAAAATCCACGAGCAACGCCACCGCGAAAGCCCCGATTCCGACCGCCTTCGCCGTCGCCAACCCATCGTCCCGGTCGCCAGTCTTCGCTGCTCGTGACTTGCCAATCGTAATCGCCGCCACGGTCACCACGCCGCCAAAAAAAAGCAAAAATCCGACGGCGCCATAATCACTCAGGGTGTTTAAATACTCATTGTGGGCCCACTGTGGCTCGTCCCAAAAACGCTCGGGACGGTGCCGTTCGAACAGCACATTGTAGCTCCCCGCGCCGGTCCCGAACAGAGGCTCATCCTGCCACAACTTCACCGCCGCCCGCCACACGATCGGTCGCGTTTTTTCTCCCCGATCTTGAACCAGACCGTCCAATCGCTCACGGACCCCCGGAACCGCCGCATAGAGCAGCGCGCCCATCACCATCGCGCCGGCCAACACTCCCGCCGCCACGCCAAATCGCCATTTCCAAGAGCGGCTGCGCCGTGCCAATGGCCAAACCGCCAACGCCGCGGCCAACGCCAGCCACGGTCCCCGGCTCACCGTGAGGACCAAGCCTCCCAAAAACAACGCAGCCAGTATCCCCGCCATCAGCCGACCCACCCTCGAAATCCCCGGGCACCACACCGCCGCCAAGGCCATCGGAATCAACAGCAGCAAAAACGCCGCCATACTGTTCGGGATTCCAAACGCCCCGCTTGCCCGTCCGATAAAATACCGGCTCTGCGTGCGACCCAACATGATCCAATTTGGATCGCCCCAGCGTTGGTAACACCCGAGGCCCACCAAAACGACGCCGAGGCCCAATACCGTTACCCGCAAAAGCTGCCTAGGTCCCGGCAAACCGACGACATCAAGCGCGAGCCAAAACGTTACCACCAGCTGCGCCCACCCCAGCCAGTCCCACCACCCCAGCCAGCCCACAGGCGATACCACGGCCGCGTTGATCGCGGCGTAAGCCAAAAACGGCACCAGCCACCAACCCGCCGGATGCCACCGGACACCCAAAGGCGCCACACCCAGCGCCCCGCGAGCAAATTTCAGCGCGAGAATCACGCCGGTGCCCGCGACCGACCATAACATCGTTTCCCGCAGGTAGCCGCCTAGGCAAAGGGTCGTCCAAACAAGGTTTACCGCCAAAAGCACAGCCTGCGCCCACTCCCAAAGAGTGACGGTTAAATGGGGCGCGGACTTCGGCAACATGACTTCGGGCGATGCGGGCTTGATGCCGGCTCAAGCGAAGTTGCGCTGCACGGTCGCCGGCTCCGAGCACAAAAAAACGACGGCGCCCGCGAGGACGACGTCGTTTTGTTTTAGGATCACAAGGCGATCCCGATCCGGCCAAACTTACTTGGTCGGGACGGACTGGATCGTCTTGAGAATACGACCGGCCACGAGATACGGGTCGGCGGCCGAGTTTGGCCGACGGTCCTCGAGGTAGCCCTTGTAGCCGTTGTTGACGAAGCTGTGCGGCACGCGCACCGAAGCGCCACGGTCGGCCACACCATAGCTGAATTTGTCGATCGACTGCGTCTCGTGCAGACCGGTGAGACGGAGATGATTCTCGGGGCCATAGACGGCGATGTGCTCGTCGCAGTTCTTGGAAAACGCCGCCATGAGTTTTTCGAAGTAAGCTTTACCGCCCTTTTCGCGCATGAACTTGGTCGAGAAGTTCGCATGCATGCCGGAACCGTTCCAATCGAGCGCCTGTTGGAAGGGCCCAAGGATCGGCTTGCAACGCCACTCGATGTCGAGGGCGTAGGTCTCAGCGAGACGCGAGAGCAGGTAACGGGCAACCCACATCTGGTCGGCGGCACTCTTGGAGCCTTTGCCGAAGATCTGAAACTCCCACTGACCCTTGGCGACCTCGGCGTTGATGCCCTCGAGGTTGATGCCGGCATCGAGACAGATATCGATATGCTTCTCGACAACCTCGCGGGCGATGTCGCCCACGTTCTTGTAGCCCACGCCGGTGTAATACGGGCCCTGCGGCGCCGGATAACCGTCAACCGGGAACCCAAGCGGACGACCGTCTTGATAGAAGAAATACTCCTGTTCGAAGCCATACCAGGTATCCGGATCATCCGGAATGGTGGCACGGGAGTTGGAGACGTGGGGCGTCACGCCGTCCGGCATCATGACTTCGGCCATCACGAGGACGCCATTCTTGCGCGTGCTGTCCGGGAAAACGGCCACTGGCTTCAACACGCAATCCGAGCTACGGCCCTCGGCCTGCTGCGTCGAGCTGCCATCGAAGCCCCAGTTCGGCAGTTCGCCGAGCTTCGGGAAGCTCTTGAACTCCTTGATCTGGGTCTTGCTGCGGAGGCTGGCCAACGGCTTGTAGCCGTCCAACCAGATGTATTCTAATTTGTATTTTGCCATGATGATACGGTTTTGTTGTGAGGGGGTTTGATGGATCCACCGGCGAACAACTACGCCGGCGGGCCCATGGCTAAACCTAAGCCTATTCAGCACCTCACATGCCAGCGGCAACCAGAAATTCGATTCATGGCTCAAGTTTTCCTCCTACTCCCGGCCTCAAACCAAGCTTGCCCCTTGCCTCCCGGGCAGTGGCCCTAACGCTCCCGGTTCAGTCCCCATGCACGAGGTCAAAGACACCCATCGCGCTATCGTCCGCATTGGTTTTGATGGCCGGGTCCATAAGACCTTCCGCGGACACCAAGCCGCCGAACGTTTTGCCAACGAAGTCCGTGTGCTCCGCTACCTTGAAGCGCGAGGCTGCGACTTCGTTCCCCGCCTCTTGGAATCGGACCCGGCCGCGCTCAAAATCGTCACCACCAACTGCGGCTCGATCGTCGACCAACTCAATCCTGACCGCATGAAAGCACTCTTCGCCGAGCTCGAAACCTTCGGCGTCCGCCATGACGACGCCTTCCTGCGCAACGTCACCTACCGGGCCACCGACGGACGTTTCTGTCTGATCGACTTCGAATTCGCGACCATTCTCGGCCCCACGCCGCCTTCGCCCGCCCCGACCAAAAAATGATGAAGCCCCCCGCCCCTCCCGCGCCCCGGCCCGACCTCCGCTGGTCCGGCCTATCCCACCGCGGCAAAGTGCGCCCCAACAACGAAGACTCGTTCATCGCCCTCGCCTTCGACGGCCGAGAGGTTCGCCGGCTCGGCAAGATCGGCGAGGCCTCGGCCTCAGCCAACGACTACGTGTTCGCCGTCAGCGATGGCATGGGCGGCGCCAAATCCGGAGAATTTGCCAGCCGTATCACCGTCGAAAAGATCACGCAGCTCCTCCCCAAGAGCTTCAAACTTTCCGCCAGCGGCATGAGCAGCGGTTTCACCGACATTCTGCTCGAAGTGTTTGAATCCATCCATCACGAGTTGCTCAAACTCGGGGCCAGCTACGAAGAGTGTCGGGGCATGGGCACCACCCTCACCCTCGGTTGGCTCACGCCAGGCTGGCTCTACTTCGGTCACCTTGGCGACAGCCGGCTCTATTACCTGCCGCGTTCCGGCGGCATGACTCAGCTCACCCACGATCACTCCCACGTAGGTTGGCTCCGCCGCAAAGGCGAACTCAACGAGCGCCAAGCCCGCTCACACCCGCTCCGTAACGCCCTCCACCAAGCTCTCGGCGCGGGCCACCAATTCATCGATCCCCAGTTTGGCGCCGTCGCCCTTTCGCCCGGCGACCGTTTTGTCCTCTGCTCCGACGGCCTCACCGACGGTCTGTGGGATCGCCAGATCGCCGAACTCATCCGCACGCCCTCGCCGGCCGAAGCCCAGCTCTCTCCCGCCGAACGCCTCGTCGCCGCATCCCTCGAAAGCTCCGGTCGCGACAACACGACCGCGCTCGAACTCGAACTCATCGCCCCCGTCGCGCCTTCCCGCCCGAAACGCTCCCGCGCCAAGCCGCGATGACCACACTTTTCGTCTACGGCACCCTAAAGCGCGGTGGCGCCAACCACGCCCACCTCGCCGGCCAAAAATTCCTCGGCCAAGCCCGCACCGTCGCCGGCTACACCTTGGTCTCACTTGGCGACTACCCCGGTCTCGTCCGTTCGCCCGACGATCGTGAGGGTGTGACCGGCGAACTTTGGTCCGTCGACGATACCTGCCTCGCCCACCTCGACGAGTTCGAAGGCGTGGACGAGAGTCTCTACCGCCGCTCCTCGATTCTTCTCGCCTCGCCGCCCGCCCAAGACTTCGGCGCTCCGGTCGAAACTTATTTCTACGCCCGTTCGGTCGACGGCCGACCCCACCTCGGCCCGACGTGGTCCGTTTGACCGCTTGCCGGCCGTTACGATTTCAAGTCCTTCGCCGGCACGCGCCGCACCGTCGTGAATTTCGCCCGGTAAAGTTCTTCCAACACCTCCCGCACTGCCGTCGGGATTCGCTGTATCATCTCATCCAGAGGTGGCAGCGGACCTTTCACGTCCTCGACTTCTTCCGCCCGCGTTGCCGCAACGGGCAACCCAACCACCGCCTCCCCTCGCTCGCGTGCCTCCGCCAAAAACGCGCCCTCGCTCGCCGCATCCGTCGGCCATGGCGCCTCGTCGCCAAACAGCCCGCCTCCGCTCGACACGTCCGGCGCTACCGCCTGCAGCATCGCCACGCCTTCGCTGGCCTCATCCGGCAGCGCACCGTCGGCCGCCATCCGTTTCGAGACCGTCGACGGTGCCCCGGCCGCCAAGGCCGCGCTCAACCGCCGCTCCAACCGCTCACTCAGTCCTTTTTTTTTTCGCTGTCGTCGCCCGGTGAAATCGCCGCCGCCGGAACTTCCTCGGCGAGCGACGCCAGTTCCTTGATCAGGCTGTCGATCGCCCGCGCGCGGCTCGCCTCGATGGCCTTTAACAACGTCACTTCGAAATTTATCTTCTCCGCCAGACCGAGCTTCACACTGCCTTCGCCCTCGCGCAGCCCGTCGAGCAACCGCGTGATTTGCTCCGTCGTCATCGGCAGGCCGCCCAGCCGGTCACTGCGGCCGCCCTTAGCAATCGCATCGAGCAACGCCCCGCGCACCAGTTCCTGCAAATCCGTCAGCAATCGAACCAGGTCCCGCCCCGCCGCATCGCACTCGTCCACGATCGCCACCAGCTTTGCATGGTCGCCCGTGGCCAAGGTCGATGCCAACTCGGCGATCTTCTCCACTCCCACCAGCCCGTAAACGTCGAGCACGTCGGGCTCGGCAATCTCCGTCCCGCAAAACGAAATCATCTGGTCAAAAATCGACTGCGCGTCGCGCATCCCGCCGTCCGCCATGCGCGCGATGCACGCGAGCGCCGCTTCGGTCACCGTTATCTTCTCTTCCACCGCAATCTTCTTGAGGCGCTCAATGATCAGCGACGCCGGAATCGGCTTCAGGTCGAACCGCTGACACCGGGAAAGAATCGTCGGCAGCACCTTCTGCACTTCCGTCGTCGCAAAGACGAACTTCACGTGCGGCGGCGGCTCCTCGAGCGTCTTCAGCAACGCGTTGAACGCCGCCGTCGAGAGCATGTGGACCTCGTCGATGATGTAGACCTTGAACTTGCCCTGCGCCGGCGAATAGCGCGCGGTCTCGCGGAGATCGCGCACCTGTTCGACGCCGTTGTTCGAGGCGCCGTCGATCTCGATCACATCGAGGTGGGTGCCGTCCGCGATCGACAAAACCGCCGGGTCATTCGGATCGAAATCCGCGTTCGGCCCGCCGGTGCAATTGAGCGCCTTGGCAAAGATCCGCGCCGTCGAAGTCTTGCCCGTGCCGCGTGGCCCGACGAAGAGGTAGGCGTGCGCGATCCGGTTTCGGGCAATCGCGTTCTTCAACGTCCGGACCACATGGTCCTGCCCCACGACATCCGCGAAAATCTGCGGACGCCATTTGCGGGCGATGACTTGGTAGGTGCCGGACATTTCCGAAAGTTGAAGCCCGGTTGCGGGCGGTTGAAGGCTCAGCGCAACCCCCGGAACGCTCGCAAGCAAGCTCCTACATCGGCCTGCGAAAAAAAAGTGGCCAGGCACTCCACGGCACTGGGAGGACGTCGTTACCGTTGCTGCCTTCCGGCCCTGGCGGGGTTCACGCGCCTGCCCATGCATGGCACCTGGCCGACGCGGACCATGCGGGGGTCGAAACGCCGCGCAACCCTAATTTCCCGCCCCAACCCGGACCAGACTTCAGTCCTTCTTCGGCTCGGGCGGCGAGCCCTCGCGTTTGCCACCCATTCGCTCGCGGAGAAACTGCAAGCCGGGGCGATCTTCCCGCATCCGTTCGCGCTGCTTCTCCTGCAATTTGTCCAATTTCTTGAGCTGCTCCGGTGTCAATTCCGCGGCAAATCCCTGCTGCAACCGGCGAAGCATGGCTCCCGTTTCCTTCAACGAATTTTGCCGGAGCGCCCGCATTTCTTCCTCCGCCTTCTCGACCATCGGCCGGATCTTTTCTTTCTGCGCAGCCGTCAGGTCGAGCTGGTCGGTGAAGTGACGCAGCAACATCGGCGAAGTCGGCGGCATCGATTTCGCACGCTTCTGCTCCATGATCCGCGGCCCGATCCGCACCATCAGCAATCCGCCAAAGATTGCACCCGCCGCAAAGACGGCGGCAAAAGCGAGAACCACTTTCCAAGGTTTGTTCATCGGTTTATTCGCCACCCTCCAGCAGCATCGCTACCGGGTCCTCCAGCGCGATCAGCTCGTCGTCAACGGGGTGCGCCGTGAGCACGGAATAGTTCGCGACGACGCTCGCCACCGCCAGCAGGCTGGCTACGCCCACCGCACGCAGCGAAAACCGTTCCAGCAGCGAGCGCATCGGCCGCTCGGCGGCAAACGCCAAAGCCGCCACCCGCGTCGAAAAGCCAAAGGGCGCGGCTATATCCGTCCCGCGCGGGGCGCGCCGGGCGCCGGCCGTAAGCCGGGCCCAGGATTGATCGTGATCGGTGGGTTTCATGTTCGTTCCTTTTGTTGTAATTCCAAAAACATCGAGCGCAACTTCCGACGCGCGCGAAAGGCGCGCACCTTGATGAGCGAAGTGTTCCAACCGGTGAGCTCGCCGATCTCGGCGATGGTCTTCTGCTCCATGTCGAGCAACTGGAGCACCATCCGGTCGTCGGGCTTCAACTGGTCGAGGAGCTTGTGAACCAATTCGTGCGACGCCATCGCGTCATTGGCCGCCACGTCCTTCTCGTTCGTCATCACCGCATCGAGCACTTCGGCTTCGTTCTCCGAAAGATCCGCCCAACGAAATTCCGGCCGGCGTTTCTGCGCCCGCAGTTGGTCGATGCACGTCGTGACCGCGATCCTTGAGACCCAGTGCGGAAACGGCACCGCGCCCTGATATTGTTCGAGTCGGGTGAACATTTTCAAAAAAATATCCTGCGCCAAATCTTCCTCGGCGACGCGGCGGGGGAGATGCGAGCGGACAATGCGGATGACCAGCGGATAGAGGTGGTCGACCAGTTCTCGCGCTGCGGCTTGATCACGGCGGCGCACGCGATCCAAGCAGCCGGCCACATCGAACGGCGGTTCATCAGGCATAGGAAGATAGAGTTAAAAACCTGCACGTCATGCAAGACGGGCCTCAACTCCACCCGGTTACAGTTCGACCGCACAAAGCCATTTCTTGACTCTCGCTCCAGGCCGCCACTAACCCTTTCCAGCTGCAATGACCTCCCTTTCTCAGGCCCTTCGACTTACGAACACGCGCGATCGTTAATTGACCGCCTGGCGGTTGATCGCGCGTTGGCCTGATTGAAAATTCCCGTCTCCGCCGTGCTGCGGACCGACGGTTCGCTTGCTCGCTTCCTGTTCCACGTCTCTCCAACCTTCCCGTTTTCAGCCCTTCTCTGTTTCCGTCATGCAATCTGCGCCCATCACGAAATACCGTCCGTTCTCGCCCGTCGCCCTGCCCAACCGCCAGTGGCCCGACCGCACCCTCACCCGCGCCCCGATCTGGTGCAGCGTCGATCTCCGCGACGGCAACCAGGCCCTCGCCCAACCCATGAGCGTCGATGAGAAACTCGAGTATTTCGATCTGCTCGTGAAAATCGGTTTCAAGGAAATCGAGATCGGTTTCCCGTCGGCCTCGCAGATCGAATTCGATTTCTGCCGCCGCCTGATCGAGGAGAACCGCATCCCCGTCGACGTCGCGATCCAAGTTCTCTGCCAATGCCGCGAGGACCTCATCACGCGCAGTTGCGAGGCGCTCGTCGGCGCCAAGCACATCATCTTTCACCTCTACAACTCCACTTCGCCCGCCCAGCGCCAGCACGTCTTCAACGCTTCCCGCGCCGACGTGGTCGCCATCGCCACCCGCGGCACCGCTTGGGTGAAACAACACACCGCCGCCCTTGCCGCCGCCGGCACGCACGTGCGTTTCGAGTATTCGCCCGAGAGCTTCACCAGCACCGAACTCGATTTCGCCCTCGAGATCTGCGAGGCCGTGACCGACGTCTGGCAACCGACCGTGGAGAACAAAATCATCCTCAACCTTCCCGCGACCGTCGAATACGCCACGCCCAACGTCCACGCCGATCAGATCGAATGGATGTCCACTCATCTCACCCGCCGCGACCGCACGTTCATCTCTCTCCACACCCACAACGACCGCGGCACCGGCATCGCCGCCACCGAACTCGCCCTGCTCGCCGGCGCGGACCGCGTCGAGGGCACGCTCTTCGGCAACGGCGAACGCACCGGCAACCTCGACCTCGTCACCGTCGCGCTCAATTTCTACACGCACGGCATCCACCCCGGCCTCGATTTCTCGGACATCAACCACATCCGCGACGTCTACGAGCGTTGCACCAAACTCGAAGTTCCGCCCCGCCAACCCTACGCCGGCGAACTCGTCTTCACCGCCTTTAGCGGCTCGCACCAAGACGCCATCAAGAAGTCCTGGGCCGTCCAAAAACCCGACGCGCCTTGGGACGTAATCTACATCCCCATCGACCCCGCCGACCTCGGCCGCAGCTACAAAGCCATCATCCGCATCAACAGCCAGTCCGGCAAAGGCGGCGTCGCTTACGTGCTCGAGAATACCTTCGGCTTCCAATTGCCAAAACTCATGCACAAGGAAATCGGCAAGCTCATCAACGACCGTGCCGACGCCAAGGGCACCGAGCTCTCCGCCGACGAGATCAACGCCATCTTCCGCCGCGAATACCTCGAACAGACCGACGCGCCCCTCGTGCTCCAGCATTTCAAAACCACCGAGCGCGATAGCAACGTGACCTGCGAAGCCGCGATGACGTTTACCGGCGTCGTCCATGCCCTCACCGGCACCGGCAACGGCCCCATCGCCGCCTTCGTGCGTGCGCTCGCCGCCACGAAACTCCCGAGATTCGACGTGCTCAACTACAGCGAGCACTCCCTCGGGAGCGGGGCCGAAGCGCGCGCTGTGAGCTATATTCAGATCAAGACCGAGCGCGGTCTCACCCTTTACGGCGCCGGCATCGACACCAACATCGAGCTCGCCTCGATCAAGGCCATCGTGAGCGCCCTCAACCGCGCTCTCGCCAAATAAAAAGTAGCGCAGGGTCTCCGAACCGCCCTCTTCGGGAAAGCGGCCGTCCCTAGCCGCCCCTCTTCGTTACCCCACATTTATGCTCCCCCGCCGTCTCCTCCCCCTCGTCTTCGCCGCAATTTTCCCGCTCGCCGTTTCGTCCCTCATGGCCACCGACACCCGCGCCGAATTTCTCAAGCTCATCGACCGCCCCCGCGTGCCGCTCGCCGCCAAATTCGAGCCTGCGCCCGAGCCCGCCCCCGGCCTCTTTTGCCTCAATTTCAGTTTCGCCGCCGATGCCACCAACCGCGTCCCCGGAATCCTCCTCAAGCAAACCTCCGCCCCCGCCTCCGTCCGCCAACCCGTTGTCATCGCCCTCCACGGCACCGGCGGAAACAAAGAAACCCAAGTCGCCCTCCTAAAACAACTCGCCGCCGACGGCTTCATCGCCGTCGCCATCGACGCCCGCTACCACGGCGCCCGCGCTTCCCAGCCCAAAGGCACAGCCGACTACAACGCCGCCATCCTTCGTGCCTTCCAGAACGGCCAAGAACGCCCGTTCTTCGTCGACTCCGCGTGGGACATTTCCCGCCTGGTCGATTGCCTCGCCGCCCGCGACGACGTCGACCCCGCCCGCATCGCACTCATCGGTTTTTCGAAAGGCGGCATCGAAGCCTACCTCACCGCCGCCGCCGATCCCCGCATCGCCGCGACGGTCGCCTTTATCGGCGTCCAAAGCTTCGGTTGGGCCCTCGACCACGACGCGTGGCACTCCCGCATCGGCACCGTCCAATCTGCGTTCGATGCCGCCGCCAAAGCATCCGGCGTGACCAAACCCGACGCCGCCTTCGTGCGCCGTTTTTATGACCGCGTCGCCACCGGCATTTACGACCGCTTCGACGGCCCCGCGATGCTCCCGCTCATCGCCCCGCGCCCCTTCCTCGCGATCAACGGCGACTCGGACGACCGCACGCCCCTCCCCGGCTTGGAACTTTGCGCCGCCGCCGCCCGCGCCGCCTATAAAGCCGCCGGGGCCGAGGAGAACTTCACCCTTACCCTCCAACCCAACACCGGCCACAAGGCCAACCCCGAGTCCGTCGCCGCCGCCCGCGCCTGGCTCGTGCGCCACCTTAAGCCGTGAGCGGTCCGTCGGCGACGCAGCTTGCACCACCAGCCCCGCGTCGCATCGTCGCGCTCTCATGAAATTCACCCCCGAGAAACCCGCCCTCTTCGGCGAAACCCTCGACACACTCACCGCGCACCTACGCGAACTGGGCGAGCCGACGTTCCGCGCGAAACAGATTCTCGACTGGGTCTACAAAAAGCGCGCCCGCACTTGGGACGCGATGACCAACCTC
The DNA here is from genome assembly GCA_943373185.1 of Opitutus sp. GAS368. Taxonomy (GTDB): domain Bacteria; phylum Verrucomicrobiota; class Verrucomicrobiia; order Opitutales; family Opitutaceae; genus Tous-C4FEB. The sequence goes on along the minus strand of CALSBN010000038.1, from coordinate 8,159 downwards.
CCCAAACCCCTCCGCACAAAACTAGAGGACACCTTCGACCTCACCCCCTCGACGCTCGTCCTCACCAAGGAGTCCAACGACGTCACCGACAAACTCCTCCTCGAACTCCGCGACGGCTCACTCATCGAATCCGTCATCATCCGCGCCCCGCAGGACAACGTCGGCGAGGAGCACTCGCGCAAGACCATCTGCATCTCCACGCAGGTCGGCTGCGCCATGGGCTGCGTCTTTTGCGCCAGCGGCCTCGCCGGTCTCAAGCGCGACATGTCCGCCGGCGAGATTGTTTCGCAGCTCCTCCAGGTCTGCTACCGCGAAGACGCGACCACGCCGCGCGCCCGCCCTGAGCTGGCGTCGTTCGACAACATCGTCGTCATGGGCATGGGCGAACCGCTCGCCAACTACGACGCCCTCATCCGCGCCCTCACCATCCTCAACGCCGAGTGGGGTCTCGGCTTCGGCGCCCGCCGCATCACCGTTTCCACCAGCGGCCTCGTCCCGAAAATTCTCAAGCTCGCCGAGGAGCCCATCGGATTCCGTCTCGCCGTTTCCCTCCATGGCTCGACCAACGAGGTCCGGGAGAAAATCATGCCGGTCAACAAAGCCTACCCGCTGGAAAAACTCATTCCCGCCGTCCGCGAGTTTTCCGAGAAACACGGCCGCATGGTCACCCTCGAGTTCATCCTCATCGAGGACGTCAACGACTCGGTCGAACAAGCCGGCGAACTACGCGACATCGCCCGAGACCTCCACGCGCACGTAAACATCATTCCCTACAACACCGTCGAGGGCCTGCCGTGGAAACGCCCGAGTGTCATGGTGCAAGAAGGCTTCGCCGATGTCCTCCGCGCCGCCCGGGTGCCCGTGACGCTCCGCCGCGAAAAAGGCCACGACATCGCCGCCGCCTGCGGTCAGCTCCGTCTCAAGACCGAGAAGTCCCGCGAACTCGCCTTGGCGTAAAGCAGGGGCTTCGACCCGCCAGCCACGCCCGCGCCAGGCTCCCCTTCAGCATGACCTCCGCGTCTGCCGCCTCGCCGGCGGCCAAAGCGTCTCCCGCCTTCGGCATTCTCTGCGCCCTCAGCGTGGGCCATCTGCTCAACGACACCGTCCAGTCGCTGCTTCCTGCGCTCTACCCGCTCCTCAAGGACTCCCTCGATCTCACCTTCGCCCAGATCGGTCTCATCACACTCGCGTTCCAGCTCACCGCGTCACTGCTCCAACCGCTCGTCGGTCTGGTCACCGATCGCCATCCGCAGCCCTACTCGCTTGCTGCCGGCATGGTCCTCTCGCTCGTCGGCCTGCTGCTGCTCGCCTTCGCCACCACCTTCCCGGCGGTTCTCATCGCCGGCGGGCTCGTCGGTCTCGGCTCCTCCATTTTTCACCCCGAAGCCTCCCGCGTCGCACGGCTTGCGTCCGGTGGCCGCCACGGATTCGCCCAGTCTCTTTTTCAAGTCGGCGGCAACGCCGGCAGCTCCCTCGGCCCGCTGCTCGCCGCACTCTTCGTCGCCCAACACTCTCAATCCCGGGTCGCTTGGTTCGCCGTCGTCCCCATCACCGGCTTCGTCCTGCTCACCCGCGTCGGCCACTGGTATCGCGCCCAACTCGCCTACGCCCGCGCCTCGACCCACCGCGCCGCACCTCCGGCTTCGCTGCCGCGCCACCGCATCGTCGCCGCCATCGCGATCCTCGCCGTGCTCATCTTTTCGAAATATTTCTACATGGCCTGCCTCGGCAGCTATTACACGTTCTACCTCATCGAGAAATTCCAGGTCTCGATTCAGACCTCCCAGCTCCTGCTCTTCGTTTTTCTCGGTGCCGTCGCCGCGGGCACGATCATCGGCGGCCCCGTGGGCGACCGGATCGGCCGCAAAGCCGTGATCTGGGTTTCAATCCTGGGCGTCGTGCCGTTCACCCTGATTTTGCCTTACGCCAACTTGTTTTGGACCGCCGTGCTCACGGTCGTGATCGGCGTCGTCTTGGCCTCGGCGTTCTCCGCGATCCTCGTCTACGCCCAAGAACTGGTGCCCAACCGCGTCGGCCTCGTTTCCGGCATCTTCTTCGGATTCGCCTTCGGTATGGGCGGGCTCGGTTCCGCCGCCCTGGGCATCCTCGCCGACCACCGGGGGCTCGACTACGTTTTCAAGGTCTGCGCCTTCCTCCCGCTCCTCGGATTTTTGGCTTTTTTTCTACCGAAACCCAATCGGGGAAAATCGGCTTGAATCCTCCTCGGAACTTTTTTTTGCATCCTTTTTCTCAGCGCTCTCCGCTTCCGCAAAATCGCGATTTCTCCCCATGATCGAAGTCAAAGGCCTCATTAAAACCTACGGCAACAAACGCGCCGTGGACGGCATCACCTTCACCGTCAAACGCGGCGAAATCCTCGGCTTCCTCGGCCCCAACGGCGCCGGCAAGTCCACCACGATGAAGATGATCACCGGCTTCATCCGCCCCGACGCCGGCACCGCCAGCGTCGGCGGCATCGACGTCACTGTCGACCCCGTGGGCGTCAAACGCCAGCTCGGTTATCTGCCCGAAAGCGCCCCTGCCTACCCCGAGATGACCGTCGAGGAATTCCTCCGCTTCATCGCCGAAATCCGCGGTTTCCGCGACACCGTCGAGAAACGCGCCCGCGTTGAACACGTCCTCGGCCTCACCCATCTGACCTCGGTCCGCACCCAGACCATCGAGACGCTTTCCAAGGGCTACAAGCAGCGCGTCGGCTTCGCCCAAGCCCTCATCCACAACCCGCCCGCCCTCGTCCTCGACGAACCGACCGACGGCCTTGACCCCAACCAGAAGAACGAGGTCCGCACCCTCATTCGCAGCATGGCCGCCGAGAAAGCCGTGATTCTTTCCACGCACATTCTCGAAGAAGTGGAGGCCATCTGCACCCGGGTGATCATCATCGCGAGCGGTCGCATCGTCGCCGATGAAACTCCGGCCGCCCTCCGCGCCCGCCAACCCGGCGCCCGCCTCGACGAGATCTTCCGCATCCTCACCACCTGACACGGAGCGCGGCCGCCTCCGGCCGCTCCGAGTCTCTCGGCTCTCAACTCTCAGCTCTCAACGTCCCCGATCCATGTCCCAAATCCGCCCCCTCTTCAAACGCGAGTTTCTCGGCTACTTCCGCTCGCCCGTGGCCTACGTCTTCCTGATCGCCTTCTTGGTCATCTCGGTGTCGCTCGCGTTCTCCCGCTACGGCAATTTCTTCAAGGCCGGCACCGCAAGTTTGGAAACGTATTTCCTGTTTTTCCCGTGGCTGTTCATGTTCATCGTGCCCGCCGTCGGCATGAGGCTCTGGTCCGAGGAAAAACGCTCCGGCACCGTTGAACTGCTCTTCACCTTGCCCGTGACCACGCTTGAGGCCGTTCTCGGCAAGTTTCTCGCCGGCTGGGCGTTCCTCACCCTCGCGGTTTTGCTCAGCTTCCCGATGGCCCTCACCGTCGCCTTCCTCGGCGATCCCGACTGGGGCATCATCGCCTCGACCTACCTCGGCGCGATCCTCATGGCCGGCGCCTACCTCGGCGTCTGCGCCCTCACTTCCGCTCTCACGAAGAACCAGGTCATCAGCTTCGTCCTGAGCCTCGCCGCCTGTGCGATGCTCGTCTTCCTCGGCCTCAGCAGCTTCACCGCCACGCTCGAGAGCTTTTTGCCCGTCGGCGTCGCCGATGTCGTTTCAAACTTCAGCTTCGTCACCCACTTCGACGCCTTCACCAAAGGCATCATCGACCCGAAGAACGTCGCCTTCTTCCTCTCGCTGATCGGCTTCACCCTCTTCCTCAACGTCGTCGCCCTCGAACGCTGATCCTTCGGACTCCGTTTCCGAACTCTCAACTCTCAGCTCTCAACTCTCAGCTTTTCCTTTCTCCGCCCCCATGAAACCCAGCGGCAAAATCCTCGCCATCGCCCTCCTCTTCATCGGCCTCGTGCTCGTCAACTACTTGGCCTCGTCCCTCCCGGTGCGCCTCGATACGACCGCCGAGCGCATCTACACCCTGTCCCCCGGCACCAAAGCCCTGCTCGGCAAAATCGAAGAACCCGTCGTCCTCGATTTCTACTTCACAAAATCCGCGACCGGCCTGCCCATCGCCTATAAAAACTACGCCACCCGCGTCGAGGAGATGCTCCGCCAATACGCCCGCGCCTCCCGCGGCAAGCTGACCCTCAACGTCATCGACCCGCGCCCCGACACGCCCGAGGAAGAAAAAGCCACCGCCGCCGGCATCCAACCCCAGCTCATCCCCACCACCGGCGAGCAGATCCAGTTCGGCCTCGTCGCCATCCAAGCCGACCAACAAAAAACCCTCGCCGCGCTCAACCCCCAGCGTGAGCAGTTCCTCGAATACGATCTCTCGCAGCTTGTTTACAGCGTCCAGCAGATCGACAAACGGAAACTCGGCCTGCTCACCAGCCTCCCGCTCCAGGGCACGAGCGCCCAGGAAGCCCAAATGATGATGATGATGCGCCAGCAGCCGAAGCCCGGCCAGTTCGTCGCCACCGAGTGGGAAAAGACCTTCCAGATCATCCGCATCGAGCCCACCGCCACCGAACTCCCGCCCGGCCTCGACGTCCTCGCCGTGATCCACCCGCAAGACGTCGCCCCAAAACTTCAATTCGCCATCGACCAGTTTATCCTCGGCGGCAAACCCGTCTTCCTCGCCGTCGACCCCGCCTCGCAACATTTCAAACGCCAGGCCAACCCACAGCAGTCGATGATGGGCGGCCCCACGCCCAACGTCACCAGCGACCTCCCCGCCCTGCTCTCCGCCTACGGCGTCACCTATGATCCGCAGAAGATCGTCGGCGACTTGGAGAACGCCACCCAAGTCCAAACCCAAGGCGGCCAAATCGCCCGATATCCCGTCTGGCTGAATCTCCGCCGCGCCAACTTCAGCTCCACTTCGGCTACCACCGGCCAACTCAACTCCACGATCTTCATCGAATCCGGCGCCTTCATCGCCACGGCCGGAGCGACCACCACGTTCACGCCGCTCATCCAGTCCTCGGCTTCGTCCGGCGAACTCGCCGCGATGACGCTGCAATTCGCCCAGCCCGACGCCATCGCCCGCCAAATCGTCCCCTCCGGCACAAAAACCGTCGCCGCCCTCGTTACGGGCAAATTCAAAACCGCCTTCCCCGCCGGCGCCCCCAAAGACGATAAAACCGCCAACACCGCTGCTTCCCAACCCGAAACCCAAAACCCGAAACCCGAAACCTTGAACGAGTCGAAGACGAGTTCGACGCTCTTCATCATCGCCGACACCGACTGGCTCTTCGACGACTACAGCATCCGCAAAATGAATTTCTTCGGCCAGACCGCCGCCGAACCCATCAACGACAACCTCGCCCTCGCCGCCAATTCCCTCGAGTTCCTCTCCGGTTCGTCGGACCTCATTTCCATCCGCGGCAAAGGCAACTCCCTGCGCCCCTTCGAGGTCGTCCGCGCGATGGAGATCAACGCCAACCAAAAGTATCAGGAAAAACTCTCCGAACTCGAAACCCGCCTCCAATCCGTTCAGCAAAAACTCAGCGAACTTCAGGGCAAAAAAGGCGAAGCCAACCGCCTCGTAGCCTCGCCCGAAGTCACCAAAGCCATCGCCGACTTCCAGAAGCAACAGGCCGCGATGAGCGGCGAGCGCCGCCAGATCCGCCGCGCGCTCCGCGAGGACATCGACAAACTCGAAAACCGGTTGCTCATCCTCAACCTGCTCGCCGCTCCCGGCCTGATCGGAATCTTCGGCCTCTGGTTCGCCCGCTCCCGCAAAAAGTAGGGCAGGGTCTCCGACCCGCCCTCCGCGCCCACGCCACGTCTCACGCCCTTCCCGATTCCCGCCCAACGCCTTCCGCCTCGTCCCGATGAAACTCAAATCCCTCCTCCTCATCGTCGCCGCGCTCGCTGCGCTCTCCGTAGTCGTCTTTTTCATCCGCAAACCCGCCCCCGCCGTCACCGCCGACGCACGCCTCAACCAACCGGTGCTCGGCGCCGCCACCGCCGAGAAAGTCGCGGAACTCCGCCTCACCGAATCCGGAAAATCCCTCACCGTGAAACGCGACGCCAACGGCGTTTGGCGCGTCCCGTCCTACCACGATTTCCCCGTCGACTTCTCCCGCGTCACCCGGCTCGTCGCCGATCTCACCGACGCCAAACTCACCCGCCTCGTCACCACCAACCCCGAGCGCATCGCCCGCCTCGAGTTCAAAGACACCACGATCACCTTGCTCGACTCCGCCGCCAAGGAGCTGTGGACCGTCACGCTGGGCAAAAACCCCGAAAGCGGCTCCGGCCGTTTTCTCCGCTACGGCACCGAGCCCAAAGCCTTCCTCGCCTCGCTGAACACTTACCTCGACCTCGAACCAAAAAACTGGGCCAACGCCGAACTGCTCGCCCTCAAGCCCGACGACATCGCCAAGATCGAACTCCCTTTCGCCGAGGGCGGACCCGTAACGTTTACCCGCGCGAAGAAAGAAGACCCGTGGACCTCCCCCGCCGCTCCGGCCGGCCAAAAACCCAAGACCGACACCCTCGCCTCCGCCCTCAACACCCTCACCTCGATCCGCTTCTCGGACACCTCCGATCCGTCCGACGCCAAAGTCGCCGAAGCCAAGCCCCACGCCCGCGCCTACACGCTCACCGCCTTTGACGGCAAGACCGTCACCGTCACCCTCGCCCGCAAACCCGAGGAAAAAAAGATGAAGCCCCCCGTCGCCGACAAATCGCTGATTGGAGCAGCTACGCCCCCGTCGCCGACCGCCCCGACGCCCGCCCCCGACCCCAAACTTCTGACCCCCGAATTCGAAACCATCCCCGCCGGTCCCGTGTTCGTCAGCATCGCCCACAGCGACGCCGCCGCCCCGGTCAACGCCCTCATGGCCAAGCGCGCCTTCCAAATCGCCGACTACACCTTCACGAGCCTCCCCCAGAAATCCGCCGACCTCTTCGAGCCCGCCCCGCCGCCCGCGCCCGCCGCCGCGCCTCAAAAACCTTAAACGCAGACGCTGCTGCCGGGAGATACCGCAGTCTTCCAACTCCGATCTTTACACATATCAACACTTGCCCATGTGTTGATATGTTATGTCGCTCCCCCTCGCACCCGCTAACTCCGATCGCCCAATCTCCGACTTGTTCGCGCTCGGCCGTCCGTTGCGCTCGCTTGAGTTTTTCCCACCCAAGGACGACGCAGGCGTCGAAGCCCTCCGCGCCACCGCGACCGCCCTCCGCAGCATTTCACCCGACTTTGTTTCCGTAACTTACGGGGCCGGTGGCACTACCCGGGAACGCACCGCCCAAGTCAGCGCGCTGCTGCGCCAAGAGCTCGGCTTCACCGTCATGCCGCACCTCACTTGCGTCGGCCACACCCGCGCCGAGCTGCACGATCTCGCCGATCGCATCCATGACGGCGGTTTCCGCAACATCATGACCCTCCGGGGCGATCCGCCCAAGGGCGCGACGACCTTCACCGCCACCGCCGACGGCCTGCGTTACGCTAACGAACTCGTTGCCTTGCTCAAGGCCCGCCACCCGGACTTCTGCCTTGGCGTCGGCGGCTACCCCGAGAAGCACCCCGAGGCCACCACGCTCGAAGCCGATCTCGACGCCCTGAAACGCAAGGTCGACGCCGGCGCCGCCTTCGTCACGACGCAGCTCTTTTTCGATAACGCCGTATACTACCGCTTCGTCGAAAAGTGCCGGGCGGCCGGAATCACCGTTCCGATCGTGCCTGGGTTGATGCCCGTGCTGTCGTTGAAACAGGTCCAACGCTTCACCGCCATGTGCGGCGCGCATCTCCCCGCCGCGCTGATCAAGCGCTTGGAGGTCGCCGCCGAAAACACCGAGGTCGTCGAGATCATCGGCCTCGACTGGGCGCTCACGCAAATTCGCGATCTGCTCGCTCACGACGCTCCCGGCTACCACCTCTACATCATGAACCGCGCGAAGAGCGCCCTCGCTCTAGCCGCGGGACTCGCCGCGTAATCCGGCTCTGCACGTTTGAGCCGGACTCATGCAATCGAGGATAGGATAAGTTGGTGAGGACCGGCTCGGGCGGAGAGAGCGGCAACTGCATCGCAGTGCTCGTCGGCACTCAATTGGCGCAGGAGAACGGGCCACCAAGCGCGGCGTTGGGGCGTGGCGACGGCGAGCTTGAGCGTGGGTTTGCCGGCGG
>CALSBN010000037.1:0-27995 GCA_943373185.1 Opitutus sp. GAS368 | reverse complement strand
CGTCGCCCGCACCCTTGAACTTCGCGGCGACGAAGCCACCGGTTGGTCGATGGGCTGGAAGATCAATTTCTGGGCCCGCATGTTGAACGGCGACCACGCTTACAAAATCATCCAAAATCTCTTCAACCTCGTCGGCACTTCGGAGACCTCGATGAAGGGCGGCGGTCTCTACCGCAACCTCCTCGACGCGCACCCGCCGTTCCAGATCGACGGCAACTTTGGCTACACCGCCGGCATCGCCGAACTGCTCGTGCAGAGCCACGGTGGCGTCCTGCAACTCCTGCCCGCGCTCCCGTCCGTCTGGCCCAGTGGCGCGGTCACCGGCCTCAAAACCCGGGGCGGCTTCGAAGTAGATCTCGCATGGGCCGAGGGCAAACTCACCCGCGCCGTCATCCGCTCCAAACTTGGCGGCAACCTCCGCCTGCGCACCGCCACGCCCGTCACCATCACCGGCGCCCAACCCAAACCCGCCGCCGGCCCCAACCCGAATTTGTTCTTCGCCACCGTCGCCGCCGGCACTCCCGAAATCGCGGACCCCGCCACTCTCCCCGTCCTCACGCTCCGCCCCGCGACCACGGTCGATTTCCCCACCGCCGTCGGTGCGACCTACACCATCACCCCCGCGCCCTGATTCCGTGTAGGGGCGTCGCTCGCCGACGCCCTCCGCCCTTTGTAGGCGGGGTGACCCCACCCCGCTCAACCCTGAGCTACGGCATACTCCCAACTCGCAGCTCGATCTTCCCCTTCGATTTTTTCGCGCAATTCGCGTGTTTCGCGGGCCCTTTTCCGACCCTACCCTAAACCCCGTCGCGCTCGGCGCAGTCTCAGCGCCGTTTCAGTAATTCCGCCCGCGCCGTTTCCAGCCGCGCGCGCTCTTTTGCCGTCAAACTGCCGATGCCCGACTGCGCGATCTTGTCCAGCAGCGCGTCGACTTCGCTCGTCGCCGTTTTGTCCAACCCGACCCGTGCCGTCGTCGCCTCGGCGCGCTTCGGCTCTACTTTGGCACTCGTCTTCGCCGCCGGCTCAAGATCGGGCAAAACCCGCAATTTGGTTTTCGGCTTCTTCTCCAGCCATTCGATGCGCGGGAGCGTCAAATCCAGCCGGCCTTGCTTCCAACGCACATAGGCCAATGCAAATCCTGCCGTCGACCAGAGCGTGATCAGCGCCGTCCAATTCCGTGAGCTCAGCGCCATCAGCGTGTAGAGCCCGACCAAAATCACCGCCATCCATGCCGCCAGCACGTTGAAGAACATCGGCACGGTCGGATAGATCGCCGCAAACGCCACAAACAACGCGAGCGAACCCGATTCACCGGCCAGCTTGGCGGGCAACCACGCGCCGAAAACCGTGAAGATCAGCGGCGAGATCAAATACAGACACCCGTAGAGCGCCAAAAAGGAATTCCGGCCATAGACGCGTTCCACCTCTCGCCCGAACCAACCGATCATCGCCATATCGATGACGAACCCGAGGCTCGGGGGATTCACGAGGCCGTAGGTGAGGATGCGCCACACATCGCCGCGCAGCACCGATGCGCTTTCAAACGTCAGCCAGTCGAGCCAGGCCTCCAGCTTAAGCGCCAGCAACAAGGTGGTCGCGAACAACGACACCACGTAGCCCAGCACGACCAGATGCGCCGCATACACAGGATACCCCTTCACCCAGGTCACGGGCTGATGTTCGTCGGTGTTCTCGTAAGGGTTCATTCGGAGCTGAGGGGATACCGTGGCCACTCGTCCCCCGCTCCGCAAGCCGCGAGCAAAAGAAGTAGGGCAGGGTCTCCGACCCGCCCTCCGCGCCCCCGTCCCACGCCTACGGCAAGGTCACTCAGCGCCCTTCGACCCGACGCCCGCCCGACCCGCCCCGTTCCGATCGCCCACCCGCTGCCTCGGTTACCCATAAATCTTTCCCAGCCGCGCCACCGTCGCCTTCACGCTCGCGCGGAACTCCGCCGGCCCGATCACCTCGGCCGCCGCGCCCCAGCCCAGCACCCACTGCTCGACTTCCACCAGCGCGCCCAGCCGCAACTTCAGTTCCAACGCGCCGCCCGGCAGTTCGCGCATCTCTTGCGACTCATGCCATTCCCGCTCCCGCACGCGCTCCGCCACCGTGGCGTCGAACCGGATCACCACCGAAAAATTTCCTTCTCCTCCCAGCACGCCCAACGCACTGGAGAAAAACTTTTCCGGCGAAAAATCTTCCGGCCGCTCGAATTCGACCGCCGTCGTCACGACGTCCCCGATGCGCGGCAACGCAAACGTCCGCAACGCCCCGCGCTCCAGATCAAATCCCACGAGATACCACGAGTTCTCCCGATTCGCCAAATGGTAGGGCTGCACCCGCCGCGGCTCCGTCTTGGTTTCACCCGGTTTCCGATACGCAAAGCCGACCTCTACACCCTTCAGCACGGCGGCGCTGAGCGCGTTGAACACCGTAAGATCCGTTTTGCCGAGCCCGATGTTCTTGAACGACACCGCGCGCAGCTCGTCCGCCGGCGAAAACGAAATCTTGTCCCGCAACCCGCCCGACAATTTCGCGAACGCCACCTCCAGCTGATGATGAAACGGCGTCCCCCGATACTGTTCGAGCGCCCGTTGCGCCACGAGCAGCGCGAGCAGTTCGCCCTCGGTGACGTTCACCGTGGGAAACGAACTCACCTTCTCCGTGTAGCGATAGGCCTGGATGCCGCTGTCGAACTCGATGGGCAGTTCCAGCCGGTCCCGCATGAACGCGATATCGCGCACCACCGTCTTCCGCGACACCTCCAGCGCGTGCATGAGCATCGTGCAGTTCACGAGCGCGCCGCGCCGCAGCTCCTCGTGGATCCGCAGCATCCGCTCCAAAGGGGGCCGGGAAGACTGGGAGCGAGGATTCATGATGATTGGCTCCATCCGGCCCCAGCCGTTTCCCCGGCGCAATTCGATTCCGCACCCGCCCGGTTTTTCCCGATCCAAAAACGATCTGCCCGAGAATCACGCGAATCTACGCGAATAAATCCCGAGCCAAGAAATTCAAAAGATGGGCTCCCCTCCCTCCGTCATTCGCGCCCATTCGCGTGATTCGCGGCGACCCAATTCTTCCTGTCGCATTATTCCAGTTCTCCTTCTCGGTCCCTTCTCCCCCTCGATTTTTCCGTGTATTCCGAGGGTTCCGCGGGCAAAAGATTCTTTCACGATTTTGATCCCTGACCCAGCCAATGTCCCACCCCCTGCGCTAGAGTGGGTGCATGATCTCACTTCCATCTCCCCTCCGCGCCCGCGCCGCCACCCGTCCCGCCACTGTCACCACCCGCGCCCGCCGCGTGCTCTGCTCCGTTCCCCTCACCCTCACGTGGTCGCACGGCGGTATCCTCCACCGCGTCACCCACTGGCCCGATGTCCAGTTCGAGCGCCTCTACGGCACCGAGTGGATCGCGATGGCCCCCTCCGCCGAATCCCTCGCCACCGCCGCCAAAACGCTCACCGCCGCCGACTGGCAACCCTACCTCGAATTCGTCCCCGCCACCGTCCGCGAGTTCATGGCGCAGTTTTCCTTCGCCCGCCTCGAGGCGCTCCAAGTCGCCGCCCGCTGCCCCGCGCTCCTCGCCGACCTCGCCGAGACCCCCGCGCTCACCGCGTTCGTCTCCGCTCACGTCGAACTCCGCGGCACGACCACGCCCCGCTGGTCTGAAATCAACGCCGTCCACGAGCGCAACGGCATCTTCGGCGTCCTGGAATGGCTCGGCTTACCTGCGTCGCGCCAAACCCTCGCGATCCTCCGCAACGTCGTTCAACCAAATCTCCCCCGCCGCTTCCTCGAACCGCTCCGCAGCATGTTGTGGGAACCCAAAGCCCTGACCGCCCTGCAACGCGACCCCGCCCTCACCGACCGCCAGCTCTCCCACTACATCCACGCGCTCGCCGCGTGATTCATGCCGGGCGCCGGCGCCGCCTCACCACTTCGCCTCCACCCCGAGCCGCCATGTCGTCGAGCTGTATTGGTTCCGCGTCACGCGAAACGCCGTCGCCTCGTAGCTGCGCTCGGGAGCGTTGGTCAGATTCGTCCCGGTCAAGGTCGCCCGCCAGCGCGGCGTCACCTGCCACCACGCTCCCGCGTCGAACGAAAACACATCGTCCCGAAATCCGTCGCGGCTCGCCACCGGTCCCACTTCGTCGAGCGACGCGCTTTGGCTCGATACGTCGAAACTCCCGCCCACCACACCGCGGGCCCAGCCGAGCGATGCGCGCAACAGATGTTTCGAACGGTCCGGCAGCGTCAACCGATCCGCCGGGCGTGTCGGCACCGTCGCCCGCGACGCCGAGTAGGTGTAGCTCACACTCGGATCGATCCGCCCCGCGCCCACTTTGAATCGACGCGACCACTGCACCTGCGCGCCGCGCATCCGCCCGCGGTCGCCGTTTTCCACCCGGGTCACCGTGTAGATATCGCCGCTGATCGGCTCAAAATCCTGCGCCGAGTAAAAAAACTCCCGCACTTCGGTGTGATAGAACTCGACCGCCAAATCGCCCACGAACGGCGTGCGATACTCCGCCGCGAGCAGGCCGGTGCGAATCGCCGTCGGCCGCAGACGCGGATTTCCCTCCGTGATCGTGGTCGTGGGCGGATTCACCCGCCGATAACTCACGATGTCGAAATACTGCGGCCGCATCAATTGCTCGAAAGCCGCCGCGCGCACCGTCCACTCCTTGCCCAACCGCCGCACCACGGCTACGGAGGGCAACGGCGTGCTGTAATCGTTGGCGCCCGGCGCCCGGCGCACCGCCGAGGTCACACCGTTCTCCGTCACCGTCACCACGAGCGGTCGCGTCGGATCGTCGCCCGGTCCGCCCAGCGGCGCGATCACCGTGCCGAGCGCCTCGGTCTTCGTCCGTTCCATGCGAAATCCCACTTCGATCTCCCACGGTCCGCGGACCCAAAGGCCCGACAAAAACCCGCCCCACACCGATTCCGCCGAGGTGTAACGGTCCTGCTCCGACTCAAGCCGCGTGCGCGCCGCACTAAACCGGAATCCCGGCGTGCCCGCCGCTCCGCGCACGCGGTCCGTCGCCAGTCCGGGAGGTTGCAGGTAACGCCCGCGCACCACTTGGCCCGGACTCGGCGACGCATACTCGGCCAACGTCACCGCCCGCGCCGGGTCGCGCAGGTAAACGTCGCGCTGCGTGCCGTTGTCGCGTTCTTTCCGCCGAAAAAGTCCGCCCGTCGTCAGCCACAACCGGCCGCCGCCCCAAGCGAGCCGACGCTCCACGTCGAACCGCGCCGCATCGTCCACGTCGCGCGTCGAGGTCACCGCTGCGCGCAGATCGTTAAACGTGCTCAGACTCGCGTCCGCCAGATTTGGCCGGTTGGTCACGCGCAACTCCGGGAAAAAAGGCTCATCGACGCGCACCCGGTAGGCCAGATCGAGCGAGCGGTCGGCGAAATTGTAACCGTCGGAATCTACCCGGTTCGTCCACTTGCCGTGGTAAACCCCATAATCGATCCGCCAGCCCGGCGGCGTGATCCGGCCGCTCACTTGCGCGCGCAGGATGTCGCGATCCGTCTTCGTGCGCGCGAAATACCGCCGACCCACGGCATCCCGATAAGTCCCTTCAAGCACGGTCGTGCTGCCTTGGGGACGGTCACCCGATCCCGCCACCACCGCCCCGGAACCCATGTTCAGCTCGATGCGGTTTCGATAAAAATCATCCCAATAATCCCCCAACGAGAGCTGCGCCGAGATGACATGCTGTGCGCCCAACTCGTGCTCCGCCTGCACCAAAGCCGTGCGGGTGCGCGTCGTGATCGCGTCCTGCGAAACGCGCGGCCGTTCCAAAAAATAGACGGGTTCCCCCCCGAAGAGCTGCGGCACCGCGCCGCTGTTCGGCCGGCGACCTGCGGCGTTCAACTGCACCAACGGCGCCCACACCGCTTCGACATGCTCGATCAACCGGTCCGCCGCCGTCACATTCGCCCGCGCCTCAAATCCCCACCGCGATCCAGCCGCGCCGGTGCGCCGCCGCACCAACGCGTCAAAGCCCGGCGCGCCGCGCCCCGAGAGTGCCTGATAGGTGTAGAAAGCCCCGCCCTGCGTTACCGGCCCGTTCCAAGCCCCGGTCGCGGGAAACAGCCGTCGAAAATCATTCCCCTCGGCATCCGCCCCCGCTCCAGGCGAACGCCCGAGCGTGCCGATGGCCTGATACTCCGAAGCGATGGGATTTCGCTTCTGCAAGATGCGTCCGCGCTCACGTGGACTGTCCGTCGCCTCGGCCTCGCCCGCCGGTGGCGGCGCGCTCCGCACCGCGGTCGGGGCAGGCGGTGTTTGCGCCTGCCCGGCCGAGGCCAGAACCGCAATCAAACCGAGGGAAAAATAAACTATGCGGCCTGAACCGAAAGAGAGAGGAGACACAAAAAAATGAGAGAGCTGCGCGTTAGCAGCCGATGTGCCTGAACCCCGCGCGCCCGCACATATTTCCAAAAATCCCCGTCCGTTCACCGTGAAGCAGGGCCGAAAATAATTCTTTGGCGCGCCGCCCATCCTTGCGCCCTCCAAATCAGCACCATTAATTTCCGTTAACGTTTCGCCCGCCCAAATCGCGATTCTCAAATCGAAAACTTTCCCGATGCCACGCCCCATCCGTTTCGAAATCCAAGCCGACGATCCCCTCCGCGCCATCGCGTTTTACTCCGCCGTTTTTGGCTGGGAGTTCAACCGTCTGCGCGGCCCCATGCCTTACTGGCTCATCGCGACGGGCCCCTCGTCGGAACCCGGCATCGACGGCGGCCTCCATCCGCGAGTAGGGCCGCCGCCGATGCCAGACCAAGCCGTCACCGCATTCGTCTGCACGATCGACGTGCCGGACCTCGATGCGACCGTCGCTCTTGTCGCCCGCCACGGTGGATTCGTGCTTTCGCCAAAAATTCCGGTGCCGGCGGTCGGCTGGCTGGCCTACGCCCGTGATTCCGAGGGCAATATCATCGGGCTCATGCAGGCGGATTCCACGGTTCCCGAGCCTCGCCTGCCCGATTTGCCGGACGAGCGTTAACCGCGCTCGTCGCTGGGGCCAATTTGAACGACGGCTAAACTGTCAGTCGGGGAAAAATCGAGATTTTACCCTAAATTGAAATGGGATCGACCTTGTCCTCAGCCTCTGCTTGACCATAAGGTTTTCCCCTATGACGAGACGCGCTTTTTTCCCCCTCGTTTTGGTTCTCGGCTTGGTTGCCACCGTCCGCGCCCAATTCACTTGGTCCCCCAGCGCCAGCTCCGGCGCTTTCGGCACCGCCGCCAATTGGCAGGGCAATGTCGTCCCCACGTCGTCAAGTGCCTCTACTTCTCTAACATTCGGCGGCTGGAGCACCGGCACACCGATCGTCACCCTGAGCAGTTCTTTCCAAACCAACTCAATCACGCTCAACGGCAGCAGCGTCAACTACCAGCTGGCCGGATCGGGCGGCGCGATTCTCGGCCTTGGCTCGGGCGGCATCACGGCCAACGGAGGGGCCACAATCACCCTGCTGAGTTCGTTGCCAATTCAATTGCTCGCCAATCAGTCCTGGCATGCTTCCAACGCCACCTCCGTGCTCGCGCAAGGCGTAATCTCCGGCGCTCACAAAATCACCAAGACCGGCAATTTCAGCCTTACTCTCGGCGCGACCAATACCTTCAGCGGCGGCTTTGAACTGGTTGACGGTGAACTTATCCTCGGGACCTCTTCCGTCGGCACGGCGGGAGCCGCGACCTCCGGTCCGATCGGCACGGGCACGCTTACGTTCGGAGCCAGCAAGACACTCGGAGTCACCGGCTCCGACACAACGCTGCACAACAACATCAACCTCGGCTCGTTCAACGCCACGTTTGCCACCGACTCCTACGGCCTAACCCTTCTCGGGACGATCTCAGGCTCCGGTGGAATCATAAAAACCGGCAGCGGTTACGTGATCCTGGGCGGGGCCAACACCTTTTCCGGCGGCGTGACCGTCGCTGACGGTTACCTTAAGCTCGCCTCTTCGTCCACCGGCACATCCGGTGCCGTAACGTCGGGTCCCGTCGGCACCGGTCCATTGAGCTTGGACGACGACGCAACCCTCAAGGTGTTTGGCGCCAACCGCACATTGCACAACGCGATCGCCTTGGGCAGCGGGGACGACATCACCTTCGACAATCAGGGCTACGACCTCACTTTGGCCGGTGTGATTTCCGGCAGCGGCGCAATCACCGGTTACGGCGGCGGTCGCCTGATTCTCAGCGGAGCCAGCACGTTCTCCGGCGGCACAACCATCAACGACACCCTTATCCTCGGTTCATCGTCGGTCGGAACCGTCAACGGCGCGGGCGCGGTCACCGCTATCACCAGCGGCCCGGTCGGCACCGGCACGTTGGACTTCAACGGCACCGATGGTATCATGGGGGTTACCGGGACCTCTACTTTTTTACACAACTCCATTTTTCTCGGCACCAGCTACGGCACCACCATCAACGTTGCCTCGGGCAACCTGACGCTCGCGGGCGTGATTTCCGGCTCTGACCATCTCTATAAATCCGGTTCGGGTTCGCTCACGCTCACAGGCGCCAACACCTTCAGCGGCGGCCTCGATATCAACGCCGGGTCACTGCTGCTTTCGGGCAGCAGCGTGATCACTTACGCGTCGATGCCCTACGACATCACCACCAGCCCAGCCGGGCTTGGGGCGGTTAACCTCGACGCCGGCACCACGCTGGCCCCGGCCGCCGGCGCCGGAAAAGTGCTGCTCTACAACCGAGTCGTCCTCTATGGCGACGCCACCATCGGCACCCCGGGCTCGACCGACGAACTGCGCTTCGAAACCAAAAATGGGCTCTCCAGCGGTCTTCGCGGAAATGTTGCCGGTCGCACCGCCACCATCGCCGGCGGCGTCGTCACGCTCGCGGCCGATCCCTCCGCCGGCGAATACACCGACCCAAAAATTGGCACCTACGTCGTGAACTCAGGTGCCGGCCTTATCTTTGCGTTTCAGAGCGCCCTTCCCGCCACCGGGGTTACCGCGGCCGCGGGCAGCTACGTCGGCGTCGCCAACGGTGCCCTTGAAACGTCACCCGGCGTCTACGACGCCAACGTTGGTTTCACCTCCGATGCCGTCAGCTCTCTCATCGCCAAGCTCACACCCGCCTCGTTCGCCGGCACTTTCGGCTTCGATAGCGAAGATCCGATGTCCCCTGCGACCTTCTACGGTAACTTCGATTTCGCCAATTTCTCGAATGCGTCCTTTGCCGGCGTCGGCACACTCGGAGCCGCGATCCTCGACGATGGAGCCGCGATCTTCGCCCCGACCTCCGGACCCAACGCCAACAAACTCGCGTTCTCCGCCCTCAATGGCGGACTGCTCCAAGTAAACACCGCCTTGATCACCGCGCACAATTTCAGCGGCGTGATTATCGGTCGGCAAGACGGACGCGGCGACACGGGCAGCGTCGTCCTCTCCAACTCCGGCAATAATTACACCGGCGGCACCAGTCTCATCAGCGGCACACTGATCGTGCGTAATGCCGCCGCATTGGGCACCGGCCCGATCACCGCCTCCAACGCCACCACCGCCCCCACCTCCTCGGCCAACGCGCCCAAACTCACCACGACCCAGAGTGGCCAAGCCAACCTCGGCCTCACTATCCCCAACGCTCTGGTTGTTAATACGTCCTACGCCTCCGGCGCCTTCGGCCTGGGAATCGGCGGCACCGATAGCTTCACTCTCTCCGGCGCGATCACCGGCACGGGCGTCATCGATAAATACGGCTCCGGCACCCTCACGATCACCGGCGACGGCAGCGCGTTTGCGGGCAAAACCAACCTTCTCGCCGGCAATCTTACCATCGGCAGCGGCGGCACCTCCGGTTCGTTGGCCGGCAACATCGCCACGTCCGCAAGCACGACCCTCACCTTTAACCGTTCGGACGCCGTTTCGTTCTCGGGCGTTATTTCCGGTTCCGGTGCTCTCATGAAGCATGGGGCGGGCAATCTCACCCTCACCAATCACAGCACCTTGTCCGGCGGCACCACGATCGCCGCCGGCACCCTCACCATCGGCAACGGTGCCACCTCCGGCGGCATCGCCGGCTCCGTCGTCAACAACTCCACCCTCGCCTTCAACCGCTCCGACGCGGTCCTTTTCGCCGAAACCATCTCCGGCTCCGGGGCGGTGCAAAAACTCGGCGCCGGCAACCTCACCCTCTCCGGCGCCAACACCTACTCGGGTGGCACCACAGTTTCCGCCGGCACTCTCACCGCCACAAATGCGACCGGCTCCGCCACCGGCAGCGGCAACGTCACCATCGCCTCCGGAGCCGCGCTCAGCATCGGTGCCGGCGGCACCACCGGCGCTGTCTCGGGCGGTATTACAAACTCCGGCACCGTGACCTTTAACCGATCCAACGACTCAACGTATGCCGGCGACATCCTTGGCACCGGCTCTTTCGTCAAACTCGGTGCCGGCAAACTCACGCTCACGGGCGCCAGCACCTTCACCGGCTCGACCCAAATCAGCGCCGGCATCCTCGAAATCGGCGTGCAAAACGCCCTTTCAACCGGCACCGCGCTCACGCTCTCCGGCACCGCCACGTTCGATGTCGATGCGAACCAGACCATCGGCAGCCTCGCCTCGGCCATCTCCACCACCACCACCGACATTGCCTCCGGCAAGACCCTGACGATCCATGGCGGCTCGAACACCACTTACGCCGGAGTGATCTCCGGCGCTGGCGCTCTCGATCTTACCAACGCCAGTGCCCTCACGCTTACCGGTGCCAATACTTTCTCCGGCGGCACCACAGTCACCAGCGGCACCCTCTCGCTCCTCAACGCCACCGGCTCCGCCACGGGCTCCGGTGCCGTCACCGTCGAAGCCAGCGGACTGCTCGCCATCGGCAACGGAGGCACGACCGGCATGATCAGCGGCAATCTCACCAACAATGGCGCCGTCACCGTCAATCGCTCCGACAACTCCACCTTTGCCGGCACGATTTCCGGTGGCGGCACCTCGACCAAACTCGGCGCGGGCACTCTTTCCCTGACCGGCAACGTTTCTCAATCCGGGGTTACGATCAGCGCCGGCACCGTCTCCATCGGCGACGGCGGCACCACCGGGACGCTCAACAGCAACGTCACCAACAACGCCACCCTCGCTTTCAATCGTTCCGACGCCTCCAGCTACGCGGGCGTCGTCTCCGGCACAGGCCAGCTGCGAAAAGACGGCGCCGGCACCCTCACGCTGACCGGCGCCAGCACCTACACCGGAAACACCACCCTCACCGGCGGCACCCTCAATGTCGGCGTCGCCAACGCGCTCCCCGCCACCACGCAGCTCTCGCTCGGCACCGGCTCGATTCTCGACGTCGATTTCAACCAAACCATCGCCGGCTTCCTCGGCACCAGCGGTCTCGGATCCACGATCGATCTGGCCTCCGGGATCACGTTCACCGTCGCGATGCCCGTCGCCAATACTTCCACCAATTTTCAGGGCAGCCTAACCGGCACCGGGCTCTTCGCCGTGAGCGGCGCGGGCGGCAACATCGTCCTTCTCACCGGCACCATCGGCGGCGGTATCACCACTTCCGTCGGCTCCGGAGCCACGCTGCTGATCGGTTCCGGCGGCACCATCACCGGTCCGATCAACAACACCGGCACGTTGAATTTCACCAGCCCCGGCACCCAAAATTTGAGCGGGGTCATTTCCGGACCCGGCGGCCTCTCGCTCGCCACCGGCACCACCATCACGCTTTCCGGCAACAACACCTTCACTGGCCCGACGATCATCAACGGTGGCAAACTCGTGGTCACCGGTTCCAACACCGGCGGCGGCACCATGAACATTAACAGTGGAGGCATCTTGGGCGGGACGGGGTCTTTCAGCGGGCCGGTCACGGTCAGCACCGGCGGCACCGTCTCGCCCGGTGCCAGCCCCGGCACGCTGAGCGTCGGCGCCACCACCTTCTCCGGCGGCGGCAACTTCGATTTCGATATCAACAACACCGCCGGCACCCCCGGCTCGCAGTGGGATCTGCTGAGTATCAGCGGCGCCCTCACCATCACCGCGACCTCGGCCACACCGTTCAACGTCAAGCTCTACTCCCTCGACCTGAGCAACAACTCGGCCCTCGTCGCCAACTTCAACAATGCGAATTCCTACAGTTGGAAGTTCGTCCAGACGAGCGGCGGCATCACCGGCTTCGCTTCCGACGCGTTTCAGTTCAACACGTCCAATTTTCAAAACTCGCTCGGGACCGGCCATTTCTTCGTCTCGAATATCGGCAACGATCTCTTCGTGAATTTCACGCCCGTGCCCGAGCCGTCGACCTATGCTCTCATGGCGCTCGGCCTCGGCCTCATCGTCGTCCTCGCCCGCCGCCGCCGCTCCTAAAGCGGCACGGGCATCTTGCCCGTGAGTTGTCCCGATTGCCGGCTATCCGCTACAAAACCGCCGCCGCGCGCACGAGTTCCAAGAACTCCCCGCGCCAACCGCCCGGATCGGCCGCCGCTCCCGCCTCGGCCCACGCCTGCACTTCGGACCACGTCGCCGTCCCCTTGTGCGGAGAGTCCCGCAACACCATCCCGAACGCCGCCACCGCGCCCGCAAATTTGAAGTCCGCGCTCGCCTCCGCCCACTTCGCGCCCGAGTCCGTCAGCACAAACTCCAGCTTCCGGCTTTCCTCTCCCGCCGGTTCCTTGAAGCGCACTTTGAGCGTCAACAACTCACCGCTCCCCTCCGCCAACGCCACCCGCGCCGGCGGCCGCGAATACTTCAGCTCGTCCACCGCGCCCGCCCCTGCCGCGTCGCCCCGGCCGCTTCGCCCCTCCGAAGTCGGCACGACTTCGTAAAGCGCCGTCACCGTGTGCCCCGCGCCCACTTCGCCCGCGTCCACTTTGTCGTTGTTGAAATCGTTCTTGGCCAGGAGTCGGTTCTCATAGCCGATCAGCCGGTAGCTCGCCACGCGCGCCGGGTTGAACTCCACCTGCAGTTTCACGTCCTTCGCCACCGTCGTGAGCGTGCCGCTTACCTGCGCTCCGAGCAGCTTCTCCGCCTCACGCCGCGAATCGACGTAGCCGTAGCTGCCGTTCCCTTTGTCCGCGATCGCCTCCAACATCGCGTCGTTCAAATTTCCCATCCCGTAGCCGAGCACCGTCAGGAAAACCCCCGACTTCGCCTTCTCCTGCACGAGTCGCACCAGCGCGCCCTCGCCGGTCACGCCCACGTTGAAATCTCCGTCGGTGCAAAGGATCACGCGGTTCACGCCGCCCGTCACAAAATTTGCCTTCGCGATGTCGTAAGCGAGCTGGATGCCCATCCCGCCGTTGGTCGACCCGCCCGGTGTCATCGCGTCGATCGCGGCTACGACCTCCCGCGTCTGCGCCACGGGCGTTGACGCCAGCGCCAACCCCGACGCACCCGCATACGTCACGATCGCCACGCGGTCGTCGGGCCGCAGTCGGTTCACGAGCAGCCGCAACGACTCTTTCACCAGCGGCAACCGTTCCGGCGCGTTCATCGACCCCGAGACATCCACGAGGAAAACCAAGTTTGCCGCGCCGCGCTCCGCCGCCGTGATTTCGCGAGCCTTGAGTCCGATCCGCACGAGCCGATGCCCCGCCGCCCACGGCGCGTCCGCGACTTCCAGCTCCGCCGAAAACATCCCCGTTTTCGGCGCCTGATATTGATACGGGAAATAATTCACCAACTCCTCCACGCGCACCGCATCCGCCGGGGGTTTCTGTCCCGCCCGCAACATCCGCCGCACGTTCGAGTAGCTCGCCGTGTCCACATCCGCCGCAAACGTCGAAAGCGGAGTCTCGGCCGCGCTCAGGAAGCCCGCGTCCTGGCGATAGACGTAGCTCTCGGTCGCGGGCGACGACATGTCGGAAGCCATCGTAACGATCCCAAGCGATTTCACGAACCGCTCCGACCGCGCACCGCCCGATGGATGCAACGACGCTCCCGAGACCGCCAACGCCATGCCTCGTGCACCCGCTCCTTGGTCAGAAGCCAAAGCGATCTGCGGCCTAAACTGGGGCGACGTCGCCGCCACTGTCTTGCTCGCCCGCGCTTTGTCCATCGCCGCCAATCGCTGCGATTCCAAATCCTTCACCGGATTCACTCGCTGGAGATTTTCATTCAGCACCCCTGCCGCGATCCCTTCGCTCACGGGCAATCGGTCCAACTGAAACTCCATCCGCTTCGGCGCCACCCCGACAATCGTCGGCGACTCCGGTGCTATCGGCGCCAACGCCACCGCGACGGCTGCGTTCGCGGTCGTCTCGCCACTCGCCGCCTCGGGCGCCGGCAAGTTGATCACCGTCCGCACCCGCTGCTCCGTCACCTTCGCCTTCGTCGGCGCTTCACCCGGATCGTTCACAAGCACAAACACGACGAAGCATGCCGCCGCCAACCCCGAAACCACGTAGTAGAATTGAGGAAACTTCAGTAACACCCCGCCGCGATTCGGCCGGGCGACGTCCACTTTCGTCGTCATCTCCGGCAACGCCTCGCCCGCCAGCGCCCCTTCCAACTGCGCGACCGTCGCACGGATCTCAACCACCGTCGCCCGCAGCGCCGCGTCTTCGCGCAACGCCGCCTCGACCGCTTCCCGGTCCGCCCCGTCCAATTCGCCCAACGCATACGCCGTCAGGCGCGGATCGTCGGAGGAAAATCTCTCTGCTTTGTCGGTCTTCATGGTCGTAAAATCTTTTGGTCGTTCCGGGTTCAGGGCCGCATCGCGGCAAATTCGCTCCGCAGTTTCGCCACCGCCGTGTGGATCAGAAATCCCACGTTGGTCACCGAGAGTTCCGTGATCCGCGCGATTTCTTTGTAGGAAAATCCGCTCTGGAACTTGAGCCGCACCACCTCCTGTTGGTTCGCCGGCAATCTCCCGATCAGAGCGAGCAGCGTCTCCTGCGTCTCCGCCATTTCGAGTCCGCGCCCCGGCCGCGGCTCGACGGCCACGACCCGCTCCGCCTGACCCTCGGCAAACCGGCTCACGCGCCCCTCCTTCCGCAACACATCGAGCGCCCGGTTCCGGCAAACGGTAAACAGCCACTCGACTTCGTGCCCGTCCACCGCCGCGACCGGCTGCGCCATAAATTTGACGAACGTGTCTTGCACCACGTCACGCGCCCGGTCGGCGTCGCCGTGCAGCAGGCGCGTCGCATACCGGGTGAGCGGGGCGGCTTGGGCCGCAAAGGTGCGTTCGAGCAGGCTGGGCTGGTCATGGGAAAGGACCCGTAGGTTCGGCGTGGTGGATGCCATGTGGGTTCTCCGGTTAAACGAGCCGCCGCCGGCTTTCTTAGGGACACGGAAAACTTTTTTGCCTCCGCCGCCAACCGTCCGTTTCGTCTCCCCCATGCGCTGTCGTCTCTTCGCTCTCTCGCTCGCTTCCATCGCTTTGTTGCTCGCCGCCTGCGGCAAACGCGAAACGCCCGCCGAGGCCGGTCTCCGCACGAAGACCCTGCTTCTCGGCAATCAGAACGAGCCCGCCTCCCTCGACCCCCATGTCGTCGATTCGCTTACCGATGGCATCATCCTCGCCTCGCTCTACGAGGGACTCACCGTCACCGACGAAAAATCTTCCTCCGCCCTCCCCGGCGTCGCTGAGCGCTGGGAAATTTCCGCCGACGGCCTCGTTTACACGTTTCACCTCCGCGCCGACGCCCGCTGGTCCAACGGCGATCCCGTCACCGCCCGCGACTTCGCGTTTTCCTTTCAACGCATCCTCACCCCGGCGTTCGGCGCGGGCTACTCCTACATGCTCTGGCCGCTCAAAAACGCCGAGCGTTTCAACAAGGGCGACCTCAAGGAATTTTCCGAAGTCGGCGTTGAAGTCATCGACGACCGCACGCTTCGACTCCGACTGACTCACCCCACGCCCTATCTCCCGGCACTCGCCGCCCACAACACCTGGATGCCCGTGCACCGCGCCACGATCGAGAAATTCGGCCGGAGCGACGACCGCGCCAATCCGTGGACCCGTCCCGGCAATCTCGTGGGCAACGGCCCCTTCACCCTCGCCGAGTGGTCGCCCAACGCCCGTCTCGTCGTCGTAAAAAATCCCCGCTACTGGGACGCCGCCCGCACTTCGCTCGAACGCGTGGTCTTCTTTCCCACCGAAAAATCCGACACCGAGGACTTCAACTTCCGCGCCGGCCAGGTCCACGTCACCTTCGACGTGCCGAAGTCAAAGCTCGCCACCTACCGCGCCCAATCCCCCTCGCCCCTGCGCATCGATCCCCTGCTCAACATCACCTACCTCAACTTCAACGTCACCAAAGCCCCCTTCACCGATCCGCGCGTGCGCCGCGCTCTCACCCTCGCGGTGGATCGCGACGCTCTCTCCCAAAAGGTCCTCAACGGCGCCTTCCTCGCCGCCGCCTCGGTGGTTCCGCCCGACTGCGGCACCTACGTCTCCCGCACGCGTCTCGCCCTCGACACCGCCGAGGCGCGTCGCCTCCTCGCCGAGGCTGGCTTTCCCGGCGGGAAGAATTTCCCCTCCATCCCCGTGCAGGTGCTCAATGATGAGAACCAACCCCGCATGATGGAAGCCATCCAAGCCATGTGGCAGCGCGAGCTCGGGATCAAAGTAACCATCGAGCCCTTCGAGCAGAAAACCCTCTTTCAGAACCAGCAAAACCTCGCGCACACCCTCGGATTCCTCGGTTGGACGGCCGACTTCCCGGACCCCGCTACCTTCCTTGAAATCTTCCGCACGGGCAACGGCCAGAACTGGACCGGCTGGGGCGACAAGGCCTACGACGCCCTGCTCGACCAAGCCACCGCCACCGCCGATCCGGTGCGGCGTTTCGCCCTTTTCCAAGAGGCCGAGACGCTCCTTTTGACCCAAGCCCCGGTCGCCCCGCTCGTCCACCGCGCCCGCACCTACCTGATTCATCCCGCCGTGAAAAACTGGGAGCCCGCTCCGCTGAGCATCCGCCGTTTCCAATTCGTCCGGCTGGAACCGTAAAGAACCACGCCCACGCTTGTCGCCGACCCTTCTGTCCCGCACCTTTCGATTCATGAGCCGCAGCCGTGTTCTGTCCTTCGTGTGTTTCGTGTTTTTCGCGGCGCCCTTCCTTGCGCACGCCGCCGAGGTCGAGTTCGTCCGCGTCTGGCCCGCGTGGCGCACCGCCGAGTCCTTCGACCGCATCTCGGAGTATTTTAACGGTCAGGAAAACACCGGCCGGCACACCGTCCTTCGCAGCCAACCCGAATCCCGCGCCGGTTACTATTTTCTCGTGCGCACCAAGACTACGCTCAACGCCGCCGACGCGAAATTCGTGCTGCAGATCATCAAACCCGACGCCCCGCAGGCGAAAACCTACACCTTCCCTGTCGTGCTCATCGGCCGGGAGATCGTCTTCAATCTCGGCCTCACCGGCACCGACTGGCCCGATCGCAAAACCCATGCGGTCGCGTGGCGCCTCGCCCTCTTCGACGGCAAAGGCGAAGAGCTCGCGAGCCGCGAAAGTTTCCTCTGGGCCAAACCTGCGCCGTGACGACGGCCCGTTGGACTCCGTGGCAACCGCTCGCGCTGAGCCATGCGCCATCCGCGGCGGTCCTCGCGGAGACGGTTGACGGCGGGCAAGCGTTTCGTTGGCAGCCCGCGCCGGACGGCACCTACCTCGGCCAATGGGATCACCACATCGCGCGCCTCAGCCTCGACGCCGACGCCGGGCTGCAATGGTCCGCACTCACGGCCGATACCGGAACCGCGTTGCTGCGCTACCTCGATGGCAACGGCGATCCCCGCGCGCTCGCCGATACGCTCCCGTGGCGCAGCGACGCCCATCTCGCCCGGTGCATCGCCGCGTTTCCCGCTCTGCGCATTCTGCGCCAACCCTTCGGCGAAACCCTGCTCGGCTTCCTTTGCAGCGCCACCAAGCAGATCGTGCAGATCAAACAAATGATGGCGCTCCTCGCCGAACGCCATGGTGCCGCCATTGGCGACGGAGTTTCGCCGAAATCCGCCCCGCTCCGGTTCAACCGTCTGCCGACGTGGGCGGAGATCGCCGTCATCCCCGAAGCCGAGCTACGCGGATGTCTCCTCGGCTTCCGCGCCCGCTACATCCACGAGACGGCGCAATTTATCGCCCGACATCCCGGCTGGCTCGAAGAGACGGAGGCCGCGCCCTACGCCGAGGCGAAGGCGCGGCTCGTTTCGCTCCCGGGCGTGGGTGAAAAAGTCGCCGACTGCGTGCTCCTCTTCGGCGCCGGCCGGCTGGAAGCGTTTCCCGTCGACGTATGGATTCTCAAAACGATGGAGCGGCGCTACGCCCTTGACGGCTGGAAGCCCGCGCAAGTCGCGCAATTCGGCCGCGCCCACTTCGGACCGCTGGCTGGCCTCGCCCAGCAATACCTTTTTGCGTGGGAACGCGCCGAGGCGCGCCGCTGACCGCTCAGCCGCGGATTTGCAGCGCCGCCACCTGACCGCGCAGGACCTCGCCAAGCGCCAGCAAGTGGGGCGTCGCCGGAAAATCAGCCCACGGCGCGAGGGCAGCGCACGCACTGGCAATCTCTTCGTGCACCGCCGCCGTGACGGCGGCGAAAACTCCCAGGTCATTCATCTGTTGCAGGCGGAGGGCGAGCTGGGCCGGACGCTTGCCCGTGATCTCCTCGGAAAGCGCCTCCCGATCGGCAACCGACAGCCGTTCGCTGAGTTTGATCAGCGGCAGGGTTATTTTTCCGCTCGCGAGATCGGTGCCGAGCGTCTTCCCGATGCGGGCTTCGTTGCCGAAATAATCGGCGAGGTCGTCGTAAATTTGGTAGCCGATCCCGAGATGGCGGCCAAACCGGGCCACCGCCTCGGCGCAGGCGGGCTCGGCGCCGGATAGCTTCGCACCGAGATAGCATGACACCCGGAACAGCTCGGCGGTCTTGAGATCGATGATCCGCTGATAGTCGGCGAGAGTGATATTCAGGGAACCGCGCCGCAGCGTCTGCACAATCTCGCCCGCGCAGACCCGGCGCGTGGACTCCGAGACCGCCGCGCACACCTCGGTGGTGGGAAACTGGGTGGCGAGATGCAGGGCATGGGCGAAAAGCGCATCACCCAACAAAACGGCGGCGACCGGACCAAATTCACGGGCCGCCGTGCGACGGCTTCGGCGCACATCGGCCTCGTCCATGATGTCATCGTGCACGAGGGTCGCCAAATGGACGAGTTCGACGACGGCGGCGACTCGCACGAGGTCCGGTGTGATCACGCCCGGCCCGCGCCAGCCGCTCAAAAACACCAAGGCCGGACGAATGCGTTTCCCCGAGGTGTCGATACAGTAGTCGGCCATCGCGCGAATCTCGGGCTCGAAGGTGGCGATCTCACCATGAAGGAAGCGATCAAGCTCCGCCATGTGCGCCGCAAGGTGCCCAAATCCAACCGCAAAGGTGGAAGGAACTGGTTTTGCGAGAGAAGCGAGGCTAGTCATGGAGACGAAAGACTGTTGATCGCGAATTTCAAAATAGACAACTCCGAGAGACGCCATAAGCCCATGAATCATCCTCTGCTTCTCATTCTGATGACCGCCGCCGGTCTCTATTGCGCCTGGCTCTGGCGTGAAGACCTGAGAGCCAACCTTGCAGGGGCTCAACCCTCCGGATCAAAAAAAGCCGGTGGCGGGGCCCTTCCCGGCGCTGAACCGGCACCCACTCGCGCGACCGTGATCGCGGTGGCGGGCGTGCTGGCAATTCTCGCGTTGGAAACGTGGGGCGAGTCGGCGCTGGGGCTATTCGCCGAGCAATCGAAGATGACCGTGATGTTCGCGGTCTATTCGGTCCTCGCCGCCCCGGTGATCGAGGAAATCATCTTCCGCGGCTATCTGGTCGTGGGGAGTCGGCGGCGGGCAGCGGTGTGGGCCGGGGCAGTCGGAGCCTCGCTGATCTTCGCCGCGCTCCATCCGTTCCTGTGGAGCTGGGATGATGCCGGGTTCGCGTGGACCTTCACCGCCAAGGGCGTTTTCAGCACGGCGGTGCTCTTCACGACCTCGCTCTGGCTTTACGCGGCCCGGCTCGCTCCGTGGAATCCCCAAGGCTCCCTGCTGCCATGCTTCGTGGCCCATGCGGCCAAAAACCTGGGAGTGGTCGCGATCAAAGGAACCACGGGTTTCATCAGCGGATGGTGGTGAACCGGCACGGATTTGAAGCACCTCCGATTCGCCGCCGCTACTCGACGGAAACCGTGGACCCAAAAAAGGCCGGTCTGACGACCGGCCTGCAAAAAGGGAAACGACCGCTCCCGGTTTACGGCACTTCGTAGACCTCAACCAGGCCGACGCCCGTCGTGCTTCCGACCCCGCTGACCGTGGCGCTGTAGGTGCCGGGGGGAAGACTGATCAGAATCACCGCATCGCGGCTGCCGGCGCGGAGCGGGAAGGCACCGACCTTGGTCGAAGCATCGGTTACCAGGGTGACATCGTTGCCCGTCTCCCAGTTGTCATTCTCCCGCACCACGGTGCGCGTGCCGCGATCCATCCGAATGATTTGGAGCAGCGGATCTGCCAAAGCCCCGGCGACGTTGAGAGCGCTGAGACCGGGACCGATCCCGCGCACCAGAACCAATTTCGAAGTGCTGCCACTGACTTGGAAACCGGCGATGAGATTGCTTTCGCCGACGCCCACCACGCCGCGGGTCGATACGCTCGTGACCTTTTGGGGCGAGAACGGCCCGACGCTATCGACGTCGTAAAGCTCGACCAACGCCACTCCCGTGCGCCCGTCGATACCGCTGACTTGGGCGGTATAGGCGCCCGGCGCGAGCGTGGTGAGAATAACCGAATCCAAGCTACCGGAAGTCAGCGGGAATGCCCCCACCGTTGCCGCTGCGCTGACGATGGCCGAAGCGTTGGTCGAGGTCGCCCAGTTGTCATTGGCGATGATTCGCGAGCCACTGGAGTTGAAAATTTCCAACTGCGAATCGGCGAGCGCCCCGGAAAGACCGAAGACGGAGCCAAGCGTGGGAGCAATGGCGCGCACCATCACTTGTTTTTGCGCCGAGCCCCCGACCACAAATCCCGCGATGAGGAAATTAGCCCCGGTGCCGACTTGGCCACGGGTCGAGAGACTGCGGAGCGTGCCGTCACTGAAGGAACCTCCGGAGGAAAGCGCACCCATAACCAAGCCGCCCGGGCCACCGGTGAGGGTGGCGTTTAGGAATCCGGATACAGGATCAGCCTTGCCCACCAACCGACTGCCGCCGGCTAGCGAGAGGTTGAAGTTGCCCGCCGTATCCACCGCCCCTGCGCCCGCGTCGCTGAACGCCCCATCGGCCACATAGACCATGATCGATCCATCCGGTCCGACGATCGCCGCGACGGTGCTCGCGTTGCGGTTGGCGAGATTGCCGGTGAACAAACCGGAGGCTACCCGGGTCGCGCCCGCAAAGGCGACTTGCCCGATAAACGGCAGGCGATTGGCGTCCAATGAGCCGCTGACTCCGGTCGTATTGACCCGTGCACTCAACGCGGTTCCAGAACTAAAGCCGCCGGTCGCATCCAAGCTCAGGCTGGGGTAGAACAGCGTTTTGACGCCGCCCGCCGTGGTGTAGCCAATGAACGTCGCCGTTTTACCCGCGAGGGTGATGATCGCGTATTTGCCAGTTTCACCGATCGCTTGGAAGGATCCGGCATAGACCAAGTCCGGGGCAACGCCTGAACCGCCGGAAGCGGCGGGCGCGGTCACCCGCACGAAGACCGGGGCCGAGGTCGTTTGGTTACCACCGACCGACCCCTGGCTGTCTTTGGCAATCGTAGTCAGCGTGTAGATACCCTCGGAAGTGGGCGTCCAACTTGCTTCGTAGGGGAACGTGCTATCCGTCGAAATCACCTGCCCGTTGACGAGAAAGCGCACTGAATCAATTTGATCATCGGCGTCGGTCGCCACTGCTTTAATTGCAGTTGCTGCGCCAACCGTAATCGTCGAACCGGTGCTGGGAGCCGAAATCGAAATCACCGGAGCTGTATTGGGCAATACCGTGACCAGTATTGGGCTGGACGTGTAGGCCGAACCGCTGGTGCGAACCACGGCATAAAACTCGAATACACCGGGAATCGTTACGTTAAAGGTATCCTGAAAAGGTGGAGACGAAACGGTTCGAATCAGTGAGCCATTCCCATAAAAATCAACGACCGGGGAGGCTCCTTCGCCTATATTGGTGAAAGCCGACAGGGTCAGATTTCGAAACGCGACGAGGCTCGAGTTATTCGCGGGACTGGTAAAGTTGACGAAGAATGAGCCGGCTGGAGCGCGGGCTGGTCCCACGGTGACGGTGCTCACCGAAGACGAAACACTCGTGCCGGTGCCATCATACGCGACAGCCCGCACCGAATAGACGCCGATCGACGCAGGGCGCCACACGAACGAATAGGGTTCGGCCGTGCGCGTGGCCAAGAGCGCATTCCCTGCATAAAACTCAACGCGGTTGATGGTGCCTGTGCTGATCGCGGCGTCCGCCGACAAGAGCAGACTAGAATCTGCTGAAATCGAGACATCGGAAGCTGGACTATCCAAAGTGACCAATGGCACGTTACCGCCGAGAATTGTAATCGTCTGCGGCGCCGAATCCGTGACGTTGCCCGAATTGTCCGTGGCTTGAGCTACGACCGAATACACTCCGGGTGCCGATGGCGTGAAGGCCGAACTGTAGGGCAAGCCCGAGCGGGTCGCGAGCAGAGTGCCGTTGATCAAGAAGCGCACGTTTGAAATCGTGCCGTCGCTGTCGCTCGCGCTCGCCGACACATTGACCGATGTGCCGAGGCCGACCACAAGATTGGTGCCGGGGCTAACCAAGGATA
Source organism: Opitutus sp. GAS368 (assembly GCA_943373185.1). GTDB lineage: Bacteria > Verrucomicrobiota > Verrucomicrobiia > Opitutales > Opitutaceae > Tous-C4FEB. The sequence continues at coordinate 5,223 of CALSBN010000037.1, read as the reverse complement.
CGGCGGGAGGACTGTTTGAATTGATGGTGATGGCAACCGCGCTGGAAGCGGTAGAAACGCCTGCGCTATCGGTCGCGACTGCGAGCAGGTTGTAGGTGCCTGCAGCGCCCGGTGACCACGTCGCCGTGTAAGGCGCAGCAGTATCAGAGCTCAGCGGGATACCGTTGATGAAGAATTGAACCTGCGTGATCGGACCATTTCCGCCCGTCACCGTAGCATTGACCGGAACCGAGGTGCCGACCCCGAAGGAAAGACCGGTGCCCGGATTAGAGATCGCGACGGATGGTGCTCCAGTTGACGTGACCGTGACGGCTACCGGAGCCGATGTGGTAGTATTGCCCGTGTTGTCGGTCGCGACGGCGGTCAGTTGGAACGCCCCGGCGCTCGCCGGCACCCAAGTCAAACTATACGGTGGCAACGCGAGGGTGCCGGAGGGAAGCAACACCCCATTGGCGAAGAAACGCACTTGGGTCACCGAGCCATCGGGATCTGAGGCATTGGCCGTGATCTGCGCACCGCTGCCCAATGCAATCACTGCGCCTGCGGAAGGGCCGGTGACGGCAATGACCGGCGACAAACCGCCGGTGACCGTGACGTTGACCGGAGCCGAGGTGGTTTGCTTGCCCACATCGTCGGTTGCCCGGGCCGTCAAAATGTAGGCGCCCGGTGACGACGGCGTCCATGTCGCGTTGTAGGGAAACCGCGTCGAGGAACCGATGGGTTGCCCGTTTACCAAGAATTGCACCGTCGTGATCGCGGTCGAGGCCGAGGCACTCGCCGTGATTGTTTGGGTCGCCCCCACCGGCAAGACGGACCCGGCGGACGGACCAGTCACGCTGACCGCGGGCACGCCCGGAGAAGGATCGATCACCGTGACGCTCACAATCGAACTGGTTACCACATTGCCATCGTTGTCAGTAGCACGGGCTACGATTGCAAAGGTGCCCAAATTGGTCGGAGTCCACGAAACACTGTAAGGAAACGCTGAATCCACGCCCAAACTATCACCGTTGGCCAAAAATTGAACCGATTTGATGTTCCCATCAGGGTCGGAGGAAATCGCCGAAATATTAACTGGAGAGGCGACACTCAGTGATGTTCCGCCTGACGGCGCCGTCACTGACACCGTAGGGGGCGCACCGATTACCGCTCCGCCACTACCTCCGCCTGGCCCGACCACCGTAACGCTTACACTCGTAGAGACTGTCGTCACGCCGACGTTATCGGTAGCTAATGCGGTCAATATCGTAGGTGCAAACAGTGCCTTTACGGTCGGTGTCCATGCCACGGCATAAGGCGCACTCGTTTTCTCGGCGATCAATACGCCGTCGGCAAAAAACTGCACCGATGCAATCGATCCATCACTATCACTCGCGTTTGCCGTCACTTGAGTCGGACTTCCGGCGTTGACGGTTGCTCCCGCAGCCGGGGCCGTGAGCGCAACCAGCGGAGGAGCTGAAATCGTGATAATACTCGGCGCCGACGCCGTCACATTGTTCTTGTCGTCATAAGCCAGTGCAACCAACCGGTAAGTCCCTATCACCTGGGGTTTCCACGCGAACGTGTAGGGAAATGATGTGCTGGTGTTAGACAGGACGCCGTCAATGTAGAGTTCAACCTTCCCCAAGGTTCCGTCAGTGTCGTTGGCGCTTACTGTTACCGGGATCGAGGCATTTGTATTCGCGACATAGTTTGGTATCGCGAGAGGCGAACCACTCAATGGGCTCGAAATCACGCTCGTTGGCAAAGCGCCGATCGGCGTAACCATCGTGATGGTGGCAGTGCTCGTTCCATTCGGGGAAACTTGAACGCTATTGTTGTCGAAAGCACGAATCTCTATGGTGTGCACCGTTGGTAATGTCGCCGGCGTATAGATAAGCGAATAAGGGGCAGACGTATCGCTGCCAATCAGAGCACCGTCTGCATAGAAATCCATGCGCTGAATGAACCCGCCTGACGGTGTCGCATCGCCCTTGATGACCAGCGAAGAACCATTCGGCACCAGCGTTCCCGCCAAAGGGCTGATGAGTTGGGTCCCGGTCGCAAAATACCTGACTGGAAGGGAAGTGGCCGAATTCACTCCATCTGTCGCCGTTACAGTGATGAAGTAAGCTCCCGGCTGAGGCGGAGTCCACCTCGCGGACGCAGCGGCTGGTGGGGCCACAGCCCCGGTCGTAGTTCCAATTTGCAGGCCATTTACAAAAAACGAATAGGTGAAGCTGCTCACTAGCGTCGTTCCCACGGCATTTGCCCGGATCGTAATCTCAGTTAGAGCCGCACCGGAGACTTCATTTGGCGGAGTCGTCGGTAAGCCTGTGCCCACTTGAATCGACGTGACGCCAACAGAAATTACCGCCTGTTGCTGCGCAGCAAGCGGCGCAATCGCAAAAAGACCGAGCAAAAGACCCGACAAGAAATTAAGCCGCAGTTTCATGATTTCACCTCGTTGGTTGATGGTGCGAGTGCGGGACCGCTTCACTTTTTCTTCGCCTTGGGATCGACCGGCTTCACGAACGGATCCGATCCGTCACGATAACCGGGCAGGTCTTCGCGGCGCATATCGAGTTGCCGCACCTGTTCGGAACTGAAGATCGCCTCGATCGGCGCGCCTTCCGCACTGACGGTCTTGGCGGTGATGAAGATGATCAGATTGCTGTTTTCAGCCGTCTTGTTGTCGGAACGGAAGAGACGGCCTAATCCAGGGATCGAGCCCAGCACCGGGACCTTGGTCTCGCCCTTCGTGGTGGTATTCTGAATGAGACCGCCAATGCCCATCGTGTAGCCGTCCTTGATCGAAATCTGGGTCGTCGCCTCGCGGGTGGCCACGATCGGATACTCGGCGCCTTGCGGGATCGTCACCGTGCCGGAAATGCTGCTCACGGTCGGCTTGACCGACAGCTTGATGAAACCGCGGTTGTTCACCTGCGGAGTAACCTCGAGCCGGATGCCGATATCTTTCTCCGTAATTGTATAAGTGACGGTCGCCGCCCCGCCGGCGCCGCCCGGAGAGATATTCGGCGTGGCGATTGGATACTTTTGACCGATCAAAATCGTCGCCGGGGTATTGTTCAGGGTCACAATCGTGGGATTGGACACCAGCTTGATGCTGTTTTGGGATTGGAGCGCGCTCAGGACCAACTTGAATTCGTCGGCCGAAAAAACGGTGCTCAAGGAGCGGGTCGTGCCATCGGTGTTGGCGAGGGAATTCAACAAATTAAGCGCGTTAGAAGAGCTGGAAGAACCGGCATTGGACGTTCCACCGGTGGTCGAGACCGTTGAGTTATTCGTAAGCGAGCCGTTGCTGCCAGTCGACGAGGTGGACGTAACCGTGCCACCCGTGGACGTTACATTTCCCGTCGTGGTCGATCCGCCGGTCTGGTTGCTTGTGCCGGTGGAGTTGCTGGTTCCGTTGGTGGAAGAATTGGAGGAACCCGTGGAACCGCTGTTTCCGGTTCTTCCATCGCTTCCCGTTTGCCCACGTTCCCGGCTAAATTGTCCCTGCAACGGGCCGGCCGCCACGGTGTAATTCGCGAGTGATGACCAATTCACCCCGATGTTTCGGACATCGCGGTCGGTGACTTCGACAAACTTGGTCTCAATCATCACCTGATCGGTCGCCCGGTCGAGTTGCTCGATAATCGGACGAATCCGATTCATGCGGGTCGGGCGTTCGGTGATCACCAACGCATTGCTGCGCGCATCGACCACAATCTTCCCGATCGTCGCGTCAACCAGAGTGGTTAAAGTCGGCAAAAGATCAGCGGCCCGGGCGTAATTGATGACAAAGACCTCGGTCGAGACCGGCTCAATTTGCAGACTGTCATTGCTGACAATCTTGATGATGTTACCCTCTTCAACGTAAGTGAAATTGATCGGGCCGAGCACGCTTTGAAAAATCTGTCGCCACGAAACATCACGCAGTTTGATCGACGCTTTGCCCTGCAACGTCTCCGGGATGATGATGTTCAGCTCAAAGAGGTCGGCGACATTACGGACGATATTACGAACATCTTCCTCGGGAAAATCGACGGAAAGCGTGTCGCGGCCCGAGGCATCCTTGCTCTTCGTCGCCGTGCTGGGCGAGGGTTCTTCAGGTTTGATAACGACCCCGCCGGCAGCCGCGGAATCCGGCGTCTCGGGCACTACGGCAGGCGGCGCAGGCGCGGCCGGCGGTGTCGCGGGGGGGGTCTGGGCGGTGCCAGACATCGTGGCGACAATCATGGCGGCAGCGATGGCGAGGGAGCGGCGACGAGTGGTCATGGTGACTTGCTTCCGGATTTGATGGGACGTGTGATGGCCTCGCCATTGAGGCGGAGGGTAAAGGTGGTGAGGTCAATCGCGGTCAGTTCGAGCACGTAATCAACTCCCGAATAGGTAACGGTGAATTTATCACCTATTTTTACGAATCGACTTTGTAAAATGAGCCGCGGTTCACCTCTGACCAACATCGATCCCGAAGGCCTGATTTGCGAGGCGATCGCGGCGAGCTGTTCGCGGTCAGTGGCTCCGGGTCGAGCTTGTCCAGCTCCGCCGGTGGGCGCCGCCGCCTGGGCCCTTTGATTTGCCGCCGCCTGCTCGAGTGCTCGTTGCTCCTCGGGATCAGGCTGGCTGAAGGCCACCGGATTAAACGGCAGAACAGACTCGGCCGCCAACGGAACCGGTGCCGCGACCGAGGCGATTTTCTGGGCGAGTTCGACCGTCGGCCGTCGCTTCGCGGCGGGAGCGATGTCCCCTGCCGGAGGCGTCTTGGCCGCAAACAACGGCGCCGCCAACAGGGCGAGCACCAAGTATCGTTCAAAAAATCGCGGTCGGGTGTTCATGGTTGGCCGAAGAGTTCCAGCGAGAGCGATATGGTCACCGGGCCCGCCCGGTTTCCTGCGACCGTCGCAATACCCGCCGAGGTGGTCCGGGAGTAATGCAGCCCGTTTTCTACGCGCCGAAGAAAGTCCATTGCCGTCAAATACGGACCTTGGAACGAAAGGGTGAATCCAATTCCTCCCAAAGGAATTTTGGTGCCCGGCTTGATCGCCGGAGGCGGATTTTGGGCAAGCGTCAGGAGCTTGACCCCGGTTTCCGTTTCGAGCCGGTAAAAATACTGGAGATTCATTGCGAGCTCACTCCGCTTCACGAATCGCTTCTCCACTTCAACTCGCGCCTCGGTGATCGCCGCAAGATGCTCGGGAAGTTGGGCGGCGTTGTTTACATTTGCGTTAAGACGCTCCC